>JBJTOM010000090.1:0-17155 GCA_046074585.1 Planctomycetota bacterium | reverse complement strand
CGCCAAAGACCCGGGCAAAGGCTTGTACGGACTGCCGGGTGGATTTATTGACGCCGGTGAAACCGCAGAGGACGCGCTGCATCGGGAGGTGAAGGAAGAGATCGGGCTGCGGGTGCGGTCCTGCCGTTACCTCGCATCTTTTCCGAACGAATACGTGTATCAGGGGTTTATTCTGCCGGTCACGGATCTGTTTTTTGTGATGGAAGTGCACAGTTTTGACGAGCTGGCTGCGGGTGACGGCGAGATTTCGAGCTGGCATTTTTGTCGTCCGGGTCGACGGGAACTGAAGCGGATGGCATTTGAGTCCAACCGGCGGGCGCTGGAACTGTTTCTCGAACACAACCATTAATCAGGAGTTTTCACGTGGCTCAATCCAGTCGTCGTCAATTTCTGCAGACCTCTGCGGCCCTGTCCGTTCTTCCGGCTTTACCGGCTCGCAGCAGTGGTCTGCAGATCGCACCGTTTCGCATCGACGTGACGGCTCCCACCGGCCATGGCTGCTGTGGTGGCTGGATCAAACCGATTGAGGCGGTGGACGATCCGCAGGAGGCGATTGGATTTGTGCTGCTGGGTGCGGGTGCGCCGATGGTGGTGTGTGCGGTTGACTGGACGGGAATCCTGAATTCCGCGCATCTGCGGTGGCGAACGGCGATGGCTGAGGCCGCCGGAACAACTCCGGACCGTGCGGCGGTTCAGTGCGTGCATCAGCACAACGCGCCGTTCGCCTGTCTGGACGCGCAGCGTCTTGTGGATGCTCAGGGCGATCTCCCGAACATCATGCTCCCGGATTTTTTTGAGCGGTGTCTGGATCGGATCCGGGTGGCGATTCGAGAGGCGGTGTCACGGGCGGTGCCGGTGACGCACATTGGTCGCGGGCGTGGCCGGGTGTCTGAGGTGGCTGCCAATCGTCGCGTGAATCTGGGGGCGGACGGGCGGATCATCAGCATGCGTGGGAGTGCCTGTGCTGACCCGGCCCTGCGCGCACTCCCAGAAGGACTCATCGACCCCTGGCTGCGGACGGTGGCCTTCTACAGCGGGGACAAAAAGGTCGTCTGTGCCCACTACTACGCGACTCACCCGATGAGCTATTACGGGGATGGTCGAGCGAGCAGTGATTTTCCCGGGATGGCGCGGAGGCAGCGTCAGGAAGAAGAGCCCGGCACGACTCATCTGTACTTCACTGGCTGTGCGGGGAACGTGGCGGCCGGAAAATACAACGACGGCACCAGGCCCATGCGTGCGGTACTGGCACGCCGCATTTACGACGGCATCGTAGCTGCTGATGCGGATCTGCAGCGGGAACCCGTGGAAACGGCCGAATGGAAAACGGCCGAAATCCTGCCGGTCCCGCGAAGTGATCTGAGTGCTGAGCGACTGGCAGCAATGATTGCCAATAAGCAAAACCCGGTGGTTGGCCGCAACCGTCCCGCCTTTGAACTGGCGTGGGTGCAGCGTGTAGAAAGCAGGCAGCCGATCATTCTCAGCACTCTCTCGCTCAACGATGTTTCGCTGCTGCATCTGCCCGGGGAGTCATTTATTGAGTATCAGCTGCGGGCTCAGGAACTTGCTGCAGGCAGATTTGTGGCAGCGGCAGCTTACGGTGACGGTGGTCCGTGGTATGTGCCTGTGAAGGAAGCATGGCCACAGGGCGGTTACGAAGTCAGTGTGGCGTTCTGCAGTCCGGAAGTGGACGACGTCATGACGGCCGGTATGCGAAGGATTCTCTGATGTCACATTCAGAGCCGGAGTCGGCAGCCAGCGGTCGGACCGTGGACGAACACACCCCGCTGCAGACGCTGCTCAACGGAATTCTTTACAGCGCGTCACTGCCGGAACGAATCGTCCGCAGCGCCGTGGGCCTGACAGCCGGAACGGCGAAGGAGCTGGCAGAGTTCATTGTCCCGCAGGCGTTTCAAACGTCGAAAAGCTATGAAGTCGCCATCCGCAACTCACTGAACTTCCTCCTGTCGGCCGTGGGTGATGTGGGTGGCAGCAGTGCTGCGGGAGCAACCGGGGGTTCCGATCCCAGTGCCACGAGCGGTACGAGTTCTGCGGCATCGGCGGATGCAGCGGCGCCCACTGCCGATACAGGCCGTTTTGTGGCGAAGAAGGCAATCGCCAACTTTATCGACATCACCGGCCTGACCACGCTGCACGTCTCACCGTTGTGGATTCTGGCCATCGTCAGTGATGCTGCATACGGCACCCGCATCTACCTGGAAGAGCTGGCGACAGAGCTGCAGCGTCAGGGGCTGATTGACGACAGTTCGACAATCCACCGCGTGGAAGATTTGTTCGCTGCCGTGCAGAAGGCCAGTGGTCGGGCCGCTTCTGCCTTTGATCTGCCACCGCTGTCACTCGCGGAACTCAAAGAGTCCGTGACTCAGACGCGCAAGGCCCTGAATGAAATTGACCCCTCAGTGCTCATCCCGGAAACTGAAATTCGCCGGCTGTGGCAGGAAATGAAGGATCTGGCGGTCAGCGAAAATGTCAGTCTGCTCGGGGTCTCAGGTGCTCTCGCGATGCACACCGTGGAAGCGATTCGCGAAGCCACTCAGGGAACACTCGCCGGACTGTTCGTAGCCGGGCGGATTATCAATCGCAACCTGTTCGCTCACTATGCGGCCAGTCTTCAGCACGTGCGGACGCAGGGATTGGTCGCGTCGCTGAAAAATACCTTCGAACCCTACACCGAGATGGCCTGGAACAATTTCTCGGCTTCTCACAGAACGTGGACGGAAACCGTGCTCAACCCCGGCTGGGCCGCGCGCCTGTGGCGCTGGTTCAAAGGCCGGTTTGGACGGTAGATGAAGTCCGGCGGACACGGGCGTGTTGAGATCCCTGCACGCCTTGTCGCGGATGATTCGCAGTCAATGGCCGACGGCGTCTGCCGGGCCAGGTGTCGGGATGCGGGGTTCCAGGCGGGTCGCTTCCGGGTGCAGCTCAATCCACCGCGTCCAGAATTCGGCCGGGGTTGTTTTTCGCCAGAGGGCAAGAGCTTTGCCGACGTGCGAGTAGAAGGTGAAATTCTGATCAATGTCCTCCTGCGGAGTCTGGCTGACGTTCTGCACCAGCCATGCAGCGGCTTTCAGGATCTGTTCCTGGGGCGGATGCAGATGTTCGGGGGCCAGGGCCAGCCACTCCAGATGGTGACCGGTGGCGATGACGCGTTTGGACGCCTTCTCCTGAGGATCCGTCAGTCGGAAGCAGTCGGCACCATCGACCCAGTTGCTGTTCCACGATCCATCGGGCCACTGGGATGCCGTGATGCGGTCCCGAATGTCGGCCAGATACTCAGTGGAGGCGGTGACGGTGTCGGGGTGCAGCAGTTTTCCGGAATGTTCCCTGTTCAGCCGCAGCATCAGCATCATCGTGTAGATGCGGTGGGTCCCCAGACAAACTCCGCCGCGTTTGTGGCTGCGAATCAGTCGGCGGGCGAGCAGATCGAGCGTGACGTGGCGTCCCTGGGCGGTGTGCCAGCCCGTGATTTCCGGACCAGCCAGCCAGAGCGTGAAGGCCATGGCGGACCATTCCGTTTCGCGTTCATCCGGGCGAAAGTCGCGAAGGGCTTCCTGGAGCACATCCCGCAGCTGCAGTGAACGCACAGTGGTGAACACGGGGGCATTCAGCGGCAGTCCTGCTTCCGTGAGTGCTGCGAGAGCGTGATCATGATGGACGGACCCGGCGGCATCTTCCGAAAACCGCACGTGCACGCCCAGCCCGGTATCCAACAGCAGTGGGGAGACGCGATGGTTCCACGACTGCAGATGTTTCGCGGAATCCGTGAGGAAGGCGGCCAGATCGGGACCTGAGATGGTGTCTTCCGCCTGGAATTGGATTTCACTGCCCCAGGTGCGCAGGGCATGTTCGATCAGGTTCGGCCGCAACTGACTCTGACTGAACCTCGGGATGAGTTTCCTGAGGACGGTGGCCAGTTGTTCGTCGGAGACGACGGCCGGGTTGTCGTAAAGGGAGGGAACGGGTCGAGGTGGCGGGATGTCGGGGAGTGATTCGAGTGGCCAGGGTTGTCTGAGCAGTGCGGAAGTCACAGCCGTGCGGTCAGCAGCCGCTGACAGCGTCCATGCGGGCACTGCGATACCGAGTACGATCAGCTGCACAGTGGCCACAAGTCCCGCGGAGACACGGCGTCTCGAGCGGGCAGTGGAGAACACGGATGATCGAGGATGGGTGTTGGACATGGTGTCGCCTGGCTGTTCGTGGGGACCTGCTGGACTGATTCAGACGGGCTGTCTGCGGACAAAGATCACGGTCTGGCGGTCTTCAAAAGCGGCCTGCCAGTCAGTGGATTCGCGGATGCGTTTGATCAGGGCGGGCTGCCCCCGACGGCTGACGACCGCGATGTTCACGCCATATTCATCAAACAGTCCATTCCAGTCGGCGGGACCGTGTGTCAGCCGCATGTAGTCGTTCCAGACTTCCTCCGGGATAAGGTGCGCGTGGATATTCACAAGTGGTTTCAGGGCCACCGGGCCGCGGTACATGAGGTATCCGGACCATTCGGCCGGGACGAAGGCGAGTCCCGGCGGGTGACTTGTCCGGGTCTTCAGCCATTCAACAGCGGAAACGGGTGTGTCGGCTGAGACAAGCTGAGCTTCCGGCGGGAGTGTTCCGCGGAGCAGCCATCGGGCGAAGGGATTGAGCATCAGACAGAGCCAAAGGATGCCGAGGGAGGCTGCTGTCCAGATCCAGACCGGGGGCCTGGCAACGTCCGTGGTGTCCAGCGGTTCCACGCCGGGGGTGGATTCAGACGCGGCCAATTCAGAGACCCGGCGTCTGTGCCGCGTGTTGAGAAAGCTGCGGACGACAGCGGCCAGATGCATGCCGGCAATCAGCGCGGCGGCGGGTGTAAACCAGTTGAGCATGCGTGCAGACCATGCGGTCAGCAGGGCGGTTACGGTGAGTATCAGTAGTTCGGTGGTGCGAACACGCCGCGGTGTCAACCCCAGCAGGAGTATGGTGACCAATGACAGTGCGGCGAATCGCTGTCCGGCAGGTATGCGGAGTGTGAGAGGGTTCCATTCCAGCATGCTGGACAGATTGGGATGACCGGCGACGCTGAAGACTTCGGCATAGGCTGCCATGCCGAAGGGATTCATCAGCACAGCAGCGGCGGACAGCTGCAGCAGCAGGAGAAGTCGATGCAGTGTGGGGTCAGCGAAGACCAGACGCGGCGATCGGGATGCGCGGAGCAGGTCTCCGGCGCGACCGAGCACAGCAAGGCCGAGCAGCATCAGGCCGACGACAAACGAACCATGCAGATTCGCCCACAGCGTAAACAGCAGCGGTACAGCAACCCACGCCAGGCGAAATCGGTGCGGTCGGGCGAGAATCCATGTGAGCAGCCCGCAGGCCAGCAGCAGGCCGAACAGTTGTGGTCGAAGCACTCCGAGTTCATGCCGATTGACAAAATAACAGCTCACCGCCGCGAAGACGCCGGCCAGCCATGAGCGACCAGCACGTGTGGCCTGCAGGGAAATCAGCAGCAGGCCGGTAGAACCGAGAAAGGCCGAGAGGAACTGCAGACCGACAATTCCGCACGTCTGTTCGACGCGTGTGAGCATCAGTTCTGCGAGCCAGGGCAGATTCACCATGCGAACGCCTTCGCACAGAGTCAGCAGGGGTTCCGACCGTGGGATCCGGCCGGTCTGGAGCATCTGCTGACCATAATTGAGATGATCCCAGATATCACTGTGCCACAGCGGGACACGGGTCAGGCCCAGGAAAATCAGGCCGACAGTGGCGAAAACGAGTGGAGTGGCAGGGTTCCAGCACAGCCAGTGCGGCAGGCGAGTGGGCTGGGCAGCAGCGACGGTGCCGTCAGGCGATGAGGCAGAAGCCGTGCGAGGGGAGTCAAGAATCAGGGACATGCGACCATCCGAACCCGGACGACGGGCAAAGGTGCAGGGCGTGCTGACCGGCTGGCAGGATCTGCTGCCGAACGATGCAGCCCAGTCTAGGCGTCAGATTTGCCTCTCGTTCCACGATTGCCGGGAAGGGAGGCGCAAAGCTGCAGGGCGGGGACGAGTGGCAGCGAATGGGGGCAATCTGCGGCTTTCGCAGCTTCCATCGATTCTGAGGTTTTGCTGTATTCAGAGTTCGAGGAAGTTTCGCAGCAGGTCGGTGCCTTTTTCGGTGAGGAAGCTTTCCGGGTGGAACTGAACACCGTGGATGGGGTAATGGCGGTGTCTGAGCCCCATGACCTCGAAGGGCTGACCGGGATCTTCGACCCAGGCGGTGATTTCGAGGCAGTCTGGCACGGTTTCGCGCGGAACAATCAGGCTATGGTAGCGGGTGGCCTGAAAGGGGTTTGGGAGGCCGGCGAAGACCCCCTGCCCGGTGTGAGAAATCAGTGAGGTTTTGCCGTGCATGAGTCGGGAAGCGCGGACGACCTGGGCACCGAAGACGTCAGCCATGCACTGGTGTCCAAGGCACACCCCAAGCACTGGAATGAGCTTACCGAAGTGGGAAATGACGCTGCAGGACAGGCCCGCTTCCTTTGGACTGCAGGGACCGGGGGACACGATGATGCGATCTGGTTTAAGATCTGCGATCTGGTCGATGGAAATCTGGTCGTTCCGCTCCACGCGGATTTCGGTGGACGGATCGATTTCGCCGATGCGCTGCACGAGGTTAAACGTGAAGGAATCGTAGTTATCGAGCAGGAAGATCATGGGAATCGGCCCGGGGGCAGGCTGGCTGTGACGGTGGCTACTGTGACGGTGGCTGTGCCGCAGACGAACGCTGTCCTGTGGCTCTGCCGAAACAGACTTCACGAAGCGTAGCAGGAACTGCCTCCGGGCTGAACCATGGCAAATGATGCGACAACGATTTCCGGTGAATTCCGCGGCTCTGCAAATCCTCAGCTGGAGGTGGCACCGGTTGCCAGTTCTGTGGCGCGTTTGGCGTGTTCGTGGGCCATTCGTTCGTCGCCCAGTCCGAGATAAGCTTTTTCGAGCAGTCGGTGGACCTCGACAGAACCCCCGCGATTTCGCAGTGATTCGATCAGGTCTGCCAGCGCATCCTTGTAGTTCTTCATGACCAGATGAATTTCGCCGCGCGCAGCGAGTGCATCACTATTGCCGGGCACCAGTGCCAGCGTTTCATGGGCGTATCGCAGGGCCGTTTCAGCATCCTGAGGACGGCCACGAATGGTGGTCAGAGCAAGGTTATTGAGGACCATCGGGTTACGGCCGGCAGCAGTGGAGTTGGCCTGTTCAAGCCAGAAGATTGCCTTTTCATAGTTCTGCATGATCCGTGCATGGTCGCCCAGCAGATTGAGTGCGATGACCCCGGACTGACCTTCCAGACGCAGCTTTCTGAGCGCTTCATCGGCGTACCTTGCGGCCGCGTGGTTCGAGAGTGACAGGCGTGACAGGCGTTCAATGGCACCGAAGGCACTGCCGCTGATCTCCGCCGCTTCGACTGCCAGCGGGACAATCTCATTGCTGCTCACATCATGAAACTGCAGCTGTTCGGGACTGGTTGCCTGCTTCACGCTCTCCGCGGAATAGCCAGTCAGTTCATCGAACTTCATCAGGCACGCGCGGCCGTAAAGATCCATCACGGCCGTCTCCTCCCGCAATGATCGACCACTCCCGGACGCACCCGTAAACTCCTGAATCATCAGCCGCACATCATCCGGGCGTTTGAGCAGGAGCATGGCTTCGGCGCGTTCCAGAATGGTCAGCAGATTGCCGGGATCTTCCACAAGTCGTTTGGCCGAATCCCGCAGCAGGTCGAAGAGCAGTTTGCGACCACCGGCTTCATCCCCGGCTCCCATCAGCAGTCGTGCCATGGTGAGCCGCAGTGTTGGATACTTCGAGACGGCAGGTCGCAGATTCTCCACTGCTCGAACCTTCTCGCCGGAAAGAAACAGCAGCTCGCTGACGAACAGTCGCGGTTCACTGGCATCCGGGTCGGCATCCTGCTGCTTCTGCCAGTATTCAAGGCCGGGCTGGAGCGGTTCGGGCGGAATTTCAGCGCCAAGAGAACGCAGCAGCGAAAGAGCCGTGATGCAGCCGGAATTTCCCGGGGAGATTCGCAGGGCATTCAGCACCACCGGCACACACCCGTCCCGGTTCAGCACCGAACTGCGCAGCTGGCGATCGACTGCCAGCAGATCAAGGTCGACCAGAGCATCACGCAGACGCGGCTCATCCTTCTGCAGCAGTCCGGACAGGATGATTTCCCGAGCCTGGTTGTAGTTTTCCGTGAGCAGTAACGCATTGGCCAGATCCAGCCGCAGGTCGATCCGCGTGCGGTCCTGCTCAAGAAGCCGGCTCAGCTCCGTAACGGCCTTCGCGGCAGCAGCCTCCGCATCGTCTCCCGGACGTTTCATCTGCCGCTTCAGCTGTGCCAGCTGCAGATTGAACTGCGGACGTACCTTCGCCGCTTCTTCCAGATGCAGTTCTGCCTGGCGCAGTTCCTGACGACCCAGATAAAGCGCAGCCAGCATCTGGTGAGCATCCACCTGCCGAGGGTCAGCATCCAGAACCTTCTTCAGCTGATTCTCGACCTCTTCACGCGTCATCTTCACCAGGGGTTCAGGGCCTGTCGCCTGCTGGACCAGCCAGAGCCGCGCGACAGGATGTCCAATGGTATTCTCCGGCGCCAGCCGCGCAATTTCATACAACGCCTGTTCCTTGTCACCACGTTCAAAAAAATAAAGGCCCAGCCGCATCCGGTATTCAGGCACTGACGGACGCAGACTGCAAAGCGCACGCAGACAGGTTTCTTCAAGCTCCTGATTTTTCTCTTTCACCGCTTTATCAAAACGCACGTGATACTTCTGCAGCACGGGCTCAATTGAGGAATGCCGAACCCAGACATAGCAACCCACCCCAAGGCCCGCCACCAGCAAAAACGGTATTCCGGCAAGCATCCGACCATACGCCCGAGTCAGTACCCACGACTCCAGCATGCCGAACATGAACTGCAGCAGATTCACTGGCCGCAGCGCCAGCCGCAGGCTGGGGAACACGCGGTCCGGCATGCTCTGGTCGTTCTCGAAATCCTGAATGCCCTGATCAAATTCGCTTGCCACGATGTTTCGCCCCGCTCGATGTCTGCTGAACACGTTCCGGAAAACAACTTACTGAATTCGACCTGTCAGAATCTGGACCGCCTGTGCAGCGCCGGCAGCCACCATCAGAACACCGGCCAGCACCACCATTCGCCACGACACACCAGGAAGAATCTTCACCGCGTGCCCAGGGTCCTCCTCCAGAGTCGCAATCCACTTGTTCCACACACGCGTCAGCGGATTGCGATATCGAGCGATAATGCCGGGCCGACGGAAGTCCGGGATCGGTGCCGACAACACCTCCAGAAAGGCGTCGGCACTCAGCAGAATTCCAGCCGCAATCGCCAGACAGACATAACCAAGAATATCGTGGGGCAGACCGGTCGACAGGTCGATCTGTCGCCAGTCCCACACGTAAATCACACTCAGCACCCGGAAGACGTTCATCAAGCCCGCCGTGGCCATCCCGCACAGCAGAAGCACCGCACTGTGCAGCACCGCCCGACGCTTCATGCAGATCACCAGCGCTGCAATGAACAGAATTGTGAACAGCGACTTCACACCGCTGCACGCCTCCGCCACCAGAAACGTCTTTCCCGGAACACTCAGCACATTCCCCTCGCTGAAGTGCACCAGATTCACCCGATGCCCAAGTCCGCTGGCAAAGGCCGTCGTGCGATTCTGCAGCCACTGGATCAGCTGAGTATCCATTTCATTGGGCAGTCGCAGTGTGAGCAGCGGCAGCAGTGCCAGATACACCAAAGACTGCCGATAACCACGCTCTACCGACGCAAGGCACCACGCCGCTGCTCCCAGATGCATCCCCAGAACCACCAGCCACGGCGACGGCTTAAACGTGCCCGCGGCCAGACAAATCAGATCAGCCAGCAGCAGCAGTCGACACAGAATGCCCCAGTGTTCTGCTCCCGGCGTTCGACGTGTGTGAAACAGCCACGCGAACATTCCCAGTGCAAAGGGAAAGAACTGGTAGTGCTCCAGAGTCCATGTGCGAATGTAGTGCGGCACCGCACAAGGCAAATGGGCCGCCAGGAGCAGTCCCATCGCCACCACTGTGGTCTGAGACCGCTGTTCAACGGCTGCTGCTTGTGCCGCTTCCTCAGGATGACTCATCTGTTTTTTCCGTCTGAATTCCCGGTTTTCACGATGACAGGTGGCACACACTCAACGCTGTATCAGCCAGCCCCCTGTCTGCAGGACTCATGGGCATGGCATATCCGCCTGAACCTTCGGCAACAAGCGGGGTTACCACTTTCATTCTCTGCCAGACATCGGCAGCCCTGGATACCCTGGCAGCCACTCCGTCTGATTTGGAGGGCTGCTGTTTGACACCACATCCGCCGGATCCGCCGGATCCGCAAAGTCGACCTTCGCCGGAAAATCAGCAGAATCGCTACAGCGGTGCTCGACTGGCCCGGCTCAGCATCATGCACAACGTCGCCAGGGTGTGATGATAACGCCGCAGCCGGGCGTGCGCATCCCGCTGACGCACCTGTTCCAGGGCCGTCTGCTGATGCACCTTCGCTAATCCAGGCAGCTCCAGTCCCGCTTCACCCATCTCGTATAAAGCCAGCTGCAGTTCATGCAGATCCTCTGACTCCCGCCTTCGATCGATCGTGGCCCGATGGTCCCGCAACGCTTCCCGATGGCTTCCCAGCAACTCCAGCATCTCCCGCAGCTGTTGCTCCATCTGATCCGTTTCCGTGTTCCAGAGCTCCACTTCATCACACCACAAACCACTCTCCGACTTCCACACCAGATGGTCCTGATGCATCTCACTGTGCAACGCTGTTGTCATCGTTTCGGCTCCTGCTGTTGTTGGAATTCCGCCACCTGAGGTTCCTCGACTCCACGGCTCCTGCCTGTCACCTGACGCAGAATCTCCATTTCCCGCCGCTCGTGTTCACAGATCTCACTTACCAGCGCCCCCACCTCACCCACAGCCACATTCCAGCCGTGGAATTCCTCTGTTCCTCGGCGAAGTCGCTGGATGAGCAGTGAAAGTTGCTCCAGTAACTGCTGATGCTGGTGATCTCCACCGGCTGCCCCTTCCACTGACTCTGACTGCCCGTGAATCTGCAGCCGCTCCCCGTAGTGCTCCTCATTCTGAAAATGCCGCGCCAGCTCTGCCCGAAAACCCTCCAGCCTGCACGCCAGCTCGCCGAAACGCGGCATGCCAATCTCGGACAGCTGATGTATCCATTCCTGGTGACATCCCAGTCCACGCATCAGCAGCTGATGATCAGACAGGAGCCGTTCAGCCAACTGCCGCATGTCCAGTGCCGGGGTCTGAGCTGCCGTGGAATCGGGGGTCGCCATCGAAAGTCACTCCGGAAAGGCATAAGAGATGTACGACGGACTTCCAGTCCGTCGTACGCTGAGGGATGTTCCTGATTCAAAGGGGGGGCCTCGATCGCGGGGGCGTCCTCAATCAGCGGGTGTCCGCTTCCTGACGGGCGCGGCTCGATCAGCAGGCGTCTCGATTGGGGGAGAGGCAGATGTCGTTAGAGCGACGGGACCGTGGCGTCGTCCGGCCACAGTTCTCGAATGTGTCCGGGAAGCGCGTTGCGGATATTCCCCGCAACGCCCTCCAGCCCACCGGTTTGTCGCGTGAGGACCCTGAAGACGGCCGCGGCGATTCCCTCGGCATCTGCCGCCGGATCGTTGCTGAACGCCTCATTCAGCTGATGCACAAAGTTCCAGCGGGAACGGTCGGGAACCGGTGTCGCCGCCGGGCGCCAGCCTTCAAAATAAATGCCGCGAATGAGCACCGGCAGCTGTGCCGCCAGATGCGCATTTTCCTCAGCCGGCAAATGATCCCGCACCAGGTGCAGCATCACTCGCAACGCCCGCAACGCCTTATGGCGATCCGTCCACTGCAGCTCCTGCATCACCTCATTCAGCCAGATATGCGTCGTCTGAATCGTCCGATCGAAAACTTCCATTCCGGTTAAGCTCATATTCCAGAGTCCCTGCTGAATTCCACTGTTCATGGAATCGGTGATGAATGACGGCGACGCACAAACGTCGCCGTCCGTTACAGACGGTTCGGAACACCCGAACCGAATCCCGTCGTGCCTGGCTGCTGACGCTGTTGCCTCGGCAGTCGACGCGGCAGTCCAGGCCGCCTGGATCTTTCAGCCCCTGGCTGATCCCGCAGCGCCTGCGAGGCGGTTTCCAGCAGCCGTTGCAGTTCCGGATCGCCCCGCCGTGACGGTAAAGCCGCCGTCAGACTTTCCACCGCCTCCGGCCACAGGCCCAGAGCCGCATAGACTTCTCCCTGCGTGGCCAGCAGATCCGGGTGCCCCGGCTGCTGCTCAAGCGCCGCTTCGATTCGCTCCAGCGCCTCACCCGCATGCGTCCTGTCCGCTCGCACCAGCGCGACGGCAAGGTTATTGCCAATGGCCGCATCCGCTCCTCCGGATGCCGCATCCGCCTCGCGAAGAAACAGCACCGCATCCGCATATCGCCCCTCCGCCACCGCCACCACACCCAGCATCGACGGGATTTCAGCTGCAAACCGTCCGTCTGCCCGCAGCTGACAGAGCAGTTTGCGGGCGGCCGCGGCCATGTCCGAATCCCCCGACCACAGCCGCGCAAGTCGCTCCAGCGCCGGCAGCACCGACGCCGGATGCTCAAATGCAGGCCCCAGCAGCTGCACGGCATCTGCATGAGGAGCTTCCACGGGTGTCTTTGCCGAGTTGTGCTGAAGGCACTCATCAAACGCCGCAAGACTCACTCGCGCCAGCAAACCACTGTCCGCAGCCGACTCTTTTTCTGCCCCATCGACCGCCATGACCGATTCCTGCCGCAGCAGCTGCAAAGCCGCCTGAGGCTGGTGCTGCAACAGCAGACATTCAGCTGCCAGCTGCCGCTGCGGATCAAGGTCCGGATTCCGTTGCAGCTCGCTCAGCAATTGATCCAGCGCCGCCTCCGCCTCCTGCTGCCGCCCGCATCGCTGCAGCAATTCCGCAAACTGCAGCCGCTGCCGCTGGTACACACGCCCCTTCGCCCGGGCTGATGATGGAGCATCAGGTGGGTGGGGCACAAAACCCGCCAGGAGCTGCAGTCGACAGGAAATCGAGGCGGTCTGCCAGTCGTCAGGCTGCTCGCCACGACGTTCCCGCAGCTGCTGCAGAGGCTCATCAAGAAGGTCTGCCGGAAACCGCAACCCGCCAGCAATCAGTGTCTCCGCCAGCTCGAGGGCCTCCGCATACCACGGATCATACGCCAGCGATTCCGCCAGCAGCGGCAGCACGGCTTCACTGTTCAGAGGTGACCGCTGCAGCAGCGAACGCGCCTGCAGCAGTCGCAGTGAAGACCACGCACCACGCATGGCCTGTGATAACTCCCGTGCACCATCCACACCTCTTAAGATACGTTCGCCCGCGGCAAAGTTGCCTTCCACCACATACACCTCGCTCAACGCAATCCGCAGCGCTTCGTCCTCTGGCGTTTTCTTCAATCGCTCGTCCAGCGTCCGCGCAGCCTCTTTGATCACTCGCTCTATCCGCTCCGGCGGCCGCTGATGCCGCAGCAGCCACTGCAGCAGCCCCGGATACTCCAGCGGCTCATATGCCACCGCCTCCCTCAGCGAATGCTCCGCCAAAAACAGCTCGCCCCGCGATTCCAGCAAAGCAGCCAGTTCCCGTCGCACCGCAATGTCCCGCGGTGACGTCTGCAGGGCCCCCAGCAGGAGCTGTTCTGCCTGCTGCACCTGTTCGCCATCCACACCGGAATTCAGACAGTCACGAGCCAGCCACAGCGAGGCCTCCGCTACCCCAGCTGACGGCATGCCAGCCGCCAGACGCATCTGCTGCCGCGCCGCATCCCGGCGACCGATGCCCGAAAACAACTGACCCAGCCGCAGACGATGCGCCGGATTCACGGCATCCAGCTCCGCCAATGCCCGCAGACACAACTCCTGACCCTGACGGTCGCCCGTCTGCTTCAGCTGCTCAGCACGCTGCTCATACTCCTGAATCAATCGCTGCTTTGACACCGCAATCGCGTCACCGCCGACAAACATGCCCAATCCACAGGCCACCAGCGCCGGTATCGCAGCCAGCAACAACGGCCGTGGTCGTGAGCAGTACCAGTCAACCAGAAACTCCAGTGTCACATCAAAACCAGGCAGCCGAGGCAGCCAGCGACGCGGACCACCCAGCGAAACCCAGTCAACGGTCCGCTGCAGGAATGAAATTCTCAGACGGCGTGAAGTTCTGGTCCGCATCATTCATTCCCCCTCACTGCAGTTGCCCTGTGTTCCACCGACCGACGCGTCCTGCGCCCCCGATGCGCACCGTCCACACGCAGCTGCATACCCGGACTCATCCTGCCACCCGTCACCAGTCGATTCCAGAAACCCGTGACAGGATTCAGTCTCCGGCAATCATCCGGCAGCCCGCCGCACCAGCCGGCCGGGCTTGTCAGGAATCGAGTCAGGCTGTCTCCGCTGAGCCACAGTCCGACGCCTGCGAAGGCAAACAGCAGTTCCAGCGGCTGCAGCCAGAGCAGCGTATCGTCCCGAACACCACGAACAGCCGGCCACGCCAGCAGCACGGCACCACGCCCCATCATGAGAACTGCCCACAAACCCAGCGCCAGCAACTGATGCAGCAGCAGCACAGCTGTACTGCGGTGCTGAATCAGTGCAGCCGCTGTACACGCCACCAGCCACAGCGGCAGGCTGGCGGCACCTCGCTGCAGCACCGCCCCGGAAAGCGGCGCGCCACCGGACAACAACTGCTCACCCTCCACCGCATGCAGCACGCCCGCCAGACGCGACACATGACTCACACTGCTCACACAAAACTCCGTCAACAGACCAGCCGCCACCGTCCCCCGGACTCCTGGCAACCCGATACACAACACACCCGGCAGAAAGACAGCCACCATGCCACGGCTCAACGATCCCTGACGCCAGATCGACCCCGCCAGAGCTGATAACAGCAACAGACTGCCAATGCCCACCCACCACCACACCCCCGTAACCAACGCCGCGGACAGACACAGACCGTCCCCAAGGATCGCCAGCAGTAAGCTCCAGCGCGCCCCATGGCCCCGAAAGTCGCCCACGGCCGCCCGATGGAAACTCACTCCCGGCCAGACCGCAGACAGCCCCAGCACCAGCAGAGCCACGGCCGCTTCCGCAGAGCGTCCCCGAGCCGCCGCATCAAACGCCAGCACCGGCAGCTGCACCGCCAGCACCAGCAAACATCCACGAAACAAACCAAACTTCATCACACAACTCCCAAAATCCCCCCTCTCCCCTGGGAGGAGAGAGGGGAGTCGGTGCTGTTGACTTTTCGCTGCTTGCGCCAGCGTTTCAGGGCCACACCGCCAAAACCGGCGAGGCCGAGCAGAAAAGTGCCCGGTTCGGGGACGGCGTTGCCGTTGGGGTCAAGCACTGCATTGAAGCTGCCGATTTTGTAGTCAATGTCCCCGGCACCCTGGCGATCCGATGGTCGCTGATATTCAACATAGAACCCCACGGCCGTTACGTTGTTGAACAGCGAACCACCGGCGAATGTGGTTCCCGCACTGTTACTGAGCAACAGATTTCTGATATCGGGCGGTCCGGGTGCAAATGGGTTGTATTCCGTCCAATTGGTCAGCGACAGGATACTTGACGTGTACGTACTGCTGTTCGCAAACGAAAGCACCGTTGAAAGATAAAACTGTGATCCATTTCGGATCACCCAGCGAAGCGAATGCCCCACAGCGTCTTTCGCCTGCGAATCCTGAGTACTTGTCAACGAGAACGTCGACGTGCCATTCACCAAAAACTGAGAACCCCCGCCCAGAAAGTCAGTCTTGTCCCAATACGTGAGCATCGCAAATCGCTGCAGATCAGCATCCGGCTTGACCTCGACATGAATCTTGTCATCACCGCCCTGGTTTTCCACAATCAGATTACTCAGTCCGTAGTTTGGCGGGGCACTGAACACGACGGCATGGCCACCATAAAAGCGATCACTCTGACCACTGTAGTTCGCGCCGATGGTCGGATTGTAAAGATCGTTGTACGTCGTATAATCTGACGTACCAGACTGCAGACGGCCTGTAATAGTCCCTGAGAATCCCAGACTGTCGGTGTACGTCAGCGGTAAAACGGGATCACCGTAGACATCCGATGGCCCAAGATTGTCGGATCTGGAGTTCGCGAATGTCTGGCTGCTGGCCACATAGTTGCCACCCCAATTCACGACAACCCCCGCACTGGCCTGATGTACCATCGTCGCGATGACTACAGTCCCCGCTAAGCCGCAGACTACACTCCGCCACACGCGGTCACGCATCGTCATCCTCATAGAAATCTCCTCACAAACAGGCTTCTTACCAAACCTTTGAACACCCCACTCCGCAAGCCAGCCGCCGTGATCAATCCTCACCGCCACCGTCACCTGCGAAGCCGCAGCATTCAACGCCCCCGACCCGCCTCGGGCCATCGGGAACTCAGCCTGTTTATTCCTCAGAGCATTCACTACGCACCCTCATCCCTCCCTCTCCGTGAAGAGGAAGGAGGGATTTGAGCCGCCGGACGGCAGTCCGCGGGCAACGGCGCTGCCGCGGCATGCGTGTGTCGCTGGGGCGAAATGAAGAGGCGCCAATGAGGGACCAGGAGCTCTGCCCCGCTCCGGAGCGCTGGCCATGCGTCTCATGCTTCTCATCGGTCCCATTTGTCCCATCTGTACCATGACGCAAAACACCCCACGCGAGCCGCGCCCGTGAGGAAGTGGGATACCCCACCACGGGCTGCGTTTCGAAGTGAGAAGTGAGAAGTGGCGGAGGCGTGCGGGTGAGAGAGTAGAAAGTGGAGAAGCGACCGCAGGAGAATGCAGAAAGTCGAGAGTCTCACATCCCTGGCAATCTTCAACCTCTGCGCCTTTGCGTGAGACCAACAGTCCTTGCTGCGGCCGACAAAGCTCTGCAGAGCTGCACCGGCCGATTGACATCGGCCGCTGGCCAGACAGCGTTTTTGCAGCTCGATCCGACCGCGGGATGTCAACTGGCGGGCGGAAATGAGATATCCCAGTGTGCCCGTGTTCGCGCCGTTTCGTCATCCCGGGGCGCGGCTCCCGCCGAGCCGTC
>JBJTOM010000089.1:0-6884 GCA_046074585.1 Planctomycetota bacterium | reverse complement strand
GCGGGACCAGCGGGCCCGCAGGCAGGGGGCATTGATCGAGGGGCACCGGCTGGGGCACCAGCAGGGGCTCGAGGAGGGTCTTCTACGCGGGCGTCAGGAAGGGCGGTACGAAGGACGTCAGGAAGGACGTCAGGAAGGACGTCAGGAAGGACGTCAGGAAGGACGTCAGGAAGGACGAGTCGCGCTGTTGCAGGAGATTCTCGGCCTGCCAGTCTCCACTCCGGACGAGCTTGCATGCCTTTCGGCTGATCAGTTGAACACGTTGGAAGCGGACCTCCAGCGGCAGCTCAAGGACCGCGGAATCTGACGCAACCGCCCCTGACCGCCTCGACAGGACATCAATCTAAGGGGTCCAGGTCCACCATAACGCCCCCACAACGGTCACCGACAGCCCCGCAAACAGCATCCCCAGTGCTCTGGGACTGGCGACGGATTGCTCGCGGGGCGGGGCGAGGGCGGGCGAAGGGTTGAGGCCATTCGTGAACGTCCAATTCGTGGGACGCGCCGGGGGAATCAAGGTGCGGAAACCGGGAACCTGGCGTTCACCCCTGTCCCCTGGCAGAAGAGGGGGGATGGGCTGGTGTTTTGTTGTGGTGGAGGTTAGACTTCCGCACAAGCGGCGTTGGATGGCTGCGGATTCCCAGGGAAAAGGGAGCTGCCTGCGGTGGGGCATTTTGATTTTTGTGAGGCGATGACGGCACTGTGCGAAGACATCTGCGCACGGCACGCGGAATTTGGGCACGTGCAGATGTCCCGAGTGGCCGTGACGTTCGCTCAGACGCGTTCGCCGGTGGAATGGGGTGTTCAGGCAAGGCTCACCCCGCTGCGGTTTCAGGGCGGAGCAACCGTCGAGCGTCGGAAGGGGCGGCTGTGGACGGTGCAGAAAGTCGTGCACCGCGGCCAGGAAGCCCTCTATCTGCTCACCTTTCTGCTCCCGCGGTTCCTCAACCTGCCGTTCGATGAAAAGCTCATCACGGTCTTTCACGAGCTGTATCACATCAGCCCGGAGTTTAACGGTGATATCAGGCGTTTTGGTGGCGCCTGTTATGTGCATACGGGCAGCCAGAAGAACTATGATCGGCAGATGGCGGTGTTTGCCCGGGATTACCTCAGGCACCGTCCGCCGGAGCGGCTGTATGCATTTCTGCAGCTGGACTTTGCCGAGCTGCGGCGGACTGTGGGTGAAGTGGTCGGGCTGCGGATTGCGATTCCCAGACTGATTCCGCTGGACAAGGTGGCCTGAACAAAAAAAAACCGACCGGCGGGGGGCACGGTCGGGCCTGTTGTTCAGCGAATGTGACTGGAATCAAGGAATCGCTCAGCGTCAGAATTCGCCGACGACCTCGCCACCATTGAGTGTGATGATGCCGACCAGAGTCTGTGCCGACATGTTTTCAGAGAGGAATCGAACGGAGCCATCGGCGAGCACCGTTTGTACGCCACCGGTGTGGAAAGAGTACATTTCGCTGTCGTTGGTGCAGTTCATGGTGCAGCGACCGACGATTGTTGTGTTGCCGGAACCGCTCGTGTCGTTCTGAAGTCCGGCACTGTTGGCGCCGTCGACACTGAAACCGTTATTGATGTCTGCCCAGCCCCATCCGTCAGCGGTGAACTGAGTACCGAAAGCGACATTGCCAACGCGGGGGTTGACCCCGGGATTGCGACCGATGTACTGCCGCGGTCGACCTGCGTCTTCAGCGATCAGCATGGTGTTGGAAGTGCCGTCGGTGATGTCGCGAATTCGTGTGCCGCCCGGACCACGTCCCATGGCGCCCATGGCGTCTTTGGTATTGATTGAGGGCAGGCCGGCCATGACGATGAAGGCGTTGCGGACAGCATTGACGGAACCGTAATCGTTATAACCCCAGATCGGAGTGTCGGTCCGCAGGCCGCCTGAGATGGCGGAGTAGAGTGCGGATGTGGGGAGTGGTCGGCTGCCCGGAGTCGAGGGACAGACGAAGGCCGGCAGCTGGGTGATGGTGATCGGGTCGTTTGTGATGTCAAACCAGTTGCGGTTGAAGTTGTATAGGGAGTACATGTTGGCCTGCTCAAGGTAGGGCAGGACCATCGTATTCCAGCTGATCTGAAACGTGGGATTGCTCAGATTGATCCGGCTGGGCGGAAACATGTTGAAGGTGCTTTCATAGTTGTGCAGTGCCAGCCCGATCTGTTTGAGATTGTTCTTGCACTGAGTTCTGCGGGCCGCTTCACGGGCCTGCTGAACGGCTGGGAGCAGCAGCGCGACAAGAATCGCGATGATTGCGATCACGACCAGCAGTTCGATGAGCGTGAAACCACGCTGCTTTCTTCCGGGACCCATCCTCAGCATCTGAAACACTCCTGAAACAAACTGAAAAAATTCCGCCCCGCTGTTGCCGGGGCCACAAGCCAGATTCCATGCAGCCTGTCGACCGTCGACAAACCGCTGTCAGTCAATTGTGCGAGTCCCATTACTTGCTCGTCAGCTCCAGCACCACCGCATCCCTGAGGTCCTCACTGGACGCGATCACCAGTCCGGACTTGTCCGGATCCTGGTAACGAACCGGCAGTCGCTCACGGCCATATTCCGGATCACTGCCCCCTGAAAGCACTTCCGGCCAGGACACCGTCACAGTCCACGATCCTTCCGGGGCGCCGTCCAGAGGCTGGTAGGTAGAAATCTGAAACTGGCCGTTCTCATCGGTGATACCTGTTGGCGTGATATCACCGACTTTCGCTCCCTGGATGGCATGCAGCGACAAACGAGCCCCGGCGATGGGCTTGCCGTCCAGAGTAATCGCGCCGGTTACGGGATGGAGCGGCACCTGGGGCACGTCTGGAGGTGCACTGCCACAACCTGTAACTGCCGACAGCGCCAGACAAACACAGATGGCCGTGAAATGAACCAGCCAGCGGGCAACCTTGCCCCGATGTTGCAGATCATCCATTCCTGAACGCCTCTTCGAGAATTGCAGACCGCACCATGTGGCCCTCGGCCAGTCCCTGTGCGTCTGGCAAGTTTTTCGTTAAGAATTGTTAAGGAAGAATGAAGATGGCAGCTTTTTTTTGAAATTCCTTCGCGGTGACGTGGCAGGGGCTGCCGGACAACGGAGGGCTCGATTTCGAGCGCCCCTCGATTTTCCCCAAAAATCCCTCGCCCGCAGTCGCCCTCACGCTGGGACTTGTCACCCGAATTCGTCAGAATGCCGACTCCACGTCTTCCTGATTCCCTCCGGTCCTGGTCCAGGAGTTACCGTTATGACTCACCCCAACCACGCGTCTTCAACCCTGCCCTCCGTTGCTCGTCGCGGTTTTCTGACAGCGGCCGCTGCTGCCGTCGCAGCCGCCCAATCTGTCGCTCAGGACGAATACGGTCCCAATGCTGCCCCGGTGCGTTATCCGGATTACCGACTGGTCGAACGCGACAAGCGATTTGCAAAGCTCAAGCTGGGCAACACTCCGGTCCAGCGGCTCTACCACAGCCCCAACATGCTCTGGGCCGAAGGCCCCGCCTGGAACGGCTCAGGCAAGTATCTCGTCTGGAGCGACATTCCCAACAATCTCCAGCATCGCTGGCTTGAAGACGACGGGCACGTTTCGGTCATTCGCAACCCCGCCAACAACAGCAATGGCAACACCTTCGACATGCACGGGCGGCAAATCTCCTTTGAACATCTCACGCGTTCCGTAGCCCGCTACGAACACGACGGCACCCGCACCGTGCTCGCCAATTCCTACAACGGCAAATCGCTCAACGCCCCCAACGACGGAGTGGTGCATCCGGAAACCGGCGACGTCTGGTTCAGTGACCCCGGCTACGGAGCACTCATGGACTACGAAGGCACACTTGCCGACACCGGTTCCGTGCAGCCCTACCAGAAAGAAGCTCTGTATCGCTGGGAAGCCAGCACCGGAAAGCTCTTCCAGGTCGCTGACGACATCAACAAGCCCAACGGCGTCTGCTTCTCTCCCGACTACAAAAAGCTCTACGCGGCCGACACAGGGGCATCGCATTACCCGGATGCCCCAAAAAACATCCGTGTGTGGGACGTCGTGGACGGAAAGAAACTCGCCAACGGCCGGGAGTTCGCCTCTATGAACCTTGAAATGCCGGATCAGTCGATCAAGGCCGGTTTTGCTGACGGCATTCGCGCCGACATTCACGGCAACATCTGGGCCAGCGCCGGCTGGGTCGGCGACGGTTACGACGGCGTACACATTTTCGCCGCCGAAGACGGAGCTCGCATCGGCCAGATTCTGCTCCCGGAAATCTGCAGCAACGTCTGCTTCGGCGGCACCAAACGCAATCGTCTGTTTATGACCGGCAGCACTTCATTGTACGCCGTTTATGTCAACACCCGCGGTGCGCATTTCTGCTGATTGCGGGGCGTGACCGGGGGATGCACATCCCCCGCACGCCTGTTCGCCCCACGCTACTTCGCCCCGCGTTCGCCGCAGGTTTGTCGCTTGTCCGCTGCCTGCTCACCCGCCCGGATTCCCAAGGATTTTCTGCGAGCCGTTTCTCATGACACGCTTTCTTCGCCTGACAGCACTGATGCTCACCAGCCTGGCTCCCCTGTTCTCCACAGCCCGCGCCGCAGATCCTCCGCATGCCCCCAGCTTCCACCGGGACCGTCTTGTGGCCTGGTGCATCGTCCCCTTCGATGCCAGACAGCGCGGTCCTGCCGAACGCGCTGAAATGGTCAAACGGCTGGGGATAACACGAGTGGCATACGACTGGCGCGAATCCCACGTGGCCACATTCGAAGAAGAAATCCTGCAGTACCAAAAACAGGGCATTGAGTACTTCGCGTTCTGGAGCTGGCATCCGGCCATGGAACCGCTCATTCAAAAACACAGCATTCACCCGCAGATCTGGTGGATGTTTGCCTCACCGCCCGAAGGCCCCCACGAAGACCGCGTCAAAGCCGCCGCCACATCGCTCCTGCCAATGGTCGAAAAAACGGCCCGCCTGAAGCTCAAACTGGGGCTCTACAACCATGGTGGCTGGAGCGGTGAGCCGCAGAATCTGGTGGACGTCTGCCGGTATCTGCGGGAACATCATCAGGCTGAACATGTGGGCATCGTTTACAATCTGCACCACGCCCACGACCACATTCAGGACTTCCCATCTCAGCTGGAACTCCTCAAACCCTGGCTGCTCTGCCTGAATCTCAACGGCATGAACGACAACGCCCAGCCGAAAATCCTCCCTATCGGCTCGGGGCAGCACGATCAGCGCCTGCTGCAGATCATTCTCAGCTCCGGCTACGACGGTCCCATCGGCATCATTGATCACCGCGAACAGCTGGATGCCGAAGAAAGTCTCCAGCAAAACCTCAGCGGACTCCAGGCGTTGCTCGCAAAGGTCGGACAGACCGCTGCAGCACAGTCGTTTGCAAAACCCTGAGCATTCGACGGAAAGCGACTCGGCCCGCGGCCTTCAATTCCCGGCACCCATACTTTTTCAACGACCGGCTCCTGCAGGTGTTTGCGTGTCACAGGGACTTTTCGGATTCGCAGAGACGCCGGAATGGCTGGCAGCGGCTCAGGACGACGTGCAGCTGGCGGACGTGGTCTTCAATCTGCCGCTGGAACGTCCCTACACCTACCGCGTCCCGGAATCACTGCGGGGACTGCTGCAGCCTGGCCAGCGAGTCCTTGCGCCCCTGGGCCGCAGCAATCGCTCCAGCACGGGCTACTGTGTTCACGTGCATCCCGCCCAGGCCGCTCAGCTCCGCGGACCGCTCAAGGAACTCCTGGGACTTCTCGACCAGGACCCACTGCTCGATCCCGAAATGCTCAGCCTGACTCGCTGGATTGGTGAGCGTTTTCTTTGTGGCTGGGGTCAGGTGCTGGACAGCGTGATTCCCGCAGGGGTGCGTCACAAAAGCGGTACGCGCGAAGTGCAGCACGTGCGACTCACAGCCAGCGGTGTGGCGGCGTTGACGGGCGGGGGGCGGTTGAGCGTTCAGCAGCGGACGCTGCTGGGGCTGTTGCAGCAATCCACAGAACCGCTGGCGGCGGCGGAGCTCTGTGAGCGGGCTGGCTGCGGTCCCGGACCACTCACCACACTGCGTAAAAAGGGCTGGGTCGAAGTGCTCCGCATCCGCTCGGAGGTGACTGGTGCGGGCAGCACACAGCCGACGCATGAGGCCGACCTGAATCTCAGTCTGCAGCAGCTGCAGGCGCTCAATCAGATCCTGCGTCCGCTCCGCGAACGTCGCCACGAAACGCTCCTGCTGCACGGAGTGACAGGGAGTGGCAAGACGGAAGTCTACATTCAGGCGATTCGGGAGGTGGTTTCGTATGGCCGGCAGGCGATTGTTCTGGTTCCCGAAATCAGTCTGACGCCACAGACGATCCGGCGGTTCCGCAGTCGCTTTCGTTCGGTGGCCGTACTGCACAGTCACATGAGTGATGCGGATCGGCACTGGCAGTGGCAGCAGATAGCGGCGGGTGAAGTGGACGTGGTGGTGGGAGCTCGCAGCGCCGTCTTTGCCCCCGCCCCGCATCTGGGACTGATTGTGATTGATGAAGAGCATGAACCGTCCTTCAAGCAGGACAGCACGCCGCGGTACCACGCTCGGGAAGTGGCCCGGCGTCGCTGTGAAGACCTGCGAATCCCGCTGATTCTCGGCTCCGCCACTCCGACACTCGAATCCTGGCTCCGCGCCCATCGCCGACAGGACACGCTCGTATCAATGCCCAGCCGCGTTGCGGATCGTCCGATGCCTCCTGTGCATCTGATCGACACGCGTGAGGATCCGCGGATCAAGCGTGGCTTCAGCATCGGCCGACCGCTCACCACCGCCATCGCCAAAACACTGAGCGACAAAGGTCAGGTGATTCTCTTTCTGAACCTCCGCGGCTATTCCCCGGTGGTCTGGTGCCGATCCTGTGGA
>JBJTOM010000088.1:0-13074 GCA_046074585.1 Planctomycetota bacterium | reverse complement strand
CCCCTCTCCCCTGAGGGGAGAGGGGGGATCAGGGGCCTTCTTTTTTGGCTTCTTTTGCAAGATCCTTTGCGGTTTCGAGCAGTCTTTGCTGGCGATCTGCGAGTTCGCGGATCTGGGCATCGAGGCGTGGTTTTGAGTTGGCGTCGGCGGAGGGGACAAGGCTGTCGACCTGTTTTGTGCGGCGGTTCACCTGCAGCTGCAGGTTGCGAAGCACCTTGATTTCGGCCATGAGTTCCACCAGTCGCTGCTGCTGGCCACCGGGCTGAGACGGCTGCGACTGCTGGTTGGAATTCTGCATGTTCTGCAGTTCTTTCTGGGTGGTTTCAATGAGCTGCCGCAGCGAGTCGATGATGTCCTGCTGGACGGACGTGGTGAGTTCTGAGACGTCGGAGTTCTGGAGCCAGCTGCTGACGGACTGCATGTCCTTTTCGATATCTTCCACGGCCAGGAGAATGGCGACGGAGGAACCATCTTCGCGGAGGAGGAGCACGGTGCGAGTGCATTCGCGGGAGAGTTCCAGTTGTTGTTGAGCGAGTTCGCGGCAGCGGCTGTAGTTGAGGTCCAGCCAGTCGGCTTTGGGGGTGGCAGCGAGCGTTTTTGTGGCGTCGTGAATTTCGGTCTGCACGAGGAGCATTCGCTGGAAGCGGGCTTCGAGCGATGCGAGGACCATTTCCTTTTCTTCTTCGCGGAGTTGTCGGAGTTCTTCTTCGAGTTTTTCGGCGGCTTCCTGGAGTTCTTCAGCAGCTTCGTCTTCGTTTTTCAGGGCTTCTTCGCGCTGTTGCTGTCGGAGGGCTTCGAGGGCTTCTTCCATTTGTTCTTTGGCGCGTTCCAGCTGTTCTCGGCCGGGTGTTGCGGGAGTGGACTGAGGCTGCTGTCCCTGAGAGCTTTTCTGGCCGGACTTCCCGGACTTGCCTGATTTTCCCGATTTGGATGACTGACTGGATTTCTGTGAGTCGGCGGATTTCTGATTGCCTTCAGCGTCCTGTTTTTGGCTGTCTGCGGACTTGCTGTCGCCGTCGCCTTTGGATTTTTCGCCGGCTTTACCCTGCCCGCCTTTGAACTTGCTGCTCTCGGACTTCTGCCCGTCCGGCTGTTTCGCTTCGTCATCGCCTTTGGATCCTTTTTTACCTTCAGATCGATTTTCTGCTGCCTTGCCCTGTTCACCAGTTTCGTTCTGTTCGCCCTGCTCGTTTGGTGCTTCCTGTTCGCTGCTTTCCGTCTGTCGATCGTGCTGTTGAATTTGTTCGAGGAGTTTTTCGGTGCCATCGAGTGCACGTTGCTGGCCGGGGGCGGCGTCGGAGGGGGCTTTGGAGTTTTGTGTGGCGGCGCGGGCGGAGCGTTGTTCGTTGAGCAGATTGCGGACGTTTTTGAGGAGTCCGTTGAGTCGTTCGCGTTCGCGTTCCACGCTGCTGCGGCGATCTTCGCTTTGCAGGAGAACGAGGAGTGCCTGGAGGCTGTCGACAACTTCGTTCTGTTTTTTGGCGGCGTCGCCGAGTTGTCCCTGTTCGAGGAGTTGGACGATGGTTTCGATGTCGTCCCTGAGCAGATCTTCGCGTCCTTTGCCGAGTGCTCGGCGGATGACATCGGCGCGTTCGGGGTCCTGTTTGGCAAGGATATCGGCCATTTGGGTGAGCATGCGTTCGAAGCGTGCGTAGCGACCGCTGATGGAGAGTTGTTCGTCGCGGAGTTCCTTTGCCGATTTGGGCGGCGTTTTTTCAGGGGCTTTGTCAGGTGCCTGGCCGGGGGGCTTTTCCGGGACAGATTTTTCATCTGCAGCGGGCGGCGTGGCGAGCAATTGCGGGGCGGCGAGCAGGCTGAGTTGTGCGGCCCACAGGAAGGTTCCGGCAAGTCCAGCTGCCCAATACCAGGCGATTTGACGATTCATATTGCCACACCTATTTGAGCAGGTCATCGAACAGTTGGTTTTTCTGGAGTCTTTTGGTTTCTTCGAGAACTTTTTTCTGTTCTTCGGAGAGCTGTTGCAGGTCGCGAACGGCTTCGTGGAATTCGGCGAGATCGCGAACGCTTTCAAGGATTCCCTGCATGGTGCTGATGAGTTCGGCGAGGACATTTTCGGCCAGCTGAACCGGTGGGAGGAGGGGTTGCGAAGCGATGGCAGCGGCGCGAACGGCGGCAACAGCGCGGTCAGCGGCGGGCATCCCGGCGTCGCGGATGCGTTTGAGCGGATCCACGATGGTGGTCTGCATGGCTTCGGCGTTATGCAGCGGGATGGCGTTATTGACCAGTTGCTGGAGGATTTCTTCGAAGGCTTCAATGAGGGCATTGAGTTCGTTGGCCTGACGGCGGAGGCTGTTGACACTGCGGCTGCCGCAGCTGTCGATGGCGGCCAGATCTTCGCGTGCGGCGGCAGCCCCGGCGGCATCGATGCGGGTGGCGGCGGAGGTGTGGAACTGGAGGTCTTTGCGGACTTCTTCGACGCGGGCGATGAGTTCCTCAAAGCGGCCACGAAGGGCGATTTCGCGGGTGTAGAGCAGTGAGAGAAGTTCGTCGTCGCTGACGATGCGAAAGGGCAGCGGAGTGCTGCGGGCAAGGCTGCCGGCCGTGAGTGGGTTGCTGTCGGAGGCGGCGACTGACAGGGTCAGGGACTGGCCTTCGGTGAGTTCGAGTGGCTGCAGTTCGAAGAATTCGGTTGGCTCGGAGGAGAATTCGAGGGCTCCGGGTGTGGGAGCCTGGCGAAACGGACGTGGTCGCCAGCCGGTTTCGTCGTCCACCTGAAACTCAAAACCGGCCGAACGAATGCCGTAGTCATCGCGGACACGGAGTGCCAGCGGGATGCGGGCGCGACGGGTGACGGAATTGCCGATGCCGGACATTTGAGCGGTCACGACGGGGGGCTTGTCGGGCAGCCCGGCGACGCGGAGTGTTTCGGGGGAGGCGGAGATGATGTCATCGCGATCGTGGAGGAAGAACCGCAGGGTGGTATTGGAGGGGACGCGGAGCACAGTGCCGCCGGGCGGGCTGCCGGGAGTGTCGGTGGAGGCTGGGGAGGGCGTGGGGGAAGCGGAGTTGTCTGAGGTGGCTTTGGGGGGTGAGGCGGGGGCGATTTCGAGCCGCAGTTCGACGGTCCGACCGTCGGCGGCTATGAGTGGTTGTGGGAGGCTGGAGGAGGTGCCGCCGTCTCGATTGGACACCAGGCCACTGGTTTCATCACCGGTGAATTCCAGCTGATCAGTGAGCACACGCACGTTGAGCAGTGGTTTTGCGGACCGGGCGCGAATCAGGAACTGAGTGCCTTCGGGGAGTTGCACTTCGCTGCCGGTGACCTGCAGGCGACGTTCGCGTTGCTGGTTCCAGCCGGTGTACTCAGGAAACGAGCATTCCAGATCGATCGCATCCAGACTGGGGGGATTGACAACGTCGACGTGCCATGGCAGTCGGGATCGGAAGTCGCCTCCCAGCACTTCGATATCAACCGGTTCGCGCAACTGGGTGACGACAAAGCGGAAGCGACCCTGAGTGGTGGGGGTGAGCCATGAGCGGCTGCGAGTGCCGTCGGTGCGAATGATGTCCACGCGGAGTCGATCCGGGACCACCCAGGCTTTGTCGGCGGTGGGGCCACCTTCGGGGACGAGAAATTCAAGTTCAAGATCGGCCCCGATGGGATGGCGGCAAACGGGTGGGGCGGTGGGTGTCGGGGAGCTGAAGGGCAGACGGCGATCGCCGGGCTGAGCGATCACGAAGGCCTGGATCGTCGTGGACCGCAGATGATATTCGGGTGCGCAGCGGATGAAGGCATTGAACCAGCGCGGAACCAGGCCGGGCTGGAAGAAGGCGGCGAGAGCGATGCTGCAGAATAAACTGCCGGCTGCGAGCGACTGACGTTTGAGGGAGGCAGAATCGAAGATGGCGCGGGGCTGGACTTCGCCTGCCAGTCGGGATGCTTCGCTGATGGTGCGCTGCAGCATGTGGCGGGCGAGCGGGCTTTCGACGGGCAGACCGGCAGTGGCTTCGACGGCAGTGACCAGGCGATCCTGGAAGAGTGGGAAGCGACGTTCAAGGAGTTGAGCGACATCGAGGTCGCGGATTCTTCGCAGGAGCGGAAAGCAGACACGGCGGAGGACGAGCCAGAGTGTGGCGGGGACCAGGGCAGCCAGCAGTACGGCACGCAGACCGACAGGCAGTTCCAGTTTCTGCAGGCCGAACCAGGCTTCGTCGAGCAGCAGCGTGGCCCAGAATGTGCAGGCGAGGGCACAGGCAAGGAGCAGCAATCCGTCGGCGAAGGAATCGCGGCGAATTCGCAGACGCACCTGCTGGAAGAGCCGGACGACATCGGGAGGGAGTGGTGGTCGTGAGGGGGACGGAACAGCAGACATGCGACGGGCCAGACTGGGGACCGTGAAGAGAGCGACGAAATGCGGGCGGGCGCGATGTTTTTCGGAGTTTAACGGGGTGCTGGCGAGGAATGTAGGCAGAAAACGGGGGTGCAGGACGCGAAATGGAGAAATCGCGAAGGTGTCCCTGAATTCAGTACTTTCTCCGGGAGCACTCCACTGCCAGCCTGGCTCACTGCCGGAACCCCTGCTATCCTCCCATGTCTTCCCGTGCCTGCCCTGCACTCCCGCAGTGGTCCGACCCACTCTCTATTCCCCTTTGTCTGTGCGTTCGCCCATGTCGCCAATCGACGCCTCCGTTGCCTCAGGCCCTGCCGCCTCCTCCACCGACGAACGCGTTCTCGTGCTCGACTTCGGTTCCCAAACCGCGCAGCTCATCGCCCGCCGCGTCCGCGATCAGAACGTGTTCTGCCAGATTGTCCGGCATGATCTTTCAGCAGAGCGGATCCGACAGCTGCGGCCCCAGGGCCTGATTCTTTCCGGCGGACCGGCCAGTGTCTATGCACCGGGTGCCCCGACGATTGATCCTGGCATTTTCGAACTCGGCATCCCGGTACTTGGAATCTGCTACGGCATGCAGATCACCTGCCACACTCTGGGAGGCCGGATTCTCCCGGCTCATTCCCGCGAATTCGGACGCGCTCCGTGCACTCAGGCCACCAATTCCGCCAGTCCGCTCTTTCAAGGCATCCCGCAGACCTTCACGGCCTGGATGAGCCACGGTGATCAGGTTGAAATGCTCACCGGGGACTTTCGCAGTCTGGCCTCCACGTCCACCTGCCCGAACGCAGCTGTGCAGCATCATTCCCGGCCGATTTACGGCATTCAGTTTCACCCGGAAGTCACCCACACAGAACTCGGCGGACAACTGCTGGCCAACTTCGTGCGGGAAATCTGCGGCTGCCACGGCACATGGAAAATCAGTTCACTCATCGAACAGCAGCAGGAAAAAATCCGCCGCCAGGTCGGTTCAGACCAGGTCATCTGCGGACTGTCAGGCGGCGTCGATTCCTCGGTGACCGCAGCCCTCATTTCTCAGGCCATCGGCAGCCAGCTGTCCTGCATCTTTGTCGACAATGGACTGCTCCGCAAAGGCGAGCGCGCGGACGTCGAGGAACAATTCACACGCCACTTCCAGACCGATCTGCACGTGATCGATGCCTCCCAGCGGTTCCTCACAGAACTCGCCGGTGTCACCGATCCCCAGCGCAAACGCAAAATCATCGGCCGTGTGTTCATCGAGGTCTTTCAGGAAGCCGCCCGCAGCATCCCCAACGCCCGTTTCCTGGCTCAGGGAACGCTCTATCCCGACGTCATCGAAAGCGGCGCAAATCCGGACGGGCCTGCAGCCACCATCAAGTCGCATCACAACGTCGGCGGACTCCCCGAACAGCTCGGCTTCGAACTCGTGGAACCCCTCCGCGACCTCTTCAAGGACGAAGTCCGCCGCATGGGACTCCAGCTGGGACTCCCCGAACAAATGATCTGGCGGCATCCCTTCCCCGGCCCCGGTCTGGCCGTTCGCTGCCTCGGCGCCGTTTCCCCCGAACGACTCCGCGTGCTCCGCGAGGCTGACGCAATCCTGCTCGATGAACTCCACAGTGCCGGTCTCTATCGCGACATTCAGCAGGCCTTCGTGGTGCTGCTTCCAGTGCAGTCCGTGGGTGTCATGGGCGATGATCGGACATACGAAAACGTGGCTGCCATCCGCGCGGTCCGCACCGATGACTTCATGACGGCGGACTGGTATCCGTTTCCCTGGGAAGTGCTCGCCCGCATCTCCACACGGATCATTAACTCCGTGCGTGGCATCAATCGAGTCGTCTATGATGTCAGCTCCAAACCCCCTGCCACCATCGAATGGGAATGAGTCCGGAGTCCGTCATGTCTGCCGAAATTCTCGCCATCGGCTCAGAACTCACCTGCGGCGCTCGTCTGGATACCAACAGCCAGTGGCTCAGTCGTGAACTGGAAGCACTCGGCTGGACCGTGGCCCGCCACACCACCCTCGCCGATTCCCTCCCCGACATCGTCGCAGAACTCCGCGCAGCAGCCAGCCGCTCACAAATCCTGCTCATCACCGGTGGCCTTGGCCCCACCCTCGATGATCTTACCCGCGAAGCGCTCGCAGACGCCTTCCAGCAGCCGCTTGTGCGTGACGCCGAGTCTGTGCGACGCATCGAAGCGCTCTTCGCGGCACGCGGACGTACCATGCCGGAACGGAATGTCTGCCAGGCTGACCGCCCGGAACGCGCAGAAACGATTCCCAACGACTGCGGAACAGCCCCCGGAATACTCATGCACGTCCAGCCCCCCGGGGCCGATCATCGCTGTCTGATCGCTGCCATGCCAGGTGTGCCGGCGGAAATGAAACCCATGTTTCTGTCCATCCGCCCCCGACTTCCCTCCAGCGGACAGCAGCTGTGCCGCAAAGTCATTCGCACCTTCGGCTACGGCGAATCAGAAGCCGAACGAATGCTCAGAGACCTCACCGCCCGCGGCCGCAATCCGGAAGTCGGCATCACCGCCAGCGAAGCCGTGATCTCGCTCTGGATCTCCGCCCGCAATCCCTCCATGGAAACCGCACAACAGCTATGTCAGGAAACCGAGGACGCGATCCGTGAACGCCTGGGGCGAGCAGTCTACGGAGAAGGCGACGTGGAACTCCATGACGTGGTCACCGGACTCCTCCAACTGCAACAGGCACGAGTCGCGCTGGTGGAGGGTGGCACGACAGGAGGACTTCTGGCACAGTGGTTCACGGAACTTCCGGCGGCTGATACAGTGCTGGAGCAGGCCACAGTACTCCCGGGCGACTGGTCCGCCGCCGGCCTCAGCCACTGGCCCGCGGTTGCTCAGGATGCTGCCAGCGGAATGCTCAGGAATGTCGCCGCCGATTACCTCCTGCTGACATCACCCTGTGAAGATCACATGGAAACGGCCGGCGTGCATGTGCGGCGGGGACTGGTGGCGGTCGCCTCCGCGACGACGTTCCAGACCTTTGATGTGTCCATGTCCGGAAATCTGGCAATTTTTCGCCAGCGAGCCGCTCGCACGGCGCTCAATCAACTGAGGCTGCTGCTGGGGGATTCCTGAGGGCCGGTGGCTGGACCGGCAAATTGAAGGGCGCTGAAACCCGACGTCCCGCTGGTGCGGGCTTCCCCCGCAACCCACGAGAGCGATAGCCGTTCGAGGATATCGTGGCGTCGTGCGTTCGCCCGTTGCATACCTGTTCCCGGCGATCAGCGGAAACCCTGGAACTGAATCCACTGCGCCCCGGGATCACTCCGCGTGAATCTTCACTGCATACGAGCCGGAATTTCCTTCGCGGGAATTTTCATGGTCGTTGATCTGCAGCCAGAGTTCGCTGTCCTGCGGGAGCTCAAGAGTTGCCTTTGGTCCGATGGGAATGCGACCTGATGGCTGGGAAGCGTTTCGGGGGATCACGATGGCCGTGAGTTCGCCAACAGGGCGACCGTGGGCATATTCAATGCTGATTCCGGCAGGTTCTGAGATCCAGGGCCGGGGATCCTGGTGAACGGTACAGCGACCGGCAGCGGAGATTACGAGGCGGGTGGGCGTGCTGCAGTGGATTCCTGTGGGCTGCCACGAACGATTTGCATGGACAGCCAGGGAAGTTTCCGGGCTGTCTGTCTTCCAGGTGGTCCAGCGGGGATTGAGTTCCGGGAAGGACCGCTCCTGGTCGAAGTTTTCTTCGAGGCAGTCGAGGAGCAGCAGCCAGACGACGGCGAGGCGGTCGAGGGTGAGCGTGTCAATCTTTGCGAAGGCTGTCTGGAAGTCCTGTCCGCTGCGTGCCTGGTTGACAGCGGCGAAGCGCGTGCGGAGTTCCGGGTGTGAGTGCAGGATCCAGACGAGCGCCCAGGCCTGAGCATACCTGAGTTCAGAGAGGAATGTGGTGTCAGTGGGAAGGAGCACATCGTGGAGGACGAGGCCGGAATCTGCCGGCGGCAATTGTTCGGCGGGAAACCCGGCTCGACCGAAGGCCTGTTCACGCAGTTGTGTGATGCGCCCCCAGCCTTCGAACCCGGTGAGTGCAGTGGGGAGGATGCCGAACCGTGGAGGGGTCCTGTCGGTGGCGGAGTGTGTGGCGAGGTATTCGGCGAGTCCTTCGGTGAACCAGAGTGGCGGGATATCGCGCATGCCGGCTTCGCACATCATCCAGCAGTGCACAAATTCGTGCAGGAGCAGATGGCGACGATAGTAGTCTGACGCCTGATTTCGCATCCAGAAGCGGTAGCCGAGATGTCGTCCGTGGCGAATGACGAAGTTGTCGTCGGGGAGCAGTCCGGCCTGCTGAAAGCGTTCGGGTGCCTCCATCAGAAACCCGGTCACCTGGAATTCGCTGCCGTCTGCGGCGGGTTTGAGCGGTGGCTGAGTGCTGGTGAGGCTTTGAAAGAGGCTGTCGGCCAGCTGGGGGAGGCCATGGACGTCCTGCAGGGGGGCATCTGTGACAAGCACAAGATGGCGGGACCTGAAAAGTCGCAGCCCGGCCGATTCGAGAGCTGCGGGATCGAGTTGTGGGCGATCATCGGCCAGGCGAAAGCCAGCGGGCTGCCGGGTTTGGGCCGTGGCGGTCGCGGGGACGGTCGCAGTGAGCAGACCTGTGGCGAGTGTGGTGAACAGAAGCAGCGTGGAGCGTTCCATCAGGAGGACTCATTCCGGCAGAGGTTGATCCTTTGTTTCCGGTGCGAAGGGCAGAGCGATGAGGCCGATGAGGAAGACGGAGCACATGGTAATGCCGGCCCAGCGGAAGCCATCGGCACCCATGTAGCCACGTTCGGGTGAGAAGACTTTGGAGGTGAGGCTGGCGAGGAAGTAGGGGCCGATGGCGGCGACGAATCGTCCGACGTTGTAACAGAAGCTGGTGCCGGTGCTGCGCAGCCGTGTGGGGAAGAGTTCCGGGAAGTAAACGGCATAACCGCCGAAAATTGAAAGCTGGAAGAAGCCCATCAATGGTGCCATCCAGTAGATGTCGGCGGTTCCGGCGAATTTTCCCAGATTCCAGTAGAGGTTGATGGTGGCGAACATGGCTCCGAGGAAGCAGATGGCAAACGTGGCGCGGCGGCCGAGGATCTGGCTGACGTAGCTGTAGAGGAAGATGCCGAAGAAGGCACCGATGTTGGTCATCAGGAGGGTGATACCGGAGAGCACTTTCAGCTGGGCTTTGATCTGGTCGGGGGTCAGGCCCTGAGCTTCCAGCATGGGCGCGAAGACTCGCCGCTGCAGGTCGGGAGCGAAGAAGCCGATCCCCCAGAGTCCGATGACCCCGGCGCAGGCGAGGAGCAGGCCGACGAGGGCGCGGTAGCGCAGGAGCGGGTTGCCGAAGAGTTCGCTGTAGGACCCGAGTTGTCTGGCGACGCCGTCTGTGGCGGAAACTGCCTGCCAGCGTTCGGGTTCACGAAGGCGGGAGCGGACAGCGAGTGAGAGCAGAGCGGGGGCTGTACCGATGAGGAACATGACTTTCCAGCCGGTCCCCGCCATGCCGATCAGGGCCGCGGTGATGTTGCCGACCGCCGACAGGGCCTGGAGCAGTCCCAGAGCATGCGGGCGGGCCCGGGACGGCATGACTTCGGCCACGAGTGCCACGCCGACGGCAAATTCACCACCGACGCCAAGCCCGGTGAGCAGTCGCAGGATGGCAAAGTCCCAGAAGTTTCGCGAGAAGGCGCTGAGGCCGGTGAAGATGGAGTACATGACAATGGTCACGAGCATTGTACGAACGCGCCCCCAGCGATCTCCCAGGACTCCGAAAAACAAGCCTCCGGTAGCCCAGCCGATGAGGAAGAACGATGTGGCGTAGCCACCATACTGGGCGCGTTTGGCCGTGAGTTTTTCGGTGACCCGTTTTTCGGCAGCTTCGGCTGGCTCATCGGGTTTGACGTTGGTGGTTCTGGCGACCTGTTGTTCTTCTTCAGTGAGTGAGATGAGTTCTTCCATGGCGAGGGGCCGGGCGAGCGTGAAGAGCTGTTGATCCATCGTGTCGAAGAGCCAGCCGAGTGCCGCAACGACAAACACGAACCAGTGGTAGCGTGTGAGTTCGCGGTACCACGGGCCGGAACCGGACGAGGGGGCGTTGCTGGAGCTGGCAGGGATATCGGCGTGCACGCAGACGTCTCCGGGACTGGAGGGGGCGAGTGATAAATCCGTTGGAAGGGACTGGAATGTGTCAGAAACCGGCGTCAGGATCAACCAACCCGAACCTGCGGAATTCCCTTGGGACGGAATTTCATGAGTGCAGGGCAGGTGCTGTTGTCCCTTGTCCGGTCTCGATAAACTGCGACAATTCGCACCTCCTGTTCGCTCTGGACAGGTGTTTGGGTGCCCACGCTGTTTTTCTGTCGGGTTGTCTATGACCGGTTCCAACACAGTCACCGCCTCCCGCAGGCAGCCCGTGCTCGGCCGGCATGTGCTCAATCTGCCCAACTTCATCACCGGCACTCGACTCCTGCTTGCTTTCGCCCTGTTCGCGCTGATCGCCGCCGCAGAGTACTGGGTGACCTCGGCCCTGCTGTTCATTCTGGCAGCCTCCACGGATGCCCTGGACGGCTACTTTGCGCGTCGCAACGGTCAAATTACTGTGCTTGGTCGAATTCTTGATCCCTTCGTGGATAAGGTGATTGTCTGTGGCAGCTTTGTGTGTCTGCTGGAGCACCAGTCCAGCCCGGATTCCGGGGTTCGCGCGTGGATGGTGATCATCATTATCGGTCGTGAAATGTTCGTCTCCAGCCTGCGCGGGATTCTGGAAAAGGAAGGCAAGGACTTCTCTGCCAGTTTCTCCGGGAAACTCAAGATGACCCTGCAGTGTGTGGCGGTCTCCGTCAGCCTGTTTTCGATGTCTCCGCTGTTTGCGTGGGACTGGGTGCCTGCCGCGCGAATGCTGGTGCTGGCAGTGGCCGTGCTGGTGACGCTCTGGAGCGGTGCCGTGTACGTCTCCCGCGGCTTTGCGCTCCTGCGCGACGACGGCGCCTGACGGGCATTCTGCGGGTTGTACCGATTGCAGCGATCCAGAAGGGCAGGATTCCGGCTGAGCGGGCCGACGAGTCCTGCTCTGGGCGAATCCATGGCGTAGGCTCACCCGGCAAAGTGACTCGACAGCGGCGGGTGCAGAAGAACGGCGGCAGATTGTGGAGAAGACTACAGCATGAACAGCCAGACAGCGACAACGAACGCTTCGCCATCTGCCGTTGGACAGCCTGAATGGCTGCGATTGGGAATGACTGCTGTGGTGCTCCTGGGCTGCGGAATTCTGCTTTCTACCCGGATGGTGGAGCCGGATCTGTGGGGCCACATTCAATACGGAGAAGACTGGCTGTTCACCGGTTCGCTGCCGACCACCGCGACGCACACCTATACCGCCGAGGGACATCCGTGGATTAACCACGAGAACCTGTTTGAGCTGGCGGTGGCCCTTGGGCAGCGCACCATTGGGGGGCTCGGACTGATGCTCCTGAAAACGCTCGCCGGGCTGGCACTGATGCTGGTGATGCTGCGACGGACAGCGCAGCTGAACGTGCCGCTCGTGAGTGCCGCTGTTTGTCTGTTGCCGGTGGCGGCGTGTCTGGCCGAATTCTGGCTGATGCGTCCGCAACTGTTCAGTTTCCTGCTGTTCGCCGCTCAACTGCTGCTCACGGAGCGGGCGTTTGTCGACTGGCAGCAGGGGAAGGCTCCGCGCTATGGGCTGCTCTGGCTGTGCCTGCCGTTGCTGGTTGTCTGGACAAATTCTCACGGCGGAGTGCTGGCAGGACTGTGTGTGTTCCTTGCACTGCTCGGGCTGCGATCGCTGGAGGCGTTTTTGAGACAGCGAGCGGATGCAGTGCGGGTTGCACTGCACCTGTCCGTGCTGGGCGGACTTGCAGTGGGCAGTTTGTTTGTCAATCCTTACGGCTGGGAACTGCCATATTGGCTGGCGGTCTCCCTGAGTCAGCCGAGGCCGGAAGTCTCTGAGTGGGCTGGATTGCCGGATGGCGGACCGGCAGCGATTCTGTTTGTGATGCTGGCGGTGCTCAGCGCTTTCGCCGTGAAGTACACGCGACGTCAGCGGGACTGGGTGGAACTGATTCTGCTGGGTGTTGTGGCGGTCCAGGCACCGGGCCATATTCGCCACCTTGCATTTTTCGCACTGATGTTCGGACTGCGACTGCCGGAGCATTTTGTATCGGCTTGTGGTGCTGTCTTCCCCAAACGTCCCGTGCGGCCGTTGGATGGCCCTGGAGCGTGGGTGGTGCAGGCCGAACTGGGGCTGATTCTGGCGGGGCTGATGGCTGTCCTGGTGCATCGCCATGCGGCGTTTGGTGTGGACCGCGATGAGTATCCTGTGGATGCGGTTGAATTCATGGACCAGCATCGGCTGCAGGGGAAGCTGGCAGCCACGTTTGACTGGGCCCAGTACTCCCTTGCGGCACTCACACCTGCAACGACGCTCGGTTTTGACGGGCGTTACGACACGTGTTATCCGCCGCATGTGGTGGATATGCACTTCGACTTCCTGTTTGGAAAAGAATGGTTGCGGCGGCATCGAAACGAAGCATCCGGGGCGATCGATCCCGAGCGAGTGCTCAATGAAGGGCAACCTGATCTCGTACTGCTCAACCGTCGACGCGATCTGCCGGCTGTGCAGCAGATGGCAGCGCACGCCGACTGGTCAGTGCTCTATCAGGACGGGCTGGCCGTGCTCTACGGTCGACGGGCCGTGTTTGATGAC
>JBJTOM010000087.1:0-16455 GCA_046074585.1 Planctomycetota bacterium | reverse complement strand
ATTTTTTGACGTCACCTGCCGTCAAAAAATAGAGCTGGAGAAAGGAGAGAGGAGACGCTCGACTTTCTTCATGCAGGCAAAGGTGCATGGCACCGAAACGCGTTTCTCACTTCTCACTTCTCACTTCTCACTTCTCACTTCTCACTTCGAAACGCAGCCTGTGCTGGGGTAGACCGCTTCCTCACGGGCGCGGCTCGGGGGTTGCGTTTTGAATGGTTTTGTGATGGGACGCCGGGGACGCATGGGACGCAGGGGACGCCGTTTCAGGGTCCTTTTCGTTGCGTTCCCAGTTCGCTGAGGTTCCACGCAGGCCGTGGCAGTGCTGTTGCCCGCGGACTGCCGTCCGACGGCTCAGCAGTGCTACCGGGGGATTGACATGCCCTGCACGCCTTGTCACGTGGGGTGGAGTCCGAAAGACGACTTCCGGTGTCCTGAACACCGATTCTTCATCCCAGGGCGAGGCTGGGATGGCGAAACGGTGCGAATAATGGGGGCACCGCCTGTCGGTGATATTCCTTGCCCAGACCAACCCACACGAAGACTCCCGGCGATGTGCGGCTGATCTCAATCGGCCGGGGCGGCCCTGAAACGGTCCTGCGGTCTCTGTTTTCCTTTGTTCTGTCCTGCCAGGGGCAGCAGTTCACCACGACTCGTCACGGGGAATGGTGCATTTGGAGTCCGAAACACAAATTCAGGTGCTCTTCTTCCGCCAGAGATTGAATCTCAATTTCTTTCCTCACCAATTCCCAGGCAAACCAGGTCTGGAAATTGCCGAAAGATCTGCAATAACTTGCGTCAAAATCCGGCATCGCTGGCCGTCGCCGCGAATGTCCCACCTGTCCATCCCCTGTTGACGCATGCAAGTCTTCCGATCAAAGGCCCGCTCCCATGACTCACGTTGTTGCTGAACCCTGTTTCAACTGCAAATACACCGACTGTGTCGTGGTTTGCCCGGTCGAATGCTTTTACGAGGGCGAAGCGATTCTGTTCATTCATCCTGAAGAGTGCATTGACTGCGAAGCGTGCGTTCCTGAGTGCCCGGTGGCCGCGATTTTCCGCGATGAAAACCTGCCCGAACAGTGGGCTGGCTACAAGGAACTCAACGCTGAAATGGCTCCTCAGTGTACGGTCATCACCGAAAAGCGAACTCCCATGGCTGAAACGGACGGGAACTGCACATATCCAAAGGTGAACGTGAAGTAGTCCCCCCAGGATTCTTTGTTTTGCGGGCTCTGACGCCGTGTGTGTCAGAGCCTTTTTTGTGCGCCGAGCCTGCCATGATGCGACCTGGTCTGTTGCTCCCTGTCCTCCAGAACTGGGCCTGCCACAACTGCGGTGGCTGCTGCCGGGAGCACGTGGTTGGGGTGACAGCCGCGGAAAAGCAGCGAATCGAGGCTCAGAACTGGACGGCAGCCGACGGTCTTTCCGAGAGCGCTCCGCTGTTTATTCCGCTGGGGAACTCGTGGCGGATCAACCAGCAGTCGGATGGAGCCTGCGTTTTTCTTGACCCGCAGGGGCTCTGTCGGATTCATTCGAAGTTCGGTGAGCCAGCAAAGCCACTCGCCTGCCGGCTGTATCCCTACGCGATTCATCCTGCGGGGCATCTGGTGACGGCCAGCCTGCGGTTCAGCTGCCCTTCCGTGGTGCAGAATCTGGGTCCGCCGATTTCGACCTTAAGAAGCGATGTGGAGTCGCTGGCGGCCGAGGTGGTTCCGAGCAGCTATCGCAGTGCAGAGGCTCCTGAACTGAGGACCGGGCTGGCGTTTGACTGGGGGCGAATGACACGCCTGCTGGCATGGATGGAACGCGGGCTTTCAGAGACTTCTGTGCCCTTTCCGGTGAGGCTCCAGCGAGTGCTGGTGTGGCTGAGTCTGCTGGGACGGGCGGAGGAGGAGGCGTTATCGGACGAGTACTTCGGGGACCTCGTCAGATTGCTGTACGAGGCGGCCAGTCGTGCGGTGCCGATGACCGGCGAAAGTCCGCAGCCTCCGCTGCGCCTGGCAAAGCTGATGTTTCGTCAGTACCTCGCGCAACTTCTGCGACACGACACTCCTGCAGAGGCGGGGGGATCATTCCGGCTGCGTCTGCGGTTATTTGCGGAGGGACTGCGATTTACTCTGGGCCGTGGCACGATCCCCACACTCACAGACGCCAATTCCGTCCGGGTGGCATTCGTGGAGCGAGCGGGGGTTCAGAAGCCTGAAGTGGTGCCAAAGGTTGCATTTCGAATGGCGGAGCGGGCGCTGGCGGCGTGGGATTCCGGCTGGGACGAGTTGTTTGAGCGTTATTTCCGTGTGAAGCTGCAGGGGCTGCATTTCTGTGGTGCGGCATTTTATGGATACCCGGTTTTGTCGGGCTTTTATTCGCTGGCGCTGATGGTGCCGGCGGTGCTCTGGACGGCGCGCGTGCGGGCGGCTGCGGAACATCGTGAGAACCTGCTGCTGCGGGACCTGGAAGCAGCAATCGCCACGCTGGACCACAACTTCGGCTATTCCGCAGCGCTGGGGCTGCAATCGTCCCGCAAACGCATCGACCAGCTGGCGGCCATGGACCAGCTGGGAAGTCTGGTGGCCTGGTACAGCCGAGTGGCCTGATCAGGGTCTCTCAGGGCAGCAACGGCGGTTGCGGTGGTTGTGGTGTCTCTTCGACTTCCGGAGTGGTTTCACGTCGCCCGGGGAACGGCGGGAGTTTCTGCGGGTTTACGCCGGGGATTTCGCCGTCGCGAGCAAGTGGAAGTGCACCAAGGCCCGGAAAAAACAGCTGGCGATTGAGTTCGAATGCGGCGGGTGTGGCGAGATCAAGGAGCAGCCCATCGTCAGATTTCCAGCTTGCATTTCGCCAGGCATTTTCGAGCAGAACCTCGGCGGAGGTGTCTTCGCCATCGGTGCGACTTTGCCAGAGTTGTTTCCATTGCGGGAAGTCGAAGCGACGGCTGGAAAAATCGAGAGATGACGAGTCGATGAGCCAGAACAGGGAGTGGCCGTAGTAGAGATTTGTGACCCCGTTCCAGGACACCAGTTTTTCAATTTCGTCCACATACCCGGTCCCGTTGAACTGCAGGAGCGGAGTGTTGGGGCCGGCGCCTGCGAAGACGGAGGCTTCACTGCGAATGGAGAGTCGCGGGAGCAGTCTTTGCACGGCACCAGGCTGACGCTGATCCGTGTCGGCCATGCGCACAAGGGCTCCTTCATGCAGGCAGGTCAGGTGCTCCATGATCACCTCCAGCGAACCACGCGCCAGCTGCATGGAATGGTCTCCACGCAGATCGATCAGGTGACCGCTCACTGCAAACGCGGACTCCTGTATGCGGATTCGGCCCCTTGGCTGACAGGCGATGCGGAACGCATCGGCCTGAGCCCGGCAGATCACGCGCTGCAGTGCGACTTCCGATTCCTCACGCACAGACTCCCCCTGCACCTGCGCTTCGCTGGTCAGATCAAAGAGTGCGATGGGTTCAGACTGCCGACTGGCACATTCAATGGAGACGTTTTCAAGGAGAATGCGATTGACCCCCGCCAGCTGAAATAAACTCAGACCTTCCATGAGCTGATCCGTATCGACATTCAGACGCAGATCCACATCACGAATCGTCAGCGAACTTTGACTGCGGAGACTGAACATTTGTGCGGGGGCCGCCGGGGAATCAGGGATCACGTCGAACTGCAGAGTCGGGCGGTAACCTTCAGCAGCCCGCACAATCAGATTGGTTCCCACCAGCCGCACCGGGGGCTGTGCGGGCAAATCGTCGGGGTAACCGTTGTATCGGAGCAGAATCACGTCTCCGGATCGCGCCTCAGCAACCGCCGCACTCAATGTGCGATACGATTTCATCTGACCATCAGCCCGCTGCAGCTGGAACGGACCGGTGGCAGCTTCCGGCTGAACGCGTCCGGTCGTGGTGGCCAATGTCGCGGGCGATGACGGTGCACCCGCCACCGCCGATGGCCCCGGCGATGATGAACCGACAGCAGCACCTGTGGTGGTTCCAGTGCCGGAAGCGGCAGAGAGTGGCTGCTGTTCTGTGTCTGCGGCTGCCACCGTTCCGACACCGGCTGCCGGCGAACTGCTGCTGGTGCCCGACTGTGGCGAGACACTGGCTGTAGCAGTCCCGGCAGCGGCCCTCGGCACCTCCGGGCTGCCGCTGGCCGCGGTGTAATCTTCTGCTCGCATTTCCTGTCGAACACTCAAATCCGCCAGTGCTGATTCTCCGGCACCCGAAAACGCCGGAAACTGAAGCACCACCGCCGTCAGGCAGATCAAAAGTACGGAAGCGAAAACCCAGACGGCACCGACGGGGGTTGTCGGGAGTGCCGGGCGGAGCTTTTTCCAGACAATGCCTTCCGCCGGGACTGTCTGCAGGCCCAGAAGCGATGCCAGCTGAATCAGGTCGTTCAGCAGCAGACCTGCGGCCTGGTAACGCTGATCCGGATTGCTCGCCATCATCTTCCGCAGAATCGCCGACAGCTGGATCGGAACACTGCTGTTGATCACCCGCGGATCCGGAGGACTCTTGCCCTGATGATCCAGCAGCTTCTGCAGAGCCGTGCCGTCCGGGTAGGGAGGCTGTCCGGTGAGCATGTGATACATGGTGCAGCCCAGCGAGTAAATGTCGCTGCGAACGTCTGCGTTTCGAGGATCCCGCGCCTGCTCAGGAGCAATGTAGTCGAAGGTGCCCAACGTCGTTCCCGCAGCCGTGATCTCGCCAATCGAGTCTTCAGATTCGCGACGGGCCAGCCCCAGATCCACCACCTTCACCCGACCTGTCTCGGTGACCATGATGTTGGAAGGCTTGATGTCCCGATGCACAATCCCCGCCGCCGCTATGTGGTTCAATGCCAGAGTGATCTGAATCGACAGATTCACCGTCTCCGCCGCACTCAGCTGACCACGATCCAGAATCAAATCACGCAGTGTCCGACCACCGGCAAACTCATACGCAATGAAGTACAGACCATCCTGTGCACCGGCAAAAAATACCCTCGCAATGTTGTCATGATTCAAACGGGCACACGCCCGCGCCTCGTTCCGAAACCGTGCCACAAGAGAACTGTCCGAAGACGGACCAGGATGCATGATCTTCAACGCCACATCACGCGCCAGTTCCGTGTCCGTTGCACAAAAAACCGCCCCCATACCACCAGCACCCAGACGCTGGTGAATCTCATAGTGCGCAATCCGCACACCGCCCTCTTCACCCGTCGCTGCACCGTTGCCGGGAAATAACCGCTGTCGCAGAGACTCGTTGACACCACTGGCATCCCCACGCACATCCTGACGAGATGCCTCCGGAGGACTGATCACCGTCTTCTGGTCGTCACCCACCAGCGGTCGCTCCGACAACGGCACAAGCGCCGAAGCTGACAGGGAAAGACTGGACGCAGATTCCTTGTCGTCCATCATGCTTCCCTCCCGCTCCTCGCAGAAACATTTCTGCGGGCTTCCCTCAAAAAAAAACACAAACAGTGTTCAATGCACAATCGTAGTTTACAGACGACGATTTGTCAAAAATATGTGTACATACGTTCATTTTATGAGCCGGGGGATCAGCGAAAACACCGTGAAAACTGGGCTCGTTCCCCGTTCCTGACGTGTGTTACACTCCAAGGTTCTGCGGACCGGACCCTGGAAGGGCCGGAACAATCCGACAGGTTGGGATGGATCAGTGGCAAGAGCGGACAAATGGCCGGTTCAGACAGAAGCAGAGCCAGGTTCACCTGCGGAGCATGGGGGCATGCGGCAGGAGCGATGGTGTGCTGGGCGGTCGCGATGGGGATCTGGTCGGGCTGCACGACGGGGTTTGGAGCGGTACAGGAGACGGTTCGCAGTGCCCCGGAGAGGGGCGTGGGTGCTGGGAAGCCGATGGCCTCAGGTGCTGCGGAGCGGTTGCGTCCGGCGCAGCAGTGGCGGGTGAAGTCAGCAGGTGCCGGGGTCGAGATCAGTCCTTCGGAGGTGGTGGACGGCGCGGAGGCTTTGACGCGATTTCAGATTCGCAATCCGGGGAATGCCTGTCCGGTGATTCTCGCGGCGGCGATCGAGCCATCGCGGCTGCATTATGACTTCAGGGCTTCTCTGTCCGCGGAGTCGACGGTGCGTGGTGGTCGTCTGGCTTTGCAGATTCTGCTGCCGCGGCAGCAGGATCCCCGAACCGGTCAGCCACTGGTGCTCTATCTGCCGGGCGGAGCGATTGAGTCGGCGGAGGCGGTGCAGGTTCTGGAAGTGGCGGTCACCAGGCGCAATGTGGATGCGTTGCTGCGGCGAACGCGTGCGGAGCTGAATCGGTCGGACATTCGGATTCAGGACGGTCTGATTACGGGCCTGGCCTTTCTGGCGGAGGCGGCGCCTGGGGAGGTTTGGCTGGATCTTGGGGCTGCACAGACGGGGCCGACGATTACACCGCCGGAATCGGTGCGGGAGCAGATTGAGGCGGTGCATGCGGACGCTGCTGCTGAGGGGGACGATCGCAGTTTTGCACCGCTGGATGTGGAGCTGGGCGCGATTATGCTGAGTGGCCGACCGGTGGTCCTGAGGCTGATGCCGGATCATCAGGAGCACATTGAGCAGCTTCGGGAACTGGGTGTGAACGCTGTCTGGATTTCTGACTTTGGTGAAACGGACCGTTCTCGGGAATTGTGGGAGCAGCGATATGCGGTGCTGGCGACACCTCCGCATCCGCGATTTCAGCCCGGCGACTTCTCCACAGTGCTCCGATCCCTGCCACCGCTCGATCAGTTTTGCCCGCACGTTTCCGGCTGGTATTACGGCACGCGGGTTTCGCCCGACGATCTGCCACAGCTGCTGGCGTGGTCGCGCGAGGTGCGGAGTGCGGACCGGGTTTTTCAGAGGCTGCAGATGGCCGATGTCACGGGGTCAGAGAGTGCCGCGGCGCGTGAGATTGACCTCGTGGGAATCGGGCGGCATATCGTTGGCCGTGAAGAGGGCTTCGGGGCTCTGCGGAACCTCCTGCTCCACCGCCAGAAGATGGCCGGTCAGCTGTCATTTCCCTGGACGTGGATTCAGACGGAGCCGTCCGCGTCGCAGCAGGAATGGCGTCAGGGGGGGCTTCAGCCGCTGGTGGAGCCGGAGCAGGTTCAGCATCAGGTGTATGCAGCACTTTCGGCAGGCTATCGGGGACTGGGGTACTGGAAGACGCGACGTCTGCAGCCGGACCAGCCGCACGACCGCGAAATCAGTCTGGCGATCGAGCTGGCAAATCTGGAAATCTCTCTGCTGGAACCCTTTCTGGCCCGTGGACGCCGTGAGGGCTATCTGGCACTGCAGACCCCTGCCGATTCCACCGCATCGGCAGTTCGCGGCCGTCCTCAGTCGTCTCTGGCGCTGTCGTTGAATGGCACACCATCGGGCGTGACAGTCACGGGGCTGGATTCTCCGGCAGGACACGATGCGGCTGTGATCAGCAGTCCGGGGGCCACACTGATTCTGGCGGTCGCCTGGGATGACGTTTCACAGTTTGTCCCGGCACCGATGTATGAGCGGGAAGTCCATATGATCGTGGCCGCTTCAGAAACAGCGTCCGCATGGCAGATTTCCACGAGTGGGGTGAGGAGTCTGCCGCGGGAGGTGACTGCGGGGGGGCTGGCAATTCGGATTCGTGACTTTGACCGCAGTGCCGCTGTGATTGTGACCTCTGATACGGGGATTATTCGATCGCTCGAACAGCGGATTCAGGCCATGTCCGCAAGTGCCGCCGGCAAAACACTGGAACTCGCCTCGCTCAAGTACGTCCGTGTGCTGGGCACCCTTGAACTCCTGCGGGAGCGGCATTCTGTGCCGGCCGGGGCCGATCGCCTGCTTGCTGCCGCTCGCGAAGCCCTGGACCGGGGCAGTCATGAACGCAAAAACAACGATTTCCGTGAAGCTACACTCCTCGCCGCAGATGCCCTGCGAAATCTTCGGCTGCTGCAGCATCTCTGCTGGAAGGATGCCGCCGCAGAACTCACAGCACCCACCGCGTCCCCGCATGCCATCTCCTTCTCCACTCTGCCCGACCACTGGCGTCTGCTGCAGACACTCAGCCAGCAGCAGGCCAGCATCTCCGAAAATCTTCTGGCCGACGGCAGCTTTGATTCGCAGAAGTCTCCCTTTCAACAGGGCTGGACTCGACAGGCGGGTGGTAATTCCATCTTTTCCACGACCGGCGATTTGATTACCGGCGGAAACGGCAGTCGGCTGCTGCGACTTGCTGCGTGGTATTCCGATGCGTCCATTAAGTCCGGCACCCGAGATGATCTCACACCGCTCACTGTGTCCACACCGGCTCTTGACGTCACTGCCGGCGATGTGATGCTGGTGCGGGGCAAGGTGCGCCGTGGTCTGGCAGTCACGCCCGGTTCCCGACGGCCACTCATGATCCACGATTCAGAACTGGGACCAGACCTCGCACTGCGTCCGGAACTTCGTTCAGACTGGACCCCGTTTGAAATGATCCGCCCGATTGCCAGGGATGGTCAATTCCGGGTGTCCCTGACCCTCACCGGCCAGGCAGAGATTCATCTGGATGACATGGAAATCCGCCGATTGCCCGCGGCCAGCACCACTTCATCGGGGCCCATTCGCTTCACAGCCAATCCGGGTACGTCCGACGCTGCAGCAGTGCCTGACGCACCGAAATGATGCGCCGCAGCGTCCAGCCCGGTCAATTCCTACTCGGTCAATTCCTACGGGGATTGGAAGTGGCCGGAAGGCATGTTCAGGGCAGTGGCTGTTTGAGCAGTTCCGGATCGTACCAGCCCTGCAGCTCGACTTCGACGTCTCGGGGGGCCGTGGGATCGGCCTTGTCGCCGGGTTTGGCCTGAGGCTTCTGGTCCGGCGCGGGTGGGCGATCGGGGTCAATTTCAGGGTCCGGGGCCGGCGGATTGGGGATGCCGGGCGGAATTCGAAAGATGCGCGGCGGGCGGTTCAGCAGTTCATCGGAAGGCACTCGGAGCGATCGCACGCGAAGAGTGACTTTATCGCCCACGTTGTAATCACGCAGCAGTGTCACGAGTTCCTGGAAGTCCCGCACCTGCCGCCCATCCACCGACTGAATGAGATCTCCTGGCTGCAGTCCCGCCAGATCAGCTGAGGAACCTGGTTCGACGCGGCGAATGATGGCCCCGGTGATGTCATTCATGCCCTGTTCGCTGACCACCCCCAGACACACTCGCCCCCGCTCTTCCACCCGCAGATCGCCGAAGATACCTTTGAGTTCTGCGGTTTGTTCGGCGGTGAGCGGATGCCCCTGAAGCTGATAAACAGAAACCGCCCCGCTGCCGATACGCGTCCAGACGGAGAGTTCGGTGAGTCGCCGCAAAAGCACGAATACGCGAGGGTCCTCGGGCCAGTGTTCGTCGATGTAGATCCGCAGGTGCTGAGTGCTGGCGGGATCGAACGGAAAGTTGCGGGCGTTGCCGTCGTTCTTCCAGAGCTGCGTGGGATCGCCGGGTTCGAGAGGGACCCGGAGCCGCTGCAGCTGGGTGACAGCCACTTCGACGCGGCGTTTCCAGAGTCGGCTGAGCACCGCACGGGCGGCTTCGGAAACATACCAGCGTTCGGAGATCGCGGCCTGTTCAAGCAGTTCTGCAATGCTGGATGCAGCCACAGAACGGTAGTCACTGATCTGGAACTGTGTTTCGAGCAGTTCGATCAGCCTGCGCACGCTTTCAGGGTGCGAACTTTGCTGGATCTGCTGTTCGATCAGCTGCAGATTGGCGGGCTCGGCGACGGACGTGCGAAGCTGGCTGATGGCCACCTGACGTCGGGCAAATTCAGGTGCCGCCAGGTCCTGCAGCAGCGCAGCAAAATCACGGGACGCCGGCGCGGCTGACGCCGCCGGCGTGCCTGACGTCGTTGGTGTGGCTGGCGAAGCCGACGTGGTTGACGACGGTTGCGGAGCAGCAGCAGCGGGAACCGCCGCAGGGGCTGCGTTCCCAGGCGGGTCCTGAACCCACGGGGCAGCAGCAAGCTGGCGGCCGGCTGCGACCAGCAGCAGCCCGCAGCGGAGCAACCGAAGGGAGACCGTTTGGGAGAATGTGTGCATGCTGGCACCTGTTTCGCCGCGGAAAACGCAGACATCAGGTCCGCTGCCAGTGACTGACAGAGAACCGTCGGGCCGGCGGAACCCGCACTGCCCGGCTGAAGCATATCGGGAGTCGGTGCAGGAATACAGACCGGAGGGACCGGACGGAGCGATTCGCGGGAAAATGCCTGCGGGGACGTGCAGCGGCGTGCGGGGAATGTCAATCCTCTGCCGGATTGCAGCGATTTTCGCAGTTTCAGCGTTTCGTTGTTTCACCGTTTGACAGGGAAACCGGCTTTGATGGAACTGACCTGGACACTCCCTGCCGTTCCCGTCAAACTACGACCCTGCCGTCCTTGTTATCCGCATTCAGTCGGGGAAGTTGTCATTCATGTCGCGTTCCATGGACAAAATCGTCGCACTCTGCAAACGCCGGGGCTTCATCTTCCAGAACTCCGAAATCTACGGTGGCCAGAACGGGTTCTGGGATTACGGTCCGCTGGGCACAGAACTGAAACGCAACGTTCGCGACGTGTGGTATCGCGACATGGTCTCCGCGCACAACGAACTCCTGCAGCCAGCGGGTGCCCCGTCCACATTTCAGATGGTGGGTCTCGAATCAGCCATCATCATGCATCCGCAGGTCTGGAAATGTTCCGGTCACTACGACCTGTTTCACGACATGATGGTCGACTGCCACGCCTGCAAGGGACGGTTTCGTCAGGACCACATGCCCTCCACTCCATGCCCTCAGAAACCCAGCAAAATGGTCGGTGAGCACACCGGGTGCCAACTGACCGCCCCCCGCGAATTCAATCTGATGATGAAGACCATCATCGGTGCCCTCGGATCCGAAGAAGACGCCGCCTTCCTCCGCCCCGAAACCGCTCAGGGCATCTTCGTCAACTTCAAAAACGTCGTCGACAGCTCCCGCGTCAAGCTGCCGTTTGGAATCTGCCAGGTGGGCAAAAGCTTCCGCAATGAAATCACGCCCAGAAACTTCACGTTCCGTTCGCGTGAATTCGAGCAGATGGAGATCGAATTCTTCTGCCATCCGTCGCAGTCACGCGACTGGTACACCTACTGGCGGGATCGCCGCTATAACTGGTATCTGAATCTCGGGATCACCCGGGACCGTCTGATCCTCCGCGACCACCACCAGGATGAGCTCGCTCATTACTCCGTCGGCACCGCCGACATCGAATATGCCTTTCCGTTTCTGGATGCCGGCGAATACGGCGAACTGGAAGGTATTGCGCACCGCGGTGACTTTGATCTGCGGTCCCACATGGAAGGCAAACTCACCAAAAATGCCGCCGGAGAACTCGAACTGGAACGCACGGCCGACGGGCAGCCCAAACATCGCGGGAGTGGCAAGGACCTGAGCTACTTCGACGATCAGACACGCGAACGCTTTATCCCCCACGTCATTGAACCCTCCGCCGGTGCTGACCGCGGAACGCTCGCCTTCCTCTGTGAAGCCTGGCACGAAGACCAGCAGCCGGACGAAAATGGCGCCATGCAGGAACGGGTGGTCATGAAATTCCATCCCCGCCTGGCTCCCGTCAAAGCCGCCGTGTTTCCACTCATCAAAAAAGACGGTATGCCCGAACGAGCCATGCAGGTCTACGGAGAACTCAAGGCCGCCGGGCTCAGCGTGCAGTACGATCAGCAGGCTGCCATCGGTCGCCGTTATCGTCGCCAGGACGAAATCGGTACCCCATTCTGCATCACCATCGATGGTGACACGGCCCGCGATCAGTGCGTCACCATTCGTGACCGCGATACGCTTCTTCAGGAACGCATTCCCGTCAGCCGCGTTGTCGATGAAGTGCTCACACGACTGAAACGCTGAGCGATCGCTCGTCGTGCATCCCCCGGTATCGTCCCGCTGAAAATTCCAAAGGCTGGCTGTATGTCCGACTCCCGCATCCTGAGCCACTCCGATCTGCTCCAGCTGAAACGCTGGAATACACCAACCATTTTCAATGGCTGGGAACAGATCACCCGCCGAGACCACTGCCGTGACGCCGTAAACCTCGAAGAAACCCGCGACTTCATGCCGCAGATGGGCCCCATGGTGGGCTATGCCGTGACGCTGAAGGTGCAGCCATCCAACCCCGTGCATCGCCAGCAGCGGCCAGCGGCCGTCAGCGAGTATCGGCGGTATCTGGCTTCTGTCCCCGGTCCCAAAATTGTCGTCATTCAGGATCTCGATAAACCCGCCGTCATCGGGTCCTTCTGGGGGGAAGTCAACGCCAATATCCACCGGGCTCTGGGCTGTGTCGGAACGATCACAGATGGTGCCATTCGCGATCTGGACGAAATGACCAACGCAGGCTTCAAAGCGCTCGCTCGCCGACTCTGCGTCGGACATGCTGCCGTCTGGCCAGTGGACTTCAACTGTGAAGTGGAAGTCTTCGGACGGAAAGTGCAGCCCGGTGACCTGATTCACGCCGACAAACACGGCTTTCTCGTGCTCACCGGCGACGAACACTCCGAAATCCTCGAAGCATCCCGCTTCATGGACACCAACGAGTGCGAAACGATTATTCGAGCCGCTCGGTCAACAGCCGGACTCACCATGGAACAAATCCTGCAACAACTGGGCGATGCCTCCACACAGTTCCAGCAGAATGCCCGGGAAAAATTCCGCCGCAGCGGGGAATGGTAGTATGGCCTATTCGTACCCTGACATCTCCCGAATGATCGATCATTCCCTGCTCCGCCCCGAAACCACTCTGCATGCCTTTGAACTGGGTTGCCGGCTGGCTGTGGCCTACCAGGCAGGCAGTGTCTGCATTCAGCCGCACTATCTCGCACGGTGTGCCGAAATCCTTCAGGGCAGCGGTGTGCGGGCCAGCACCGTGATCGGCTTTCCACACGGCGGACACCGCACCTCCGTCAAGGTCGCAGAAGCTCGCCAGGCACTCATGGACGGCGGTGAAGAACTGGACCTCGTCTGCAACATCAGTCGCGTCGTCAGCGGGGACTGGGACACCGTCCGCAACGATCTCAGCGCTGTCATTGAAGTTACCCACGCTGCCGGACAGAAGGTGAAGGTCATCTTTGAAAACTGTTACCTCAACACCGCACAGAAGATCCGCCTTTGCGAACTCTGCACAGAACTGCAGGCTGACTGGGTCAAGACATCGACCGGGTACGGCAGCAGCGGCGCCACCATGGAAGACCTGCAGCTGATGCGGATGCACTCCGGGCCCAACGTCCAGGTAAAGGCCGCAGGCGGTGTACGGGACCTCGACTCACTGCTCCGCTGCCGCGAACTGGGCGTCACCCGAATCGGCGCCAGTGCCACTCAGGCCATGCTCGACGAATGTCGAAGGCGGCTGCAGCTGCCACCTGTAAGCTTCGTCGCCACACCGCCGTCACTCGGATATTAACCGCACAACCCACCTCCACCGGACCCGTGCGGCGAACGACGTGCGGCGAACGACGCGCGGGTGATGCGACGCTGGAACAACGACGCAACAGGCCGCGCCGGAACGGCACGGGCTGCACCGGCCGATGAACAGCGGCCTCACACCACCATGGCCACACCTGCCAAAGTCCCGCTCGCGTGGCCATTTTTTGCCGCAAAAACGCTCCTCACCCCATTGCAGTCTCGCACAGTCGCTCCAGGGGCGTTATGCTCACACCACCCTCCAAACGTGGCCCCCCCCAGCCACACTGGCTCTCCCGCCCCGCCTTCTCCCGCCACTTCCTGCAGAGACTTCACCGTGCTCCCGTTCTTCGCCCCCTGCCGCTCATTCGCCACTGCACTCCCGGCGCTGCTCGTCTGCTGCCTGTGGACAGCCACAGCCGGCGGCACGTCCGCCTCGGCTCCAGCGGACGCCCACGACCCCGCAACCCCGGAATTCTTCGAGACCCGCATTCGTCCGGTGCTCGTACAGCACTGCTACGAATGTCATTCCGCTGACGCAAAAATCGTGAAGGGAGCGCTGCTCCTCGATACCGCCGAAGGTCTTCGTCGTGGCGGTGATTCCGGTGCTGTCATCGTGCCTGGCAACAACCGGGAAAGTCTGCTGCTGCAGGCTCTGCGTTACGAATCCGGCGAAATGCCGCCACGCGGCCGCCTCCCGCAGAAGGTCATCGACGATTTCGCCGCCTGGGTCGATGCTGGCGCAGTTGACCCGCGAACCGGTGGCACTGCCCCCTCGCGCCCCACGATTGATCTCGCTGCCGGTCGCAGCTTCTGGTCATTCGTGCCCCCCACGCTCCCGCCGCTCCCCACCTTGCGCGACACCAGTCGTGTGCAGACGCCTGTCGATCACTTCATCTTTGCCGAACTCGAAGCCAGACAGCTCACCGCCACCCCCGCAGCCAGCCGTCGCGAACTCATTCGTCGCGCCTCCTTCGACCTGCTGGGGTTGCCGCCCCAGCCCGCTGACGTGGCCGCCTTTCTCGCCGATCCGTCGCCTGATGCCTTCCCCCGAATGGTCGATCGCCTGCTTGCATCACCCCACTACGGCGAACGCTGGGGCCGCTACTGGCTCGATGTGGCCCGGTATTCCGAAGACCAGGCCCACACGTTCAGCGTCACTCCCAACACCAATGGCTTTCGCTACCGCGACTGGGTGATCGATGCCTTCAATCAGGATCTGCCCTTCGACCAGTTCATCCGGCTGCAGATTGCCGCCGATCTGATTCCAGCCGATCCGGAACAACGCCTGAAAAACCTCCCGGCACTCGGATACTTCGGCCTCGGTGCACAGTATTACAAGAACACCGATGCAGCCAAAGCGGCTGCCGACGAACTCGATGACCGCATCGATACCCTGACCCGCGGCTTCCTCGGACTCACCGTCTCCTGTGCCCGCTGTCACGACCACAAATTTGACCCGATTCCGCAACAGGACTACTACTCCCTGGCCGGCATCTTCCGCAGCTCGCGACTCCACAATGCGCCGCTTGTCCCCGAGGAACAGGTGCAGCGGCACCAGCAATTCCAGCAGCAGCTCAAGGAACTCGATCAGCAGGTGCAAAAACTCCTTGCCGAAGCCGCCCCACGGGTTCGCGAACGTCGCCTCGCAGAAACATCCCGCTACCTGCAGGCCGCATGGCTTATTCAGCGGTCGCCTGCCACCGGTCCAAAGCCACCCCAATCAGCTGCCGTCGCCTCCGCGTGGCAACTGGAAAAAGACATCCTCGACCGCTGGCTGAAATTTCTGCAGTCCCCGGAAGCCGCCCATCCACAGCTGAAACCCTGGCTCACCACGCTGAACCTGCCGCCTGCCGACTCAATCACGCCGGACACTCCCCAAAACACTCCGGAAGTGCCCTCCATGGTGCCACCGGCCGTCGTCGCCGCCGCCGATGCTTACCAGCGACACCTGCAGCTGCTGCAGAAAAGCCGGAACGCACAGGTAACTCCCGAAGAAGAAGCCGAACTCGCTCAACAGGCCCCAGCCGGAAATGCCCGCTGGTCCAGCCCACTCGTGAATCGCAGCCGTCCCTCCGTCGATATTGACGTGGACCTCGCCGGCGCCACACAACTGCACCTGGTCGTCACCGACGGCGGCAACGGCGCTTCCTGCGACCACGCCGACTGGGCACAGCCCATCCTTGTCACCGCGGCCGGCGAAGTTCGCCTCACAACTCTCAAATGGCGCACAGCCAACGCGTCCTACGGCTCCATCAACATCGACCGCAATGTCAACGGGAATCCGCTGCGAATCGCCGGAAAAGCTCACGAATTCGGCATCGGCACCCATTCCACTTCCCACATCATCTACGACCTGCCCCCGGGCACCCTGCGATTCCGCTGCACCGCAGGGCTTGATAACAGCGGCACCGATCAGGGCGGCGACTGCGGCGCAAATGCCACCGTACAGTTTCGCGTCTACACAGAAACGCCGTCCGACCTGCAGTCCCCCCAAAACGACCTGCTCGCCCGGATCACCTCAGAAAAAGGCGATTCGCCATCGATCCCGCAAAACTGGAACAGCACCTGATCGAAGCCGAACGAAACGAACTGGCAGCCCGCCGCAGCGAACTGGAAACGCTCCGCAAAAACGCGCCGCAAATGTATCCGATGGCCCACGTCATCGTCGATGCACAGCCCGCCGATATGAAGGTGTTCCTGCGCGGCAATCCCGCAAATGAAGGCGAAGTCGCTCCACGGCGATTTCTCCGAGTCCTCGCGGGGGACGATCCGCCTCAATTCCGCTCCGGCAGCGGCCGCCTCGAACTGGCAGCAGCAATCGCGTCAGCCGATAACCCCCTCACAGCCCGAGTCATCGTCAATCGCGTCTGGCAACAGCACTTCGGGCGTGGACTCGTGGCTACCCCCGATAACTTCGGCAAACTCGGCGAACGGCCATCACACCCCGAACTGCTCGATTACCTCGCCGTTAAGTTCATGGAACACGGCTGGTCACTCAAATGGCTGCATCGCGAAATCCTGCAGTCGGCCGCCTGGC
>JBJTOM010000086.1:0-10207 GCA_046074585.1 Planctomycetota bacterium | reverse complement strand
CACCGATCGGGACGCAGTGCGCTGCGTAACCGTGCGGGCCCAGGTGCCAGCCACTCCACGGCGAGACATTCACTGCAGAGACGAACCGCACGGGTCCTGCCTTCAGGCCACAAGGCTGACCAAAAGCGATCGAACCGCGGCGCCATGCCTGAAAAAATCCCGGGGGGCTGGGGCTGGCCCTCAGTTCGTCCTGTCAGTGCAGTTCTCAGCCACGGCCAGGCAACGCGGTGCGTGTGTGCGTTCGAGCGTTGGCTGGGGCGGGTGTCACGCCCTGAGAGTGCGGCGAACCGGGAGCGGACCCGCGGTCACGATGCATCGGCCGGAGCCCACGCACGTATCCGCCCGGCGCGTGTCCCCCGGGAATACGGCGGAATCGACTGAGAACTGCCCTGACAGGCCAAGGAACGCACGAGGGGCATGGACCTGGCATTTCAGGCCAGGCTGGCAGAGCTGGCCTTACAGGCCGGAAACGCACCAGCAGGATTGCCGCCTGTAAGGCCAGTTCCTAAACTCGGGGGGAAACATTCCGGATGCGTCACGCCGCCCACCCCAACCCCAACCCCAACCCCAAAACTGCATCCCTGCTGCCGTAATAGTGCGCTCAAGTCTCACTGGAACTGACACGGAGACCTCTGAAACGGAAAGTCTGCAGATGACAGGTCCCCGGCGAATCACCATCGAGTGCACTGCATGTGGCGTACGGCTTGCCGCGGCTGAAACGACCATCGGTCGCACCGTAAATTGTTCCAAATGCGGGGCCCCGATTGCTGTCCAGACACCGGGCCGCGAGGAAAATACGGAGTCGTGGATCAGGGACACGATTGCCGGAAACGAGCCGATGTTTGTTGTGCGGTATGCCCCTGACGTGATCAGCGATCCCATGTCAGCCAGCGAACTCGCAGACCACCTGCGAACCGGCAGACTGCCCCCCGATCTGCTCTTCGCCGAAGTCGGATCGACTGGGTGGAAGCCTCTGACGTTCATTGCCCCGATCAAACCCAAAGCCCAGCCCGCCGGCAATACGCCACCTGTCCGGATTCACAAGGCAGAATACGCAGTCCCCGGTCTCGTCATTCTACTCGGACTGGGCATTTGTCTTGTGTCGGTCTTCAGTCAGAACCCGGTTGTTGGCGTTCTCGCACTCATCTGTCTCTTATTCGGCTGGAACTGGTTGATCTACACGTGGGTCAACACCTTTTTTCTGAACGTTCAGGCACTTCTCTGGAAGCTTGCCCACACCAATGACAACTGACTGCGGACATGCTGCACACAGATCGATGCTCGCCACTCCCGTGGGCAGCGTTTATTTCTTTTCAGCAGCCGGTACCAGACGCAGGTAGTCAACGGCCACCATAAACCCCTTGACAGCCGCGGGGTTGGCTCCGGTGATTTCCAGTGTCAGCTGGTGGGCTCCAGCCTTGAGCTCCACTCCGGAATAGCTGAGCACTCCCGTGGTGATCACATCCGGCGTGTTATACAGATCCACGGCCGGATCCAGCACGGTTTTATCCAGGGACAATCGCACAATGCCGTAATCGCGGGCCCGTGTGAGCACGATTTCCACATCGTAGATCCCATCGCTCGCAACCGGCACTTCAAGGCTCAGACGGTCACCCGGTTTGGCACCGGTCCACCACAGCTGATCATTGCCGCTCCAGCGATCCTTCGAGAACCCTCCCATGGCTTGGCTGATGGCGTTACCGCCGGACTTTTCGATGATCTTCATCGCTTCACCCTCGATCGCGCCAGGCACTTTTCCGGTGGCGCGATCAATGGCGGAGGCTGGTCCGGCGAGTGTGACCTGGGTGGGGCTGGCGAGGTAAGCGACGAGGTCGCGGACTTCATCGCGGCTGAGTGAATCGAGCTGCCGTTCGGGCATCATGGAAGTGCTGGAAAGACTGCGTTCTTCGATCTCCGCTTTGGGCACCACCACCACGTCGTTGAGAGTCTGCAGGGTGAGGGCACTGTCGGTTTCCTTTCTGAGCATTCCCTGAACGACACGGCCGTCATTCAGTGCGACCACGGTGACCTGATAGTCACGGCCGACAACGGCGCTGGGGTCGAGCATATTTTCGAGGATGTAATCCAGATTGGCGCGGTTGGAACCGGTGAGATCCGGGCCGATTTCACCGCCGGTACCGAACAGCCGATGACAGTTCTGACACGTCTTCGCAAACACGCGGCGTCCGTTGCCGAGACTGGCCTGTGCGAGCACTCTGGGGCCCAGCTGTTTTTTCAGCGCGTCCTGCTGCGCGCGGCGATCGGCGGAGGATTCGCGGATTTCGCCCCAGTGTTCTTTCAGCGTTGCGGTCAGCTCTGAGTCGTTGAAGGCCAGCACCTGGCGAACGTGGAAGGCGTGGAGGTCCCGGCTGGAAATGCTTCCGGAGGCGATCGCTGCCAGCAGTTCACGGGCCCAGACGGGGCGTGACACCAGAGTGCTCACGGCGTCCAGTCGGACGGTTGCAGCGAGTGCCGGGTAGTGTTTCAGCAGGACGGCCGGCGTGCGATCGTTGCCCAGCCCCGCGAGTGCCCGGACAGCAGCCGCCTGCAGCTCGGGCTGCAGCAGCACAGATTCACCCAGCAGAACATCGGCCGCCTGACGATCCTGGCCTTTGACAAGCACTGCGAGTGCTGCCTGGCGCCGCGGGAGCTCCGCGGACATGTCAGCCAGCAGCTTGCGCAGCACACTGAAAACACGCTGATCGCCGAAGATCACGGCCAGCTGATCAGCGGCGTCCCGCACGGACTGCTGACTGGAGGCCTGCAGCACTTCATAGGACTGCTTCCACGAATCCGGCATCGGGATGTCCACTCGGCCCTCAAAGGCGGCCGTAATTTCCTGCAGCATGAGCAGTTGCTGGTCGGGGTCGGTCGTCCGGCCCAGCGCTGCGATGACGGCAGGGAGGGACGCTGCTTCAGAGGCGGCACGACGAATGATGAATCGTCGCACCTTTTCAATTTTAGCGGTGGCCGCAATCCGCAGCGCCGCTTCCGGATCGACCGCGGCCAGGGGTTCCACTCCGTACCAGATCATGAGCGGCAGATTGTGGTCGGTATTGTCTTCCGCGCGGGCGGCCAGAGCGGCTGCGATGCCGGTGCGGGAGGCCAGTGGCAGGCGCTGCAGAGCTGAGGACAGGTACAGTCGCACCACGGCGGAGCTGTCGGCAGCGGCGAGCGATTCGAGTGTTCTGAGCAGTGCCGGGCTGAGCTGCTGGTCTTCCAGTTCCAGCTGGATGGTCCACGCGCGGATGTATTCGTCGGCATCCGTGAGTAGTTTGGTGACGAGGTCTTCGGACAGACCGTGAGCCGCGTGCAGGGTCCAGAGACAGCGGAGTCGAATCGGAGCAGCACGCGTGGGGTCGAGGGCCGCGGTCTGCAGCTGTGCCGCAAGGACCGGCGAACAGCCGCGGTGCATGAGCAGGCGCCGTGCCATCCGTGAATGCCATTCGTTGGGATGTTCGTGAGCAGCGAACATCTCCGCATCGCTCCACGCAGCAGCATCCACGGATACAGTCTTCGCTTCGCCCCACGACACCCGATAAATACGGCCTGTGGTGCGGTCCCAGATCTCCGGGTTGGTGCGATGGCAGGCGTTTTTGTCGTACCAGTCAATCAGATACACCGTGCCATCCGGTCCGTATCGCAGATTGATGCCGCGATAATAGTGGTCGTTGGCCAGGAGCAGATCGCGTCCGTGATGGCCGACCCACGCCGAAGTTCCGGCCACCGGTTCCAGCACATCACAGTTGACGCGGTTGCCATGAATGTTGTTGAAGTAGATGCGGTTGCGGTATTCGGCAGGCCAGTTATCGCCGAGGTACACCATGCCGCCGCAGTGGGCATGCCCGCCACCGGCATCCAGAGTGGCTCCGGCAGCTTTGGGCTCGTGTCCCCACCACGCGTGATCCCCGATGTTGCCGGCATAGTGCGCGTGGTCGGCAATGGTCCTGATGTCTTCATAGGTGTGCGGATTGAAGTGCTGGCCACCCTGTCGGTGATACCGCGCTCCCTGGATGACGTGCCACAGATGCGGAATCACACAGGCGGTAATAAAGGCCTGACCACGGTCGTTGAAGTCAACGCCCCACGGATTGCTGGTCCCGTTCATAAAGGCTTCAAATTCGTCACGCACCGGGTGATAACGCCAGACAGCAGCATTGAGTGGCAGCCGGTCAGCGTCCGCTGTTCCGGGGCGACCGACTTTTGAATGCGTGAACACGCCATGGCAGCCGTAGAGCCAGCCATCGGGACCCCAGATGAAGGCGTTGAGCGTTTCATGGGTGTCCTGCCAGCCGAAGCCGTCCCGCAGCACCACCGCTCCAGGAGGAACGTCTTTGGGAAAGGCAAGTTTCTGCTGGGCAATCGCCGCGAAGGCACCGGCTGTGGGCGCCTGGCTGTCGGGAACGTCATTCTGATCGGCGTCCGGGATAAACATGAGATACGGCGCTGCGCCGACGAACACGCCGCCGAAGCCCACCTCCAGACCACTCACCAGATTCAACCCCTCGATGAATGTCTTGGCCGTCTCCAGCACTCCATCCCCGTTTTCGTCGGAATAGATCCGAATGCGGTCCCGACCTTCCCCATTCGCCGCTCGAATCGGATATGTGTGAGCTTCCGCCACCCAGACTCGACCCCGATGGTCAAAGCACATGGCAATGGGCTGATGCACGAGCGGTTCGCCGGCGGCCAGCTGCACACGAAAACCGGGCGGCACAGACATCTGACGGGCCGCCGCGTCCGGGGCAAGCCCTTCGGCCATGGCTTTGGTGCGGCGGGGCTGCGCTGCTTCGAATTCGTCGTGAGACACCGTTCTGGAGGCATGCAGCAGAACACTGGCACCCACCATGCCACCGCTGGCGATGTCCAGCAGTCCGTCGCCGTTGATGTCATCCACCACCAGACCACGGCCCACACCGGATTCTGCATCGGCCAGATGCGGCACCCAGTCAACCTGAACCTGACCGTCGCCGTTTGTGCTGCGCTGAAGCTGGAACCAGTACACCACCGGCCCTGCGTCCCAGAGCGGGCTGGAGCGATGATGGGACCAGTAGGTCTTGCCCGTGATGATGTCCGGGAGTCCGTCCTGATCGATGTCAGCCAGCTTGACGGCGTGAGGTTCCGTGAAGAGCACGCCCCAGGGGTTGTCGGATGTCGTGCGGCCCATAATCAGATGCTGCCGGAAGCGAATCTCGCCCCCGTCGGCTCCCAGATTCTCATGCCATGCCAGCCCGTATTCATGAGCCTGCAGCGCCGTGATCACGTCGGCATCACCATCGCCGTCCACATCGGTTGTGAACATGTCAGCGGCAGATGGCGCGAAGGGCACCTTGTGGAAGACCCACGGACCTGCCAACCCAACCGCAGCCGGGTGTTCCAGCCAGCCGTCCGTGGCCAGCACGTCCACGCGACCATCCCCGTTCACGTCACCAGCACCCAGGCCATGACCAAAGGGCGTTGGAGCGACTTTTTCTGAGATGGACGTGAACACCCAGGCCCCAAATGGCTGTTTGGAATCGGGGGAATAGAAACCGTAGTGGCCCTGGCGGGTGCAGAGCAGTTCCGGCTGACCGTCCCCGGTGATATCCAGGAACTGCGGAGCTTCGTTGCTGACGGAATCTGCAACCTGATGCTTGTCCCACAGCCCTGTCAGATTTTCGCCGCCCGGATTGCGATAGACGAACGCGGGCGTGCCCGGAAAACCCACAACCAGCACATCGCGCCAGCCATCGCCGTCAAAGTCATGCACCCAGTTGAAGAAATTGTCGGCATAGCGTTCGCGCGGCTGAGGAACCGCGGGGTAGAGTTCCTGTTTCTTTGTGAAATCCGGTCCGGCGTACCAGTGCGGACCATAGACCACGTCCTTGTGGTTGTCGTTGTTGAGGTCCCCTACCGAGATGCCCTCGGAATAGTACACGTCAGACAGTTGCTGCCGCGAAAATGCATGCAGCACATGCTGATCATCAGCATCCGCAGTGCCGACAACCGTGCCGAAGACCATCGCGACAAGTACAGCGACAGGTGCAGGGGCGCAGGAACACAGAACCGTGAAACGCGGGATCATGGGAGTATCCGGCCGAAAACAGGTGGGAGGAACGGCAGGCGCAGGGAACCTTGGAAACCCGGCCGAATGAACCGGCAGTACGTGTGCAATGCCGGAGGCCGGATTTCACATGCAAGTCTAACGAGTCCGTGCAGCGGGTGCCAGAACATGGGGCGAAGAAGTCAGGGACAGAGGGCGATCCGGGATCATGCAACGTTGTCATCAGGGCAATCCGGGCTGTTTTCAGGGCACCGCCTGCATTCACACCCGTCAGCCCGGGCACACCAGACAGGCGAGCCTCCGGCGAGTGGCTGATGTCAATCGGCCGGTGCGTCACTGCAGAGCTTTGTCCTCCACTGCCAGGACTGTTGGTCTCACGCAAAGGCGTAAGGCGCAAAGTGAGGTCAGGATGTGCGGATTTCCAGAGTTCATCACTCCATCGTGGCGCCTTTGCGTCTTTGCCCCTTTCCGTGAGATCAAAGCCGGGACAGAGAAACCGGAGGGGAACGGGCGAAGTTGCGGGAAATCTGCTCCGCGCGGCCCTGGTTCGTTCCTGCTGCGACGTTGGCCGCGCCTTGTCGCTTGCTGCGGTCCAGTGGGAAGTCCGAAAGACGAATACGAGCGTCCTTAAGGTCGCTTCGTCATTCTCAGGACGGGTTCCCGTTCCATTGACGTCCCCACTTTCCCGGACTGCTCGCACGCAATTCCGGCTGCTCTGGCCTACAATCCGGGAGCTGGTCGGCCATACCGAACTCCTCCGCACCGCAAGGGACACCGCTTCATGTCCACAACTCGCACCATTCGCGTCGAAACACTCACCCGCGTGGAGGGCGAAGGCGCGCTCAATATCGTCGTGGATGGCCACACCGTTCGCGATGTGCAGCTGGCCATCTACGAACCTCCACGGTTTTTTGAAGCTTTTCTTCGGGGACGTCCGCTGGAAGACGTTCCTGACCTGACGGCACGAATCTGCGGCATCTGCCCGGTCGCCTACCAGCTGACATCCGTGCAGGCACTCGAACAGGCGCTGTCGATCCGCATCACTCCGGAGATTCGTCGACTGCGTCGTCTGCTGTATTGCGCTGAATGGATCGAAAGCCACGCGCTGCACATTCATCTGCTCCACGCCCCGGACTTCTTCGGCGAAGCCAGCGGGATTGACCTGGCCCGCCGATTTCCACTGGAAATCAACCGCGGGCTGACACTGAAGAAATATGGAAATCAGCTGCTGGAAGTGCTTGGGGGTCGAGCGATTCACCCGGTGAATGTGGCTGTTGGCGGATTCCATCGGGCGCCGCGAGTGGACGAGCTGCAGGCGCTGATTCCACGTTTCGAGGAGGGCTGTCGACTGGCAGCCGACGCCACGCGCTGGTTCGCCACGCTCCCCTTCCCCGACTTCCGCTGTGACTGGGAACTCACCGCAATGCAGCACCCGGATGAGTACCCGATGAATGAAGGAGAGGTCTGTTCCACGTCCGGCAGTCGTGTCGCTGTGGCGGACTTCGAATCTGTTTACGTGGAAGAGCACGTCGCCCACAGTACGGCCCTGCAGGCCTGCAGACTGCCGGACCGAGCAACTTACTGTGTTGGTCCCGCAGCCCGCATCAGCCTCAATCGCAGTCGCCTGCACCCCAGCGCTCTGCAGGTCGCTGACGAGATCGGCTTCAGCACTCCCTGCCAGAACCCTTTTATGGCCATCCTCGCCCGCTCCCTCGAAGTCCTCCATGCCTTCGCAGAAGCCCTCGATATTCTCCGCGATTACCGTGGAACCAGAACCGCCAAAGTCCACAGCCGCTGCGCAGCTGGTTCCGGCAGCGCCGCCACAGAAGCCCCTCGCGGCCTGATCTACCAGCGATATGCCGTGGATGACGCCGGCAAGGTCGTCAGCGCAAAGATCATGCCCCCCACCTCGCAGAACCAGCGACAGATCGAACTCGATCTGATGCAGTGGCTGCCTCCGCTCCTGCAACTCCCCGACCAGCAGATCGCCGATGAATGTGAAAAACTCATTCGCACCTGGGACCCCTGCATCAGCTGCTCCACCCACTTCCTGAAACTCAGTATCAGCCGGCACCCATCCGCATGACAGTCGCACAAGTGCTTGTCGCCGGACTTGGCAGCTCACATGGGGACGACCAGGCAGGCTGGATTACCGTCGACCACCTGCAGACGCTGCTGTCCTCCCGCACTGCGCTGCAGCCCCACGTCGCCGCGCGTCGCCTCAGCACTCCCTTTGATCTGCTCACACTGTTCCCCGATTACCAGCACATTCTGATCGTCGACGCTGTCCAGGCCACCGCGTCAGAACGTTCCCAGGTTGCCCTGCGAACACCACTCCCGGCCCCGTGGACCGCGCAAACTCTCGCGGAACACTTCACCCACTCGCGAAGACCCCGACTGGACACTCACGGACCTGGACTTTCCGAAGTTCTGCAGCTGGCCACGCTCCAGTCGCAGGCGTCACGGCCTCAGGTCACTGTGTTCGGGATTCCGGCGAGCGACTTTGCTGCGTTCACAGTTCCATCTCCTGCCGTCCTTGAACGGGCTCGCACAACCGCCCTTCAGATCCTGTCAGAGCTGAAGATTCTCTGTCAAGTTCAGTTCTGATAAGCTATCCACGGCACGCCAGGATTCGGCTGGCTCGCAGCCCGTCCCGTGGTCTGCGTCCTCCATTGTCGTCCTCCCTCCTCACCCCCGTTTCCGCTCCGTTCTCGCTCAAGCCCATTGCCATGTCCACCCCCCAGCGCATTCATATCATCGGCCGCAAAAATGCGGGCAAGACCACTCTGGTCTGCGAACTTCTGCAGCAGCTGACCGGCTGCGGACTCAAAGTGGCCAGCGTCAAGCACACGCATCACCAGCACGAACTCGACACCCCCGGCAAGGACTCACACCGCCATCGCGAATCCGGCGCCGCCGCTGTTGGCATTCTCTCCCCGCAAATGACAGCCCTGTTTATTCCCGCAGACCGCACCCGGCAGACTGATGCCGACCGCTACCAGGCGTTCCAGTCAGCCTTTCAGAGCTGTCAGCTCATTCTTGTCGAAGGCGACCAGCACACCGCAGCCCCCAGAATCGAGGTCTGGCGCGACGCCTGTGGCCAGCCACCGCTGTGTGCCGCCGACTCCGGAATCATCGCCCTGATCACCGATTCCCCCACTCCCGCACACGTCACCTGCAGACTCCTGCCCCGAACACCGCTCGATTCCGCCCTGAACTTCATCCTGAACCAGGTTCCCCATGCAGACTTTCGCCTCACCAACTGACGTGCATGCCGCCATTCGCCGGGCAAGGGCACAGGGACTCTCTGTCGGCTGCGTACCCACCATGGGCGCACTGCACGCCGGCCACGCCAGCCTGATCGAACGCGCCCGCGCAGAATGCTCCTGCGTCGTCGCCACCATCTTCGTCAACCCCACACAGTTCGGCCCCAGCGAAGACTTCAGCCGCTATCCCCGCACTCTCGATGCAGACCTGGAAATCTGTCGACAAGCCGGTGCAGATCTCGTGTTCACACCCTCCGTCCCCGACATGTACTCCCCCGACGCCGACACCCTCGTTCGCGTCAATCGACTTTCCACGGTCCTCGAAGGAGCCCACCGGCCAGGACACTTCGATGGTGTCACCACCGTCGTTGCAAAACTCTTCCTCATCACCGAACCCGATCGCGCCTACTTCGGACAAAAAGACTTCCAGCAGCAGCTGATCATCCGCCGCATGGTCCGTGATCTGAACTTTCCCGTCGAAATGATCACCTGCCCAATCGTCCGCGAACCTGATGGACTCGCCATGAGCAGCCGTAATCGGTACCTGTCCGCAGCAGAACGCCAGACGGCCACTGCCATCTCCCAGGCCCTGTGGCATGCCGAATCGCTCGCCGCAAAACCCGGCACCTCCCCCGCCTCTGTCGCTCAGGCACTCCACCAGCGACTCACCGCCGTCCCCGGAATCCAGCTGCAGTACGCACTCCTTGCTGACCCGGAAACACTTGCTGAAGTCCCCGAGCACACACCGATCACCTCCGCGGTCGCCCTCGTCGCCGCTCGCGTGGGAACCACTCGACTGCTCGACAATCACATCCTGCAATTCAGCAGCCAGCAAAATCCAGCAGACTGCTCACCCACCGGGCAGAAAATGCGCGAAGGGCAGGCATCAAGTACCCCG
>JBJTOM010000085.1:0-8641 GCA_046074585.1 Planctomycetota bacterium | reverse complement strand
CCTGAACTCCACCTGCTGACCACTGAAGCGAATCCCGTTCGGCTGATCCCTGAAATCAAAATCAAAGCGGTTCCATTTCTTCAGTGGATTCCCGGACAACACGTCGTACGCCACCGACACCCTCAGCTGCGTATCCGTCGGCATCGGTTCATAACTGGCCGGAACAATCCGAAAACCACCACGTCGACCGTCAAGCCGAAACCAGCGGAGCTTCGGAGCGATCTCTGGCAAATTTTCCGGGAAGCTGCCCTGTCTGTCTGGTAATGCACCTCGCTGCGGGGCGTTCGCTCGCGGCACCGAAAAGAAGTCGCTCAACAGATCAAAATCCGCCTGCCTGACCGGCGCCGCCAGCACTTCCGTGAGCAGATCAACGATTCGGCGACAGAATGTCACGCGGCCTCCCCAGCCGGACGTCCAGAATTTCTTCGGGCGGTCGGCGGACGAATCCCAGTCGTCGTGCGACGGACTCTCTGAATCCCCCAGAAGACGCGCCAACGGTCCCCGATCAACAAGGACCAGCGCCTGAATGCCACGGGCAGCCGCCACTCTGGAATTGAGTTTCGTAATCGTCATGCCCTCCCGGACATAATACGAATCCGCCCGGTCAGCTCCTTCATTACGCTGCAGAAAGACTCGCATCTCACCGTCCTCCACCCCGCGGTGCAACGGGTGCAGCTTCAGTCGCACGCGAACCTCAAGCAGCTCACCAGCACTGAAAGCGGCCCGCAGCAACTGCAGATCGCCCGCCTCAAAGGAATCCGGCGTGAGTTCCGGCAGCTTACTCTCACCAGCGAACTTCGTGGCACACACACGCTCTGCTCCGGTCAGACAATGACGGACAAACGCAATCGGTGGCGGCACGTGACGCTTCAGCCGCTTCGGCCCATCCCAGCGAAGCGCTCGACACCAGTGTTCAAGGGTCTCGGCATTGAGCGTTGCAGGGGCTGAACCAATGTCTCTCGCACAGACCTCCACCTCAAGCTGCCCCTGCATCAGCGGTACAAAGAAATGGGCACAGACCGCCTGCAGAATGCGAACCCCCGACAGTTGTTCCATGACGTACGGCACCACCACCGACAGGCCGGGTTCAGTCGTCCGCTTCAGCTTCCAGTCCCGACGAAATCGCTCCAGCTCCGCTGCTGACTCGATCGGACGCGGTACTCCGCTGCTGTCCGTTCCATCACACCAGAAACCCTCCGGCATGTACTGCTGACCGTCGATGGAATGGATGTGCAGCACGGCCTGCCCCATGAGCAGACAGCGGTGATCTGCACGACGAATCGTCAGGCCAAACATGCACCCCACTCGGCTGACAGCACGAAAAACCGTCTTGCCAAGCCCCCAGCGCCCCAGGTCATCCCCCGCTTTTCCGCTCAGCCCGATGTTTCGCCAGAACCAGAAGAAGTCTTCCTGATGAGCAGTCGCGGACGATGAAGGCTCATGGCAGAGCATCGGGTCGCCACCCAGACCCCGCGTCCCAAAATCCTCGACCACCAGAAAACCACCGGGCAACGATGGCACACCAGCGGCATCGCAGAACACATCCCGCACCGCCAGCGGCGCCTGCAGACGCTGAAAAAAATCACTTCGCCGCAATCCCCCCGGACCGTCACTGTCTTCGTGCAACCCCAGCCTCACTGTCACCAGCCCGTCTTTTACGCTGGCGTCAAGTGCGTTCTGGAGGATTTCGCGGACGAGCGCATCAGTGCCCGCGTATTCGTTCTCTCCCGCCTGCACGTCGCGAAACCATTGAGATTCACTGGGATCACGACGCACGGCAGCAGGATCAAGTTTGGCAAATACCCAGCGAGGCATGGCGTGAGCAATCAGGCGGCGACTGCGGAAAACGGGAACCCCCCCGGATAGAATACGGATGACTCTGCCATCCTGCAATCCTGCAGGATGGACTGGCAGTCCGTCGACACGCCTCACCCGACAGACTGGAAGTCCGTCGCACCAACCAGCCAACCAGCCAGCCAACCAGCGCTTAGCGCGTCTGATTCCAGTCCTGAATCGCCTTCACCCGTGGAATGGGCTGTTCCCTCAGCGCTTCGAGGGCCTGGATGACGGCATAGCAGCCGGGCAGAGTGGTCACGCAGGGGATGCCATAGGTGACGGATGCGGCGCGGATCCGGCCTTCATCAGTCCGCGCCCCTTTGCCGCTGGGAGTGTTAAAGATCAGCTGTATTTCGCCATTGGCCATCAGATCCAGCAGGTTGGGACGGCCCTCCTGAACCTTGCGAACAATCTCGACCTCGATACCAGCCTCCTGCAGGACCCGAGCTGTGCCGCTGGTGCAGACAATGCGGAACCCGAGTGCATTCAGACGGCGGACGGGTTCGATCATCCGCTGCTTGTGACCGGCGGCCATGCTGATGAACACGCGGCCGGACGCCGGGAGCTTACAGCCGGCGGCGATTTGAGCTTTGGCGAAGGCCAGAGGGAATTCGTCGTCGATCCCCATCACTTCGCCCGTCGACCGCATCTCCGGTCCCAGCACAATGTCCACACCACTAAAGCGGTTGAAGGGGAAGACACTTTCCTTGACCGACGTGTAGACCGGGATGATTTCCTGAGTGAAGTCCTGGTCCTTCAGTGAGGTTCCGGCCATGATTTTGGCCGCGATCCGGGCGAGCGATCGGCCGATGGCCTTGGACACAAACGGAGATGTGCGGCTGGCGCGAGGATTGACTTCCAGAATGTAGACGATGTGCTGATCGCCATCCTGCTTCACCGCAAACTGAATGTTCATCAGCCCGCGTACCTGGAGCGCTGTCGCCAGTGAATGCGTCGCAGCGCGGATTTCATCGAGCACTGGTTTGGGGAGCGAATAAGGGGGCAGAGCACAGGCGGAGTCACCGGAATGCACACCCGCTTCCTCGATGTGCTCCATCACACCGCCAATCACGGTCGTGGTACCGTCCGAAACGGCATCCACGTCGACTTCAATGGCATCTTCAAGGAACTTATCAATGAGCACTGGTTTGTCCGGCGAAACATCAACGGCTTCGGTCATGTAGCGGATCAGGCTCTGCTCGTCGTAACAGATCTCCATGGCGCGACCGCCAAGCACATAGCTGGGGCGGACAAGCACCGGGTAGCCGATGCGGGAGGCAACACTGCGCGCCGCTTCAGTGGTCGTGGCCGTGCCGTTCGGTGGCTGGTGCAGCTGGAGCTGCTCAAGAATCGCCTGGAAACGCTGGCGATCTTCGGCGGCGTCGATCATATCCGGACTGGTCCCGATGATGTTCACTCCGGCGGCTTCCAGTCCTCGTGCCAGATTCAGCGGAGTCTGACCACCAAACTGGACAATCACTCCGTCCGGCTGCATGCGGTCACAGATGTTGAGCACATCTTCGGTGGTGAGCGGTTCAAAGAACAGGTGATCCGACGTGTCGTAGTCGGTGGAGACGGTTTCGGGATTGGAATTGACCATGATGCTTTCGATGCCCAGATCGCGGAGCGCAAACGCCGCCTGGCAACAGCAATAGTCAAATTCAATTCCCTGGCCAATTCGGTTGGGGCCGCCGCCCAGAATCATGATCCTTCGTGCCCCCGGTGGCCGGGCTGGAGTCTCGTCTTCGTGTTCATAGGTCGAATAGTAGTACGGCGTGTATGCCTCGAATTCAGCAGCACAGGTGTCCACCTGCTTGAACGTGGCACGGATGTTGAAAGCGAGCCGTCGCTGACGCACATCCATCTGCGAACAGTCCCACCAGCCTGCCAGCTGAGCATCAGAAAAGCCGTCCCGCTTGGCACGCCACAGCAGGTCGCGAGTGGCATCTTCGAGACGAGTCACAGAACGAATTTCAGATTCCAGCTGCACCAGCTGTTCAAGGTTTCGCAGGAACCACGGATCGATGTCCGTCACCTGATGAATCTGCTCCGTTGTCATGCCGAATTTGAGCGCATACCGAACGTAGAAAATGCGTTCGGCGTTGGGGGTTGCGAGCTTGCTGAGGATTTCGTCGCGAGTCGGCTGGCGATCGGTGCCCCACAGATCCTTCTTGCCACCCCCAAGTCCGAAGTGGCCAATTTCAAGCCCCCGCAGGGCCTTCTGCAGCGATTCGCGCCACGTGCGTCCTATCGCCATGGTTTCGCCAACAGACTTCATCTGCACCGTCAGCGTCGGATCCGCTTCCGGAAATTTCTCGAACGTCCACCGGGGAATCTTGGTGACCACGTAGTCGATCGTCGGTTCAAAGCACGCAAGGGTCTCTCTGGTGATGTCGTTGGCAATCTCGTCCAGTCGGTACCCCACAGCAAGCTTCGCAGCGATCTTGGCAATTGGAAAACCAGTCGCCTTGGATGCCAGTGCTGACGAGCGACTGACACGCGGATTCATCTCAATCACCACCATCCGGCCATCGTCCGGATTGATGGCAAACTGCACGTTGGAACCACCAGTCTCGACACCAATCACGCGCATCACCGCAATGGTGGCGTCACGCATCCGCTGGTATTCCTTGTCCGACAGGGTCTGCGCCGGAGCCACCGTGATGGAGTCGCCGGTGTGGACACCCATCGGATCAAAGTTTTCAATCGCACAGATAATCACCACATTGTCCGCATGATCCCGCATTACCTCCATCTCGTACTCTTTCCAGCCGAGAATGGATTCTTCAAGAAGCACTTCAGTGATCGGCGAGAGTGCCAGTCCGCGACGAACCTTGTCCTCAAACTCCTCGATGTTGTACGCAATCCCGCCACCCGTGCCTCCCAGAGTGAAGCTGGCACGGATGATAATCGGCAGACCAATCTGCCTGACCGCCTCCCGAGCCTCTTCGATGGTGTGCACCGTGAAACTGCGCGGCACATCCAGGCCAATCGAAATCATCGCCTGCTTGAACGCATCCCGCTCTTCCGCCCGCCGAATCACGTCCTCACGGGCGCCAATCATCTCAACGCCGTACTTCGCCAGCACTCCGTTGCGATGCAGGTCCATCGCCGTATTCAGCCCCGTCTGGCCTCCCAGGGTCGGGAGCAGTGCGTCGGGACGCTCGCGGCGAATGATCTCCTCCACATACTGCCACGTGATCGGCTCTATGTAGGTGCGGTCCGCCGTCTCCGGGTCCGTCATAATCGTGGCCGGATTGGAATTCACCAGCACCACCTCGTAGCCCTCCTCCCGGAGCGCTTTGCAGGCCTGAGTTCCCGAATAGTCGAATTCACAGGCCTGCCCAATCACGATGGGACCCGAACCGATAATCAGGATCTTGCGAATGTCATTGCGACGCGGCACCGAAAATCGTCCTTCAGAAAAACAGGTACACCCACCGGCAAAAACGAGAGCTTTTGCAAGGCAGCGCAAAATTTCGAGCAGGTTATCGGAATTTTCGCGGGGTTCAAGACGACGCGAATTGTGAGACGGAATCCGGCGGATCCGGGAATTCTCTGTTCTCCCACAATCCCCGCCCACCTACACTTCTTCCCCCACCGTCACTCAACTCCCACACCCCCTCCCTGCTCCCGGAGCTTCGGAGCGTGATTCGTCTCGCATTCGTCATTCCCACCCTCGATCAGTCCGGCGCCGAACGCCAGCTGACACTGCTCGCCACCAGCCTGCCCCCGGCTGAATACACCATCCGTGTCTTCGCGCTGAACCGCGGTGGCCACTACCAGCAACCACTCGAAAATGCCGGCATTCCCACCACCGTACTGGGAAAGCACTTCCGCTTCGACGTCCGCACCGCTCTGCGACTGCGATCCCAACTCCGCTCGTTCCAGCCCCACATCGTGCAGTCGTTCCTCTTCTCCGCCAATACCCTCGTGCGACTCCCCGGCATCGTACCCCCCGGCACCAAAGTCATCGTTTCCGAACGCTGCGTCGACAGCTGGAAGACACCCTGGCAACTCTTCGTCGACCGTCGCCTCGCACGCCGCGCCAGTGCCCTCGTTGGAAATTCTCACAGCGTCACAGACTTCTACCGAAACCTCGGGGTGCCAGCCGACACGCTGCACTGCATCCCCAATGTCGCACCTCCCCCAGCCACTCCCCTCGACCGCACTGCCGCCCGCGAAACGCTCGGACTGCCCCCCGATGCCCCCGTCATCGGTTTCGTCGGCCGACTCGCTCCGCAAAAACGACTGCGGGATCTGGTCTGGGCCTTTCAGCTGCTCCAGCAGGTGCAAAGCCACGCACACCTCGTAATCATCGGCGATGGCCCCGCCGCAGCAGCCCTCAAATCGCTCGCCCAAACCTTTGACAGTCGCCCCCGGATCACCTTCACCGGACATCGCTCAGATGCCGCTGCACTCCTGTCCGCCTTCGATGTCTTCGTGCTTCCCAGCGAGTTTGAAGGCATGTCCAACAGCCTGATGGAAGCCATGCAGCATTCACTGCCCTGTGTCGTCAGCGACATTCCCGCCAACCTTGAACTCATTCGCCCCGACGAAAATGGTCTCAGTTTCCCGCTCGGCAATGCCCCTGCACTCGCCAAAACACTCCTGCGACTGCTGAACGATCCCCCACTCCGCCGGCAACTGGGAACCGCTGCACAGCACAGGATCTCAACAGACTGCTCGCCAGCCGTCATCCAGACTGCCTGGTGCCGACTGTACAGCCAGCTGCTGGTCAGGCCCTGAGCACTTCAGTGACGACGTGACCTTCAACATCGGTGAGCCGACGTTCCAGACCGTTGTAGTAAAACGTCAGACGCTCGTGATCCAGCCCCAGCAGGTGCAGAATCGTGGCATGGAAGTCGTGCACCGTCACCACGTTCTCCACCGCCCGATACCCGAACTCGTCTGTGCTCCCGAACGTAAAAGGCGCTTTCACGCCGGCTCCGGCCAGCCAGCACGTAAAACCCTCGGGGTTGTGGTCACGACCGCTGGCACCTTTCTGAAAGGTCGGCATGCGGCCGAATTCCGTGCACCAGACGACCAGCGTGTCATCAAGCAGTCCGCGCTGTTTCAGGTCCGCCAGCAGTGCTGCAGTGGGCTGATCCAGTACAGGCCCGTGCACGCTGTATTGCTGGTGGAGCACTTTGTGACCGTCCCAGTTGCTTGCGCCTTCGCCACCGGTCTGATAGGCCCCGTTGAAGAGCTGCACGAACCGCACTCCCTGTTCCAGCAGTCGTCGGGCGAGAATACAGTTTTTTGCGTAGTCCGCCCGGAGCGTGTTCTGCGAATCATCGGCGCCGTACATCCGCAGCGTCGTCGCCGATTCACCGCGAATGTCCGCCACCTCGGGAATGCTCAGCTGCATCCGCGCCGCCAGCTCATAACTGGCAATCCGCGCAGACAGTTCGGAATCCCCGGGAAACCGTTCCAGATGACGATCATTCATCCGCTGCAGAAAATCCCGGGTCCGGCGGTCTTCGGCAGCCCCGATCGCGTCCGGCCGGGCAAGATTTCGGATCGGCCGCGCCGCGTTGAAGTCTGTGCCCTGGAACGCAGCCGGCAGAAAACCGGGCCCCCAGTTATTCACGGAGTTCTGCGGGACGCCTCGCGGATCCGGGATGGCCACGTAGGCCGGCAGACTTTCGTTTTCGGTCCCCAGAGCATACGTGGTCCACGCTCCCATGCTGGGAAAACCGTCCAGCGTAAAGCCTGTGGACATGTAGTTTTCACCGGGCCCGTGCGTATTCGTTTTTCCCTTGATGGAATGCAGAAAACAAATGTCGTCCGCCATGCTGCCCAGCTGCGGCACCAGATCGGAAATCATCTTCCCGCATTCGCCCCGCGGACGAAACGTCCATGGACTCCGCGTCAGATTGCCCTGCTCGCCCTGGAATGTCACCAGCTTTTCTGCGCCTGGCAGCGGCTCGCCGTGACGCTGCCAGAGCTGCGGTTTGTAGTCGAACGTGTCCAAATGGCTGCAGGCACCGGAACAGAAGATCACCAGCACCCGCCTGGCTGCGGCAAAGCCAGCCGCCGGTCGCGAAGCAAACGGTCGAGCCGGAACAATCTGCGGCCGAAACGGCGCCTTGCCACTCACTGTGCCAGCAGCAGATCGATCGTCAGCCGCAGCGGATTTGCCCGGCAGCAGTGCAGCCAGCGCGGCGGCACTGAGCAGTGTGCGGCTGCTCCCAAGAAAATTTCGGCGATCCAGCAGATGCCGACTGGCAGGCGGCTGAGCATTGAAGGTCGACACAAGAACACTTTCCTGGCAGCTCCCCCTCGATCGCGTCCGGCAATTCAAGGGGGAGGCGGAGGCATCTCCAGGCTGAAAATCAGCGTGAAGCCTGCTGATTCCCCAGCAGCTGCACGTAATCAAGCGAGATCTTCACGAGTTCATTGTTGTAGAAGTCTTTGGGGAAGATGTCTTCGTTTGCGGACCCTGTGGCCTGCTTAATCGCTTCTTCCTCTTCCTTCTTTTCCTGCTTCAGCTCTTCTTCTTCAGCACGCAGCACACTTTCGTTGAGCGAAATCAGCTTTTCATTCTTTCGCTCGATGAAGCGTTCAATGATCCGATTGATCTGTCCAAAGTCCTTGTCCGCCTTCACCCGCTCTTCACTCTTTGACTGCAGCGACTGTACGATGGCGTCCGTGACATTGGGGTACTGGTTGTACGGAGCACGAGTAATCCGGTCAAACTCCAGCGCGTTGTCCATGGACTCTTCACCGACTTCACGGTGATTGAGCAGCGAGGGGAGCACCACGTCGGAGGTCACTCCGCGCGTCTGAGTGCTGTCGCCGT
>JBJTOM010000084.1:0-31721 GCA_046074585.1 Planctomycetota bacterium | reverse complement strand
CGGCACCTGGCAGGGAATCTGCCTGTGTGAACATCGCAACCGCGGCGGCAGGCGCCAGCTGGTGCTCACACTGCACGGTGATTTTCCACAGGAGCCCTGACATGGCGAAGCTGTACTTCTACTACAGCTCCATGAATGCGGGCAAATCCACAAGCCTGCTCCAGGCAGCCTGGAATTACCGCGAACGTGGCCTCCAGCCGCTCCTGCTCACCCCCGAACTCAACACCCGTGATGGCGAAGGCTGTATTGCGTCGCGGATCGGCCTGTCGGCGCCTGCCACCACGTTCAAGCCCGGTGATTCGCTCCTGACCCTGGTGCGGCGACACCTTGACTCCGGCTGCGTCTCCTGCGTGTTCGTGGATGAGTCGCAATTTCTCACCAGACGCCAGGTCTATGATCTGGGCGAAGTCGCCGACGCATTGAACGTGCCCGTGCTGTGTTATGGTCTGCGAACGGATTTCCTGGGGAATTTGTTCGAGGGCAGCCAGCACCTGCTGGCCTGGGCTGATGTGCTCTCGGAAATCAAAACCATCTGTCACTGCGGGCGAAAAGCGACCATGGTTCTGCGGATTGACGAACGCGGACAGCCAATTCGTTCCGGAGAACAAATCCGCATCGGGGGCAATGAAAGTTACGTGTCGGTCTGCCGTCGTCACTTTAAGGAAGGACTGGCCGAACGGAGTGGCCCGGGGCTCCCTTTCCAGGACCTCGAATAACCCCTTCAATCCCATTTCCGCCCCCTGCTTACGGTTTCCCGGGACCGCTCTTTCTGCTAGCATCCGTCCGGTCGTCAGGGATGACCGTCAACAGGCCCGCACAGGCGTCTTTTTCCGCTCTCAGACAGGACCTCGAATGCACCTCACCTGTAACCGCGCCATGTTCTCCGCTGCCTTTGCCCTGGCGGCCTCAGCCGTGCCCTCGCGGACCCCCAGAGACGTCCTCAGGAACGTCCTTCTGTCCGTTTCATCCACCGGCGTGGAACTCGTTGGGACCGATCAGGAAATGGGGATCCGCTGCGTCGTCAATGGTGTGACAACCGCTTCGGCCGGCGAAGCCCTGCTGCCCACCGCCCGCCTCTCCAGTATCCTTCGCGAACTCCAGGATGAATTGTTCACACTCGAAATTGAAGACCGCAACATTCTGCTCCGCACCACGTCTTCCAAGTTTCGCCTGTCATCCGAAGATCCCGCAGAATTCCCCCCAGTCCCCACGTTCACAGAATGGGACTTCTTCCGGATTCCTGCGGCCGTCTTTCGCACCATGATCCGCCGCACGTCCTTCGCCACCGACACCGAAAGCACTCGCTACGCGCTGGGTGGCCTGCTCCTTGAATTCGGCACCGGCACCGTCACGCTCGCAGCCACCGACAGTCGACGACTCGCCGTCGCCACAGCCGCCTGCGAACCGCACGGGAACCCCAATGTTCCGACACGCACCACCGTCGTGCCCACCAAAGCCATGTCCCTGCTCGAACGCTCCATCGACCCGTCCGCCGAATTCGTCGAAATTGCTGTCCACGACAGCGATGTTGTCATGCGATCCGGCAACTGCACCATCACCAGCCGGCTCGTCGAAGGACGCTTTCCCCGCTATCGCGATGTCATCCCCGCCGCCGGACAATACTCCATTCCCATACCGGTTGGCCCGTTTTTCTCCGCCGTCCGTCAGTCCCAGATCGTTACCGACGAAGAAAGTCGCGGCGTCGACTTCTGCTTCAATGACTCCCACCTCACCCTCAGCAGCCAGGCAGGCAGCGTAGGGGATTCACAGGTGAGTATGCCGATTGAATTCCCACACCCGGAACTGCGGATTACCTTCGACCCCAAATTCGTTTCCGAATTTCTCCGCGTACTGGCCCCCGAATCCACCGTCGAACTGCAGCTCACAGATTCCGACACCGCAGCCGTTTTTCGCGTCGAAGATTCCTACACCTACGTCGTCATGCCGCTTTCACAAAACCGCTGAATCTCTGGAAATCTGCGTCACCGGTTACCTTTGACCGCCCATTTCACCTGAAAAAAGCTTCTGCATTGCAAGGTCCCACCGACGAACTTCCCCGGCTGCCGGGTTCCCTGGGGCACCTCGTTCAGCGGCTGATCCGCACCCGCGGACTGCTTGAACGCTCCGCCACAGATGTGCTCAACGATGCCTGGAAACAGGCAGTCGGCCCTGATCTCGCCCCGCACAGCCGCGCCGTCAAAATCCGCAATGGTGTTCTCGAAGTTGCCGTCAGCAACAGCGCAGCCCTCCAGGAAATTCACAGCTACCACCAGGAATCCATTCTCAGGCACCTCCAGACAACTCTCCCCGATTCCGGCATCCGCGCCCTGCGGTGTCGCCGGGCCCGCTCCTGATCCCCCAATCTCACGGCCCACCCCACATCACCCGAAACGGATGTCCCTCGCCAACGGCCGCTGTGCCCCAAATCACAACCGCCGTGAACTCCAGGAAAGCCCAACTGTGTCAGACGACTCGCCCGTACCCGTCCCAGGTTCCCCCGACGCCCCAGCGGCAGCCCCCGCGGCCCCAGCCTCCCCCCCCACCGCTTCGGCAGCTGATTCCACCACGGCCTACGGGGCCGACGAAATCCAGCACCTCAAGGGTGTGGAAGGCATTCGGACCAGGCCGGCCATGTACATCGGTGACACAGGGGCACCCGGACTCCATCACCTTGTCTACGAAGTCGTCGACAACAGCATTGACGAAGCGGTCAACGGTTTCGCCAGTGAAATTGAAGTTGTCATCAACCTCGACGAAAGCATTTCCATCGTTGACAACGGACGCGGAATTCCCGTTGATGCCGTCAAGGGCGACGGCCGCCCTGCACTCGAAGTTGTCCTTACTGAAATCCACGCTGGTGGTAAGTTCAATCGGGAAAGCGGCTATCGTGTGGGCACCGGCGGTCTCCACGGTGTTGGTATCACGGCCGTCAATGCCCTCAGCTCCTGGCTCACCGCTGAAATTCGCCGCCAGGGTTCCGTCTGGATGATGGACTTCGAAAAAGGTCGCGCCGTCTCCCAGCTCAGACAACTCGGTCGCGCCGATTCCACCGGCACCCGCCTCTCCTTCCTCCCCGACCCCAGCATCTTCTCCGAAACCCGCTTCTCCCTCGATACCCTCAGCCGTCGCATGCGGGAACTCGCCTTCCTCACCCCCGGCATCAAAATTACCCTTCGCGACGAACGTTCCGGACAAACCGAAGTTTTCCACTTCGAACAGGGGCTCGTCGAATTCGTTCGCTACCTCAATCGCACCCAGACTCCGCTCACCACCGACGTCTTCAAAGTCCTCGATGAAGCCGACAACGTCGTCGTCGAAGTGGCCATGCAGTACAACGACGGCTACACCGAGAACGTACTCACGTTTGCCAATAACATCTTCAATCCAGATGGTGGTACACACCTTTCCGGCTTCCGCACGGCGCTCACCCGCACCATGAACAACTATGCCAAAGCCGGCAACCTCTTCAAGGACGTCGCCCCCCAGGGCGAAGACTTCCGCGAAGGACTCACAGCCGTCGTCTCCGTCCGCGTGCCGGACCCCAAATTCACCTCGCAGAACAAAGTCAAACTGACCAACGCTGAAGTCGAAGCGGCCGTGCAGTCCGTTGTCAGCACCGCCTTCACTCGATATCTCGAAGAAAACCCCGGCATCGCCAAAAAGCTGGTGGCCAAAGCCATCATGGCCGCCGAAGCCCGCGAAGCTGCTCGCAAATCCCGCGATATGGTCCGCCGCAAAGGCGCCCTGACCACCGGCGGACTCCCTGAAAAACTGCGCGATTGTCGCAGCCGCGACCTTGAATCCACCGAACTCTACCTCGTCGAAGGTGACTCCGCCGGCGGTTCCGCCGACACCGGCCGCGACTCCTCCATCCAGGCCATCCTCCCGCTCCGCGGCAAAATCCTCAACGTCGAAAAAGCACAGCTCGTCAAAGTCCTCGACAACGCCGAAATCACCAACCTCTTCCGCGCTGTCGGCCTGTCTCCCGCCGGGGGCGATGAAGACATGGACATCAGCAAACGTCGCTACGGCAAAATCATCGTCATGACCGATGCCGACGTCGACGGCAGCCATATCCGCACGCTGCTCCTCACCTTCCTGTTCCGCCACATGCGGGAACTCGTTCAGGGTGGCCACGTCTACATCGCTCAGCCACCACTCTTCCGCGTCGTCCAGCGCAAGCAAACCCGCTACGTACAGACTCAGCCCATGATGATGGCCGAACTGATCTCACTCGGCATGAACGGCGCTCGACTGGTGGTCAAAGCCGATAATACCCCCTTCAGCGGCGAAATCCTCCAAAAACTCGTCAGCCTCGTTGAACGCATGGAACAACCCCTCGAACTGCTCGAACGACGCGGCATCGACATCCGCTACCTGCTCAAATTCAACGCCGGCGAAAAATCCAGACTCCCACGCTACCGCATCCTCTACAGCGACACCGAACGCTGGTTTATGGAACGCGACGAAGCCGAAGCCTTTCTCCGCAGCCTCCAGCCCCCGACACCCCCCACATCCGAAGTTCCCGCCACCACCGCACCGGCACCGGCACCCGGCAACGCCCCGGCACCCGCTCCTGAAAGCTCACGATCCACCAACGCACAACTCGTCGACCTCCACGAAATTCGCACTCTCAACGACGTCTTCATGCAACTCAAGGACTACGGTTTCTTTGTCTCTGACTTCACGCCTCCGGGACTGCGGAACGCTGAACCCGTCTACCCGTTTGTCATCGAACGGGATGATGATCGCGTTCCCCTGGCCAGCCTCCGGGATCTGCTTGAACAACTCCGCGCACTCGGCAAAAAAGGTCTTGTCGTGACCCGCTTCAAAGGTCTCGGCGAAATGAACTCCGAAGAACTCTGGGATACCAGTATGGATCCCGAAAAACGGACGCTCCTGCAGGTCCGCATGGAAGATGCCGCTGCCGCCGATGAAATCTTCCGTGTCCTGATGGGTGATGCCGTTGAACCGCGGCGGGAATTCATCGAAAAACACGCCCTCGATGTGCGCGAACTGGATATCTGATTTCTCGATTCACGCTCATGGTGTCCTGCAGCCCCCGGGCCTCTGCCCCCATCTCCGCTCCCCGTCTCCGCCCCCCGCCTTCGGTACATCGAATGACTGTCCTCATTGTCGTCTCGGACGTTCGCGACTGGCCGTTCGACACGCCCGGCGCAGAAATCGTCGATGCCCGGACCTATCTGACATCCCCCGACTTCTCCTCCGAAAATCGCTCCTGTCGCATCATCAATCTCTGCCGCTCCTACCGCTACCAATCCACCGGGTACTACGTCTCACTCCTGGCCGAAGCCCGGGGCCATAAGCCGCTGCCCGGGGTGATTACCCTGCAGGACCTGCGAAACCGCACATCCGTCCGCGTGCTCTCCGACGAACTCGACGAACTCATCCAGCAGAACCTTGGACCCCTCCAAAGCAGCGAATTCACCCTTAGCGTGTATTTCGGCCGTAATCTCGCCCGTCGCTACGACAAACTCGCCCTGCAACTGTTCAACCTCTTCGCCGCCCCCATGCTCCGATTTGAATTTGTCCGGGACGGCCAGGGACGCTGGCAGATTCATCGCGTGCAGTCCCCCTCACCGCAGACTCTGCCCGACAGCCACAAACCCTTTGTCGCCGAATCCGCCGCGCTCTACCTCGCTCGCCGCGCCTCCGCCCCCAGAAACCGCAAACGCACGCGTTTCGATCTGGCCATCCTCCACGACCCCGCCGAACACCACAACGCACCCTCCAACGAAACAGCCCTGAAACGGTTCATTCGCGCCGCTCGCGAACAGGACGTCTACGCAGAACTCATCACAAAGGACGACTACAGCCGACTGCTCGAATTCGACGCCCTCTTCATTCGCGAAACAACCTTTGTTAACCATCACACCTACCGATTCGCTCGCCGAGCCGCAAAGGAAGGCATGGTCGTCATTGATGACCCCGTGTCCATCCTCCGCTGCACCAATAAAGTCTACCTCGCCGAAATGCTCGCACGGCACCACATCGATATGCCCCGTTCCATCGTCGTGCATCGCGACAATATCGACAGCATCGCCGAACAACTCTCTTTCCCCTTCGTGCTCAAACAACCCGACAGCGCCTTCAGTCAGGGCGTCGTCAAAATCCACTCCGAACAGGAACTCCAGCAAAAAATCACCACATTCCTCGGTGATTCCGAACTCCTCATCGCCCAGGAATACCTCCCCACAACCTTCGACTGGCGAATCGGCATCATTGACCGCAAGCCAATCTTCGCCTGCCGCTACTTCATGGCCCCCGGACACTGGCAGATCGTTCGTCAGGAACTCAGCGGTCGCGGACGCTACGGCAAAACCGAAACGCTCCCTGTGGAACTTGCCCCCCGCAAAGCAGTCAAACTCGCACTCCGCGCCGCAAATCTCATCGGTGATGGTCTCTACGGTGTCGACGTCAAGGAATCCAACGGACGCTTCGTGATCATCGAAGTCAACGACAACCCCAATATCGATGCAGACAGTGAAGATGCCATCCTCAAGGAAGATCTCTACTCACGCATCATGGATGTCTTTGTGCGACGGATGGAACAAAAACGCGCAAGACTCGATGACTGACACGGAAGGAACTCCAATGAATGCCACTGCTGCCGCACCAGAGGGCTCCAGCCCGCCACGTCTCGGACTCTTTGACGCATGGGGCGTTGAACTCGAATACATGCTGGTCAGCCGGCAGTCCCTCGATGTGCTCCCCATCTGCGATCAGCTGCTTGCTGCTGAAGCCGGTCACATCACATCCGACGTCCAGCGCGGGATGATCGACTGGTCCAACGAACTGGTGCTCCACGTCGTGGAACTCAAAACCGCCAGCCCCGCACCGCAGCTGCAGGGGCTGGCGGCCGCCTTCACGGCCGAAGTTCAGCACATCAACCGTCTGCTCCAGCCCCTGCACGCACAGCTCATGCCCTCCGCCATGCATCCGTGGATGAACCCGCTCCGCGAAATGCAGCTCTGGCCCCATGACTGCAGCGTTGTCTACCAGGCCTTTAACCGCATTTTCGACTGCCGCGGACATGGCTGGGCCAACCTTCAAAGTGTCCACCTCAACCTCCCGTTCCGCGATGACTCCGAATTCGCTCGCCTGCATGCCGCCGTGCGACTCGTCCTCCCGCTCCTCCCCGCGCTCGCAGCCGCCTCCCCCGTCTGCGACAGCAAACTCTCTGAACACCTGGACCACCGCCTGCACGTCTATCGCAGTAACTCCAGACGGTTCCCGTCAATCACCGGCCGCGTGATTCCGGAACAGGCGTGGAGCTGTGCAGAATACCAGCAGAAAATCCTCCAGCCGATGTATGCCGACATCGCCCCCCACGACCCGGACCACGTGCTGCAGGACGAATATCTCAACGCCCGCGGCGCCATCGCGCGATTCGGCCGCGGTTCCATTGAGATTCGAGTCATCGACATTCAGGAATGCCCGGCCGCTGACCTCGCCGTGCTCCAGGCCACAGCCGCCCTGATTCGCGGACTTGTCGAAGAACGCTGGTGCTCGCTCGCCGATCAGCAGGCCATCCCCACCGAACCCCTCGCAGAACTTTTCAATCGCGCGGTGACGTCCGCTGAACAAACTGTCCTCGACAATCCCACCCTGCTGCCGCTCTTCGGCTGCCCGCCAAAACCCCACACGCTCCAGCAGCTCTGGAAAAACATGGATCAATGCCTCCAGCCGGATATGGAAGACCCCGTCCGGGCCGCGTTTGAGCAGATCATTGACCAGGGGACACTCGCCTCCCGCATCCGCAAAAAACTTGGCGGCCAGACCGACCCGCACTCACTCCATCATCTCGCCGCCGAACTCTGCGAATGCCTGAATTCAGGTCGACAGCTCATCTGATGCCGGAAATCGCGAACAGGCCGGAATCTCCAGCCGGGTTCAAAGTTGATTCTTCCGATCCCCTAACCCCCGCCGATTACGCTCCCTGCCCCGTCTGCGGAATCGGAATTCAAGGTGGATGCGGTGAAAACTTCAGTCGAAACGGATTGGACGTGAGGATGGCCTGACACGGACTGCAGGCTTCCGACGATACACACCGCGGTCTGCGGAATGGATTGCGCGAAATTCGCGAGACTGGTAGTCAGGAAGACTTTCATGAAGCGAGCGTTGTTGCTGGTGGTGTACATGCTGGCTGTGCTGGCCGTACAGCAGTCTACTCGTGGCGGTGACGAGCAACTGCGGGGCGAAGACGGCCCGAAGCCGTCGGGTGACGCCCCGGCGGGCTATGTTCCCAGCCCGAATTCTCTGGCAAAGTTCGCCCCCAAACGCAGTGGTGACTCTGTGATTCCGCCCGGTAACTTCAATGGTTTTGCCGGATTGCGGAACGTACCGGAGACGGGTCTGCCGGGGACTGGCGGATTCGGACACCGACACTACGTGCAACCCATGGATCGTTACACCACCTGGTACCGGCCGCGCGCTGCGACATTGACGCGTGGTGAACGCTGTGCACCGGACGCATGGCGTCCGCGTGGTCTGGGACACCTGTTCGCTGATCCTCTCGATTCGTTCCGCATGGACTACGAACCTTACAGTCTCGGAGACGCCCCTTCGATCTACGGTCCAGCCTACGTGAATCGTCAGGGTGATCCGCGCTGTCCCAACTGTTGTGAGAAGTGTCGTGAGAAGCTGAAGGCGGGGCAGTGTGAAAAATGTGGCCGCAGGCATTGAGCCGTTGAACGCCGCTGACCGAAAGTCAAGGATCAACCTGCATGCAACCTGCGGTGTCCGGGGAAAAAACTGGTCTGCCGCCGGCGGAAGCCAGTGTGGTGGTAGCGGGAGTGGGACTTATTGGCGGTTCGATCGCCGCAGCGCTGCGTGATGTGTCGCCGGCCACGGCCGTGATCGGCATCGGACGTGATGCTGATCGTCTGCAGGCCGCGCAGGAGCGTGGCCTGATCACAGGTTGGGCGCTCAGAATCACTGAGGCGACCATTCCGCGAGGCAGTCTCGGAGTGGTGTGTCAGCCGGTGGATCAGATTGTGGGAACCGCGCGGGAATTACTGAGAGCAGGCTGTGGGGTCGTGACGGACGCGGGAAGCACGAAGGGGGAGATTTGCCGGCAGCTGGCTGACGAACGACGGTTTGTGGGGGCGCACCCGATTGCCGGAAGTGAGCAGGCTGGGTTTGAGCATGCAGACGGCAGTCTGTTTTCCGGCCGCGTGTGTGTGATCTGCCAGGGGGCTGCGGATGCCGATGCCGTGACGCGTGTGGAACAGTTCTGGAGGCATCTGGGGTTGCAGATTCAGCGGCTGCCCCCGGTGGAACACGACAGAGTGCTGGCGTTGACAAGTCATCTGCCGCACGTGCTGGCGGCGGTCGCTGTGGGGGTGGTGTCGGATGAGCAGTTGGTGCTGACCGGGAGTGGGTTTCGGGACACGACGCGGATTGCTGCGGGATCGGCCGAGCTGTGGTCATCGATTCTTCTGGGCAATGCGGAGTGGTGCGTAAACGCAGTCAGACGTGCGGAGACGCGGCTGAGGGAATTCCGAGTGGCGCTGGAGCAGCGGGACGAGGCGACGTTGAGGGCGCTTTGGGCGGAATCAGCGGAGCGTCGCAGAAAGCTTTGAGTGGCGGAGTATCCGGCCCACTGGTGGGAGCCAGTGGGCCGTCTCTCAAAGTCCCGCTCGTGGGAATTGCCTGCTATTGCGATCAATTTGAGTGTTTTTCGGTGGATTTCTGCGGGTCAGAACCAGTTAAAACATGTTCCGTATCACCTTCGCTCCGGGATTACTGCGGACCTGATTCACATGGATTCCGATTCACACCGCCTCTCTGCCGTCGACTGTGAACGGATTGTCCCGTTTGAATTGCTGCTGGATCGTCTGGTGGAAGAAGGCTTATCAGACTGGATTGCGGACCGGCGTTTTCTGCATGCCCATCCGGAGCTCAGCGGACGTGAAGTGCAGACGACAGCATGGATTCGTGAGCGTCTTGAACGTCTGGGCCTCAGCGTTCGTTCAGGTGTCCGGCAGCTGGGATGCATCGCGGACCTCGTGATTGGGCAACCGCCCGTGTCCGCGCCGCTGATTGCGTTGCGTGCTGACATTGACGCGTTGCCGCTCCAGGACCGCAAGGCGACACCCTACGCGTCGACGGTGGCCGGTTTGACGCATGCCTGTGGTCACGACGTGCACACGACGATTGTGCTGGGGGTGTGCGAACTGTTCACTCGGCTGGCCGCGCAACTTCCTCAGGGTGACGTGCCGGGGCTGCGGCTGCGGGTGATCTTTCAGCCGGCCGAGGAGACGGCGGAGGGGGCCGCATGGATGGTGGAAGCAGGAGCTCTGGAGGGGGTTGACTGCATTCTTGGGCTGCATGTCGATCCCACTCTGATTCAGGGGCGAGCAGGGATTCGCTACGGAGTGCTCACGGCCTGCGTGGATGAAGTCTCACTGATGGTTTCGGGGCGTGGAGGGCATGCGGCCCGGCCGCAGCATTCCAGTGATCCTCTGCTGACGGCCGCTCAGCTGGTAACGACGCTCTACCAGATGCTGCCGCGGCAGGCGGACGCGCTGTACCCGACGGTGTTCACCATCGGCAGCATCCACGGGGGCACCGTGTCCAATGTGATTCCCGACGAAGTGCGGCTGGAGGGCACTCTGCGAACGACGAATTCGGCGGTGCGAACGCAGCTAATGGCCACCATGCAGCGGATTTGCGATGGCCTGGCTGAAGCGAGCGGCAATTCCATAGGTCTGCAGTTTTCGTGCCCGCTGGGGTCCGTGGTGAACCACAGCCTGCCGGCGTCGGCGTTCGAAGTCGCTGCGCGCCAGGTCGTGGGATCAGAGAATGTCGTACTGATTGACAAGCCAAGTATGGGCGGCGAAGACTTCGCGGTGTACGTGGAACGGGTTCCGGGGGCTCAGTTTCGATTGGGGTGTGCCGATGGTGTTTCTGAGTGGCCGTTGCTGCATTCCCCGTGTTTTGACATCGATGAGCGGGCAATCGGACACGGGCTGAGGATCGTGGCCAGAGCCGCATTGCTGCTGGCCCTGCAGCCCGCCACAGGCTGCTGACAAACTGTGTTGGTCTGTTTTCAAGGTGCGATTTTCAGGAGTGGTCAATCATGTCTGATCAGGCAAAGCGACAGGCGATTATTGAAGAACTGAGCGTGTCCTACTGGATGGAACTGGAAACGGTGATGAACTTCATCTCCAACTCGATTAACCTTGACGGAGTGCGGGCTGAGGAGATCAAGGCGTCGTTGCAGGCCGACATTCAGGCCGAACTGCTGCATGCTCAGAATCTGGCACGACGCATCAAGACCCTTGGGGGCGTTGTCCCTGGAAGTTGTGCGTTTCAGGCCCGACAAACGGCCCTGCAGCCTCCAAAGAAGCTGACGGACGTTGTCAGCGTCATCAAGGGCGTGATCGAAGCGGAGGATGCAGCCATCGCTCAGTACACAAAACTGATTCGTTTGTGCGACGGCTTCGACTATGTGACTCAGGATCTGTGCATCACTGCACTGGGCGACGAAGAAGAGCATCGCCGGGAGTTCATGGGATTTCTTGCCGAATACGAAAGCTGATCAGCAGACATTCAGTCTTTGGTGCCTTTGGCCAGAGGCTTGACCGCTCCGCTGATCTGAATGCGGATGTCTCCCTTGCATTTCGCTGTGGACGGCACGTTGACGCGAAGATACAGCGTGCCGCTCTTTTTCGGATTGTGTTCAACCGAGCCGTTGATGAGGAACGGGTCGCCCGGCTTGTTTTCGCTGAAGACCATGCCCACCAGGGCGCCGAAGGGAGCATTGCTGAGATGATCCTTTGCGGGATCGCTGGTAGAGAGCCCTGTAAGCGACACGCTTGACGTGAGATCCAGCTTGTATTCCCCGGCGGCGATGAGTCTGAAGGGGCGCCCGGCTTCGACTTCGGCCAGTGCCAGCCACTGTTTTGACGTGTCGAATTCCAGTTTGAGTCCGTTTTCCTGAATGAGTTCTTCGCGGATGCCTTGAATTCGCTGGCGGATCCCTTCCATTTTGGGATTGATCTGAGCAACGCGTTCCAGCACAACCGCGGATTGTTCCAGTTCGCCCTGTTTGTAGTATTCGTTGGCGACGGAGAGATATTCGTCGAGCAGTTGTTCTTCGGCTTTCGAGATCCGCGCTTCGAGTTGTTGGGGGGAGGCGGAGGCGTCTTTGCCTTTTTTGGTGTCGCGGCTTTTGGTCTGACCGCAGGCGGGCCCGGTGAATGCGACGGTAATGAGCAGCAGCAGGCAGAGCCTGCGGAGTACGGGAGGGAGTGGAAAGAGGGGCATATCGGAGTCCTTCTCGAGGCCGGCAGAAGCGGCTGTCGGGGGGCGTGAGGATGGGGCGGCTGAAGACCGTATTCTGCAGAGAATCGGGCTGCAAATCCAGCCCGAGCGAAGTTGTGGTGACGGGAGTGCTGTGTTTAGACTGCCGAAACGTGACGATTACTGGTCCTGATGGATATCTGGAGATGTCGGCATCAAGTGTGATTTCCGGGGACGGAATCAATTTCGCGTTTGGCGACGGGGAACTGCGAAAGCAAATCCTGTTCGATGTGCAGATGCAGATTCATTCCGGAGAAATTGTGCTGCTGACGGGGCCATCCGGTTCCGGCAAAACAACGCTGTTGACGTTGATTGCCGGGCTTCGCCGAATGCAGGAGGGACGATTAACGGTGCTTGGACATGCACTGCACACCGCCAGCCCCAATGATCTGCTGGAGCTGCGACGCAAAGTTGGCTTTATCTTTCAGGCACACAATCTGCTGCCATTTCTAACCGCCCGACAGAATGTGCAGATCATGTTTGATTTGCATCCGGAAGTGCCGGCCACGGAGGCGAAACGACGGACGGTGGAGATTTTGCAGCGGGTCGGCCTGGGGGATCGTGTGGAGTATCCGATTGCGAAACTGTCCGGTGGGCAGCGGCAGCGAGTGGCGATTGCGCGGTCGCTGGTGAGCCGCCCGGGTTTGGTGCTTGCCGACGAACCCACTTCGGCTCTGGACAGTGTGACCGGGCGCGAGGTCGTCAGTCATCTGCAGTTTCTGGCGAGGAAGGAAGGGTGCCCGATCCTGCTGGTGACTCATGACCCGAGGATTCTGGATGTGGCTGATCGCGTGCTGACGATGCAGGACGGGCGTCTGTCAGAGTCATTGGCGAGGTGAAGGCGATGGTACGTTTGAGCAGGGACGGTTATTCCGGGGAAGCCTGGGCGAGTCGATGAACGGCGCGCCATTCTTCGGGTGTGACGGGCTGGATTGAGAGGCGGCTGCCGCGTTTGAGAACGAGCATTTGTCTGCAGATGGGGTCGGCCGCGAGCATGTCACGGGTGATGATGCCGGGGAAGATGGTTTTGAGTTTGATGTCGACCATCACCCAGGTGGGTTGACTGGGTGAGCAGTCCGGGTCGAAGTAGCGGTGTGAGGCATCGAAGGCAAAGTGATCGGGGTAAGCTTCGCGGGTGACCAACGCGGTTCCGGCGATGCCCATGGGATCAGCATTGCTGTGGTAAAAGAGAACACCGTCGCCTTTGCGGACGGTGTCGCGGAGGAAGTTTCGAGCCTGATAGTTGCGAATACCTTCCCAGGATGTTGTTTTTCCGGGAGCACTGCGAAGATCGTGGATGGAGAAAACGTCCGGTTCGGATTTGAACAGCCAGTATCCGGCCATGATGCCTCAGCCTTTGGGACGGACGACAACGGTTGCGGTTTCGATTCTGGCCGCTTCGCGCGGTTTGTCGCCGGGATCGGTCGGGAGGCTGCCGATTTTTTTGACGACATCAAGACTTGCCTGATCTGCTGTGCGGCCGAAGGCGGTGTACTGGCGATCGAGGTAATTGTGGGTGCCCAGGCAGATGAAGAACTGGGAGCCGGCGGAATTGGGATCATTGGTGCGGGCCATGGAGAGCACGCCGGCGACGTGGGGAATCTCGTTGAATTCAGCCCGGATCGTGTAACCGGGGCCGCCGGTGCCGGTTCCGGCGGGGCAGCCCCCCTGGATCATGAAACCCTTGATGACACGGTGGAAGATGATTCCGTTGTAGAAGCCGATGCGTGCCAACCCGATGAGATTGGCGCAGTGACCGGGAGCGGCATCCGGGAGCAGTTCGAGGCAGATGGTGCCGTGATTGGTCTTGAGTTCGATGGAGTAGTCGTTCTGGTCAAAGTTGATGTCGCGAACAGCGGCGTCGACTTCGGACTTACGGTTTTTGCTCATGATGGACCCTGACAGATTTCCGTGACAAATGCCGGCGCCGGCAGACGTTCGTCATCTGCTGAGGCTGGTGGCGGTGCGATGTCAGGAGTGTGTCTGATTCGCCTGTCGGACACAAGTGAAGGGGAGGGTTGGGCCGGAATGTCGGGGGCCGGGATCGGGGGCAGCACGAGCACCTGCCATGGTCCGCAGTCGGCGACGACGGCGGCATCGTCGGCGGAGTCGACGAAGAGGACAAGATCGCGGTGGGGGAGTTGGTTGAGGAGGAGATCGTGGGGGAGCCGCCATTCGCGTTCTGCGGGGGCGTTGATGCTGCCGTCGAGCGCGATTTTCTGAAAGAAGGGCTGGTCGGCAGGCTGCAGGGTGTGCCAGAGTTCCTCGGTGCCGTAGATCACAGGGCGGGCTCCGAGTGCGGTGAGTGTGGATTGGCGGACGGCGAGTCCCCAGGGTTCGAAGTCATAGCGGCGACGATGCGGACGGAAGATGCGCCGCACGCGAAATTCCTGGAGCGGTACCTGAGTGAAGGCCGTCACAGCATGCCCCCCGCGGATGGCGTCAGCGGAGGCGCGGAGTCGGGATTCGCGGAGGATGCGCAGAAGGGTTTGAAGTGCGGAGCGGTCTGCTGAGGGACTGGCGAGAAGGCACTGGTCGAGAAACTGGTCGCGGGTTTCACCGGGCCAGGGGCCGATCGCAGCGCGGGTCCAGTGGCAGATCCAGTTTTGCGGGGCTGTCAGCGGATTATCAATCGTGCTGTCTTTCGGAGATCGTGGGTGGTCGGCCGATCGAGAAGGTGGGGCGATGGACTGGGATGATTGGGAAACATGAGTGGATGTGAGAGCTGTGGGGACCCTGGGAGGATTGGAGTGGGAGTCGGCAGAGCGCGGCAGCGGGGTGTCGGCCGGGTTGGAGTGAGGTGACGGCAGGCACAGCCACGGGATCCAGCCGGCGCAGCGTTGTGTGAGCACATCCGGGAATTGTGAATGTTCGTCGGCGGCGACCATGGTGGGAACGGTGGCGCGGGGAGAGTCGTGGAGGTGATGATGAATGAGCTGGCTGATGTGGCCACCGGAGCGACACCGCAGGACGATAATGCGGGTGGCGAGTGCGAAGAGGAGTCGGTCGGCGAGGGGGATGGCCTGGCGGAAATCGTGCCAGCCATCGGGTGGAGCGCCCGGCAGGAGCGGAGAAACGAAGAGGTGCGGAGGATGAGTGGGGGTGGTGAGCGGACTGAGGGTGTGTTGGGTGAGATTGAGCCATGCCTGGGCTGCAGCGGGATCGCGGGGGAAGTGATCCGGGAGGCCGGTGTGTTCGGGGAGCTGGATGTGCAGCGGGGTGCGCTGAAAGATCTGGCAGGCGCGGATGAGGCATTCGGCGGGGGCGGTGCCGGAAATGACGGGGAGCAGAGCGTGGGTGGGATCGGTTTGAAGAACGGCCGTGCGGAGGAGCGCGAACCACCAGTGTTCGAGATCGAGTCTTTGGGAGAGACGTGATGAGACAATGGAGACGCGGGCGGCATGCAGGGGCGGGTGTGAGAATACGAACCAGCGATCGCCGAGCCAGCGACGGGAACAGGCTGGCGAGAGCCAGGGGAGGCCGCGAAATACGCGGGGGTCCGACGGGATGGGCGTGACCTGCGTCCGGGGGGGCGCGAAGGGCGACGACATCGGCGACGATCCGCGCTGGGATCCAGGCAGCAACGTGGGCCGGGAAGCGGGCAGAGACAGGGGCATGGCCAAACCGCCAGTTTTGCAGCGGTTTCGTACCGTGGGAGCCGCAGGATGGAGTGATGCGGAAACCCGGGAAGAGGTTGGTTCGTCGCAACCGGGGGTGTGAAGCAGCAGCACTGCGGATTTTAAACATTCCGGCGACTGGAATCAAATGATGGCAAGGGTGATTTGCAACAAACCCCTGGAATTTTTTCAAGGTCGGAAATTTCCCGGTTTGGACTGAATCCTCTGGGGAAACCGGGGCGGACGTTTCCGTTTCCTGATCGCTGCTGCTATGCTCGAAGACGTTGCGGTCTCAGACTGTCGGCGTCATACGACGGTTTGAGTTTGTTTTCAGGAACTGTGTTGAACGATTAAAAGGATTCCTCTATGTCTTTGTACGTCGGTGAAGCCCTTGTGGGCGAAGGCAACGAAGTGGCACACATTGACCTGCTGATCGGCGATAAGGCCGGTCCGGTGGGCATTGCATTCGCCAACGCTCTGGCGGACCAGAAGGCCGGCCACAGCAACCTGCTCGCAGTGCTCACCCCAAACGTGGCAGTCAAGCCGGCGACTGTGATGATCACAAAGGTCACCATCAAAGGCGCCCGACAGGCCGTCCAGATGTTCGGACCTGCCCAGAAGGCTGTCGCCGACGCAGTTACTGACTGTGTGAAGTCCGGCGCGATTCCAAAGGATCAGGCTGAAAATCTTGTCATCGTCTGTGGCGTGTTCATTCACTGGGATGCTTCCGACGACAGGAAGATCTACCAGTACAACTATGAAGCCACAAAGTTGTCGATCGAGCGGGCGATGAAGAGCGAGCCGAAGGTGGATTCGGTTCTGGCCCAGCGCGACACCGCTGCTCACCCGTTCTACGCTGGCTGAACAACTCCTGTTCCGCCCGGACATCTCTGCAGGACCACGTGAACTCACGTGGTCCTGGATTCTATGCAGCCTGCGGAAATTCACCATGGCTGATCGCGATTCCTCAGAATTTGTCAGGCAAACCCAAAGTCATCGGGGGCAGTCTCCGTCGATCATTCGCGAGTTTTTTGTGTTCCTGCGGACTGAAAAGAAGTGGTGGCTGGCTCCGCTCCTGCTGGTACTGCTCCTGTTTGCCGGCCTGATTGCCCTCTCCAGCAGTGCTGCGGCGCCCTTCATCTATTCGCTGCTCTAGAGATCGACTGTGGCCAGTTATCTTCTGGTTGACCTCGAAAACGTTCCAAACCCGAAGCTTCCCGAGCCGTTGCCTGAGAACGCACAGGTGTGGGTCTTCGCCGGTCACTCCCAGACAAAGATCTCGCTCGAACTGGCCGAACGCCTGCATGCACTCGGCCCCGCCGCCCGCTATATCCGGCTCACTGGCGGCGGCCCAAATGCACTCGATTTCCACATCGCCTGCTACCTGGGACGCATGTCCATCAGCGAACCTGACGCTGAATTTACAGTTATCTCCGGCGATACTGGTTTTGATCCCCTGATCAGCCATCTGAACACGCTCAATGTTCGGGTGCGACGAACCTCCGGCGAGCCTGAGAAGAAGTCGATCGCCAAAGCGTCTGAGCCACCGCAGGCGGATCCAGCCGGTCAAACTCCGAATAAGTCGGCAGCAGCAAAGAAACCTGCCGGCGTAAAAACGTCGACGCCGCCATTTACAGAGGAGATTTCGGCACCGCCAGCAGACGAAATTGAAACCCGCGGTGGTGTGTCGCAGTGGGAGCTCATTGAGCGGGTGCTGGAGAAACTCGAAGGGATGACTGAAAGTCGTCCCCGTTCCGTGAAGAGCTTTGGCAATGTTGTGAAGGGAATTGCGGCCGGGGGCACAACCGCGGAGATTGTAGAGGAACTGCTGAGAATTTTTGAGCAGCGGGGAGTGGTGATCAATCGAGCTGGAAAGCTCACCTGGGACTATAGCTACAGTCTCATTCAGGCGTTCCAGTAGCAGGCTTTCGCGTCCTGAGACGCCATGCGACATCTGCACCGCGTCAGCCGATGTCAACCTGGGCCATACCCATCCGCCAGGCACTCAGCCTGTTTTTTTCAGCACAAAGACAGCGTCTCCCAGCTGGTCATTCAGCACGAGTGGATCGCTGGCGTCATAGCAGAAGTCGAACACCCCGATGAGCTCCAGTTCAGGGACGCTGTCGAGAAGTCTGCGAAACTGGTCGGCGCGGTAAATGCGGAGTCGGTGTTCGCCGCGAAAGCGGCGGATACGTCCGGGTTGTGTGGCTTTGAGTGAGAAGCGGAGCAGTTCCTGCCGTTTGCGACGAGAAAATTCCAGCACGCGAATGGTGGTGGTGAGCCTGAGTTGTCCACGGTGAACGGTCCAGCGTTCGCAGTCAAATTCTTCGGCGTCGGGTGGGAGCAGATGGAAGCCGAGGACGTAGAGGCCGCCAGGTTCAAGGTGCGCAGCGACGCGCTGAAGATGCGTTCGGGCGTCGGATTCTGTGAGCAGATGGCGAAAGGTATTGACCAGACAGTGCAGGAGCTGAAAGGGGCGGGGAAATTGGATGTCCCGCATGTCCTGTTGTCGGATATCGGCGGAACGCCCTGAGCGTTTGAGCCGCTGCTGGACGGCGCGGACGCAGTGGGGATTGACGTCGATGGCGGATACCTGGCAACCGCGGCGGAGCAGTTCAAGGACCTGACGGCCACCCCCGCAGCCGATTTCCAGCGTGCGGGGGGTGGCGGTCTTGAGATGCTGCCGGGCGAGCAAGGTGAGGAAGTCGGCTTCGGGGCGAGTTTCGTCGTGGAAGGCCAGGTCCCAGAGCCGCGGGGCGTCGTAGGGATCTGTCATTCGGTGATGATGTCGCGCACAGTTTTCCCGCTGGGGATCATTGGGAGCACGTGTTCCTGGTATGGACAGATGACGTCCAGCAGATACGGGCCTTTGTGGGCGAGCATTTCGGCGAGAGCCTGCGGGAATTCAGCGCGGCTGCGAACCTGGCGAGCCCGGATTCCGTATCCCTCTGCGATCCTGACGAAGTTGGGAAACGTGTCTTCAGGCATGCTGCCGTCGCCCTGTCCCAGTGCTTCCGGGTGATCGACCGGGCCAAGATATGTGTGGGCGCGAAGACCGGACATAAAGCGGTCTTCCCACTGAACCACCATTCCCAGGTGCTGATTGTTGAGCAGCAGGATCTTGACCGGCAGTTTTTCGCAGTGAAGTGTGGCGAGTTCCTGAATGTTCATCTGGAACGAACCGTCACCGTCAATGTCGATCACCAGGGAATCCGGGTGGGCCGTCTGCACGCCCATCGCAGCCGGAAGGCCGAAACCCATGGTGCCAAGACCGGAACTGCTGAGCCAGCGGCGGGGTTTGTCGAACTTGTAGAACTGAGCCGCCCACATCTGATGCTGTCCCACACCCACAGCCACGTAGGTGTCCCTGTTCTGAGTTTGGCGCCAGAGTTCTTCGATGGCGTACTGTTGCAGGATGCTGTCGCCCGGGCAGGAATAGCTGAGCGGGTAGCTGGCTTTCCATTGAGCGATCTGCTGGTGCCATTCGCTGAGGTCAGGGATGTCTTCGTCGGTGAGCGCGGCGTTGAGAGCGGTGAGGGCTTCGCGGACGTCGCCGTGGACCGGAATGTGCGCTTCCTTATTCTTGTGGATCTCTGATGCATCGATGTCGATGTGCACGATCTTGCCGTGCCTGGCGAATTCAGCCAGCTTTCCAGTGACACGGTCATCGAACCGGACACCAAAGGCCAGGAGCAGATCTGACTGATCGACCGCATAATTGGCATACACCGTGCCGTGCATGCCCAGCATATGCAGGGACTGAGGATGGGTGCCAGGGAAGACGCCCAGCCCCATGACGGTCATGGTTACGGGGATCCCGGTGCGGAGTGCAAAGCGGGTGAGTTCTTCGGAGGCGTCGCTTTGGATGCAGCCACCACCAACGTAGAGCACCGGGCGTTTGGCACGGCGGAGGGCAGCGATAATCTGTCGGACCTGTTCCGGAGCGATCGGACGCACCTGCGGACGGTAGCCCGGCAGGTTCATCGGGGGATCGAAATCCACGTCCTTCAGCGGAAGGGAATCCAGCTGGACGTCTTTGGGAAAGTCAACCAGAACCGGCCCCGGTCGGCCAGTGGACGCAACATAGTGAGCTTCCTTCAGGATCCGCGCGACGTCGCGGATGTTGGTGATCATGTAGTGGTGCTTGGTGATCGCCCGACAGATTTCGACCATCGGCGTTTCCTGGAAGGCGTCGCTGCCGATGACCGATTGCGGAACCTGGCCGGTGATGCAGATCATCGGGACGCTGTCGAGTTTGGCGTCGGCAATACCGGTCACCAGGTTGGTGGCCCCCGGCCCGCTGGTGCCCATCACCACACCCACTTTGCCAGTGGAACGCGCGATGCCCTGAGCGGCAAAGCAGCCTCCCTGTTCGTGACGCGGAAGAATGGTACGGATCCGATCACGCTGTTCACGCAGGGCCTGGTGGAGCGGCATGCTGGCACCGCCGGGATAGGCGTAAATGGTATCCGTGCCCAGGCGAACCAGCATTTCGACAAGAATCTGAGCACCGTTGATGGTCTGGGTGGCTTTTTCGACGGTAGACAAAGAAGTGACCCTTTTTGATTTTTGAAACCGGGACGCAGGATGGGGAGCCTTCGATCAATAGTATTCCCTGGGGCAGCCAAAGGGTCGAGCGAAAAAGTGGGGAACAGGGCATTTCCGCGGTTTTGGTGCGGAAGGATTCGCCATCTGCGAGGGCGCAGGATTCCCTGACTCATCTAAACTTGCCTTTGTTTTTCGCGAAAACACAAAATTTCCCAAAAACTGTGCAGCCTGAGTGGACGCGCCTGCGCCCGAGACAGATAGTCCAGTCCTCCGCGTCATTGAAGACTTATCCTTCCTCAGGTGACTCACCATGTTCGACTCCCCGGAAGTGCATCCCCCGGATGACCAGCATTCTCACTCCAGCGACGCTCTGGGGGACTCACCTTCCTCCAGCCTCCAGCCCACCCAGGACTCCCCCAGCCCCGCTCAGGAAAACTCCCCTCGACGCGTTTACGCCGTCGATGACGATCCGAACGTGCTCCATGTCCTCCGCACCATGCTCTCCCAGGCCCGCTTCGACGTGGTCTGCTATTCGTCCGCCGTCAGCTTCCTGAAAGACCTTGCACTGCTTTCGCGAGGCATGGTGATCACCGACCAGGTGATGCCCGAGGTCACCGGTTTGCAGTTGCACCAGCAACTGCGAACGCTTCGCCCCATGGATTTTCGCCTGATCCTGATCACGGCGTTCCCCCGTACCAGCCTCACTGTCGAAGCCATGAAACTTGGCGCCATCACCGTGCTCGACAAACCCTTCGATCGCTCTGAACTGCTGGAAGCCGTCGAAGATGGATTTCAGCGGCTGAACACCATCAGCGAATCCGACCAGCCGCTCCCCCCGCCACTGCCAGGTGGCCAGGGCTACCTGGACCTGCTCTCAGACCGCGAACGTGAAATTATCCAGATGGTCTATCAGGGAAGCACCAATAAGAGCATCTCAATCCGCCTCGAACTCAGCATCAAGACCATCGAAAAACACCGGGCTCGCGGCATGCGGAAAATGAAGGTCCATTCCCTCGCCGCGCTCGTCCGCCTCATCGATCGTGAGACGGACAGAAAGAGTTCCCCGCACGGCCTGTAACCCCGGACGACGGACTTCCAGTCCGTTCCGCGTTCCTTCAACTGTCGCGTTTGGCTCAGCAGACAGCCTGTCGCGCAACTCCGATCTTCCGATTGAAACGAACCTGCCGACTGCGAAAACTCGCTCGACAACCCCAGCCAGGCTGCCACATCCGGGAACAATCATCGGGGAATCCCCTTGCCTCACGAGGGTTTGTGGCGAATAGTTCCCCCCCGCTGCGGTCCTGCCATCGTCCCGACTTCGCTCTTCCTTTTCCAACTGGCCACCTGCCGTGACTCAGCCCGACTGGTCATTGTTGCACCCCATCCTGCAGCAGCACAACTCCTTTCTGATCACCAGCCATGTGCGTCCGGACGCAGATGCACTGGGTTCAGAACTGGGCCTGCGCTTTATTCTCCAGTCACTTGGCAAAACGGTTTCCATCTGGAACGGTTCCGCCCCACCAGCCAACCTGGAGTTCATGGACCCCGACAACACCATCCGCCAGTATGCGGGCAGTGCATCGAAGGCCGACGTCCCCGTGGTTGAGGTGATTCTTGTTGTGGACACCAGTGCCTGGCAGCAGCTTGGAGGGATGTCAGACGTCATTCGCGCCTCAGCAGCCCGCCGAGTCGTGATTGATCACCACGTGAGCGCAGATCGGCTGGACGCAGTGGAATTCCGTGACACCCAGGCCGCCGCCACTGGTGAACTCATTCACGAACTCGCCGAATCGCTGGGACTTCGCTTCGACACGACCACTGCAAATGTTCTTTACGCCGCCATCGCCACCGACACGGGCTGGTTTCGATTTCCGTCCACCACCGCCAGAACCATGCGAATTGCCGCCAGTCTCCTCGATCAAGGCGCCAGTCCGCACTCTGTCTACCGCCTCATTCACGAACAGAATTCGCTGGCACGGCTGCGTCTGGCCGGTCGAGTACTCAGCCGTGCCGTGGCGGACGCTGACGGACGACTGATCTGGATTCAGGCTGAAAAGTCGGAGCTCGACGAAACAGGCGCCGTCGCTGCCGACACCGAAGGCCTTGTCAACGAATGCCTGACTGTGGCCGGTGCCGAAGCCGCCTTTATCGCTGTCGAGCTCCCGGGCGGTGCCGTCAAGTTCAGCCTTCGCTGCCGCAGTCCGCATAACGTCGCCGCGGTGGCTGAACTGTTTGCCGGAGGCGGTCATACGCTGGCGTCCGGCTGTCGCCTCACCGGACCCATGAAGACCGCTGTGGGACGCGTCCGCGAAGCGATGCTGGCCATGCTGATCCCGTCCGCACCGCAGTCAGCTTAAGATGCCCTCGACAACCTGACCGTGTACGTCCGTCAGCCGATAATCGCGCCCCGCATGCCGCCACGTCAGCCGCGTGTGATCCATCCCCAGCAGATGCAGAATTGTTGCGTGGAAATCATGGACGTGCACGACATCCCGAGCCGCATGAATTCCGTACTCGTCAGACTCTCCCCACGTCATGCCCCCCTGCACACCACCTCCCGCCAGCCATGACGAAAAGACCCAGTGATGATGTTCGCGCCCGGCAGCTCCCGCTGCCGCGTTGAACGGCGTCCTCCCGAATTCACTCGTCCAGACCACCAGTGTGTCCTCCAGCAGCCCTCGCTGTTTCAGATCCTGCAGAAGTCCGGCGATCGCCTGATCCACGTTCTGAGCCAGCGGTGCATGCGAAAGCATATCGCCGTGGGCGTCCCAGTTGCCCGATGATCCTGTGTCGATGAGTTCCACGAAACGCACCCCGCGTTCCACCAGTCGCCTGGCCGCCAGACACTGCCAGCCAAACCCGGCTGTGCTCCCGGGCTCCAGTCCATACATCCTGTACGTCGCCTGCGTCTCCTCACGAAAGTCAAACACCTCAGGCATCGCGGACTGCATGCCAAAGGCCGTTTCAAACGATTGAATTCGTGCGGCCAGCTGCGGATCCCCTGGCCGCTCAGCCTGATGACGCCGATTCATTCGCTGAAGCAGGTTCAGTTCCAGCTGCTGGAGTTCTGATGTGGGTGTCCGCCGACGAATGTTGGCCACCGGCTCCGTTCCGGGAACCACGCGCGTTCCCTGATGAGCACCCGGAAGAAAGTCGCTCCCCCACACCTGTCCCCCGGCATACGGCGTCTGCGGCGCGATCACCACAAACGATGGCAGGTTGCGGTTGAGCGTTCCCAGGCCATAGCTCACCCACGCCCCAAGGCTCGGCCGCGCAAAGCTGAAGGACCCCGTGTGAATGCCGAGCGTTGACTCATAGTGATTCGTGTGGTCTGTTTTCAGCGAACGGATCACACACAGGTCATCCACACAGCGGCCGATGTGCGGAAACAGATCGCTCACCTGCGTCCCGCTGCGGCCACGCGGACGAAACGTCCATTGCGGCGCCTTCAGATACATGCTGAAACGACCGCGACGTCCCTGGAACTCGTCAACCGTGACAGTCTTTCCCGCATCTGCAAACAGCCGTGGCTTGGGATCCCACGAATCCACGTGCGACACCCCACCGCTCATAAACAGAAAAATCACTCGGCTCGCCCGCGGTGGAAAATGGGCTGCCACCGGTGCCAGCGGATTCGATCCCGGTGCGGCGGAATCTTCTGCCAGCAGCTCTGAAAGGATTCCGGGCCAGAGCAGCGAACCGGCTGCCAGCGATCGCAGACTGCCTCGACGCGTTTCATTTCCGTTCATCAACCTGTCTTTCCAGTCATTCCACATGCAGAAACTCGTTGCTCCCCAGAACTGCTCTGAGCAGTGCGGCAAGGGCCTGAGTGCGAGCTGCAGCAGCCTCCGATCCTCCCGGCAACTCACGCCGATACTCCTCCAGAAACTCACGCGACTCCTGAAGCTCGCCTGCATCCGGATCCCGCTGCAATGCCTGCTGCCAGGCCAGCTTCAGACACTCCGCCTCGTCCGCCGAACTCGCCAGCAGCGACTCAGCCCAGCGCTCCGCAGACTGATGCACAAGCGGATCATTCAGAAAGAACAATGACTGCGTCGGAACCGTAGTCCCCAGACGCACCGCCGTCGACGCATTCGGGTCCGCCCCGTCAAACAACGCCAGAAACGGATGCCGCTTCAGCCGGGGTGTCATCAAATACACGCTCCGTCGCGAATGCTCATACACGTCACTGAACGGCGCATGCTGAGAAAATCCCCAGACTGTCGCCGCCGGAAACGGATGACCAATGCCAGGACTGCGATCCAGCTGACCTGTGACCGCCAGAATGGAGTCACGAATCTCCTCCGCCGAAAGTCGGCGACGAGAAAAGCCACGCAAACGGTCCTGTTCATTCCCCTGCACACGTTCAGCCGCCGCCTGCTGCCACACCGCACTCGTCAGGATGAGTCGATGCAGCGATTTGATGCTCCAGCCCTGCCGCATGAAGTCGCTCGCCAGCCAATCCAGCAGCTGCGGGTGTGTCGGTGCCAGACCACGCACCCCGAAGTCGTTCGGAGTCCCCACAAGGCCACGCCCGAAATGCTGCTGCCAGACCCGATTCACCAGCACTCGCGCTGTCAGCGGATTGCTCGGCCGAACCAGCCAGCCGGCCAGCTCCCTGCGGCCACTCCCACGCAGCGGAACCGGCGGCACCGCGTCCCCGAGAACCGTCAGAAATCCACGCGGTACCGTGTCCCCGGGCTGCATTGGTTCTCCGCGCAGCTGCAGTCGCGCATCTTCCGGCGTACCCTCCGACATGGCAAACGCAAGCGGCAGCGGACCGTCCTGCAGCAGCTGCTGCAGCTCCGTCTGCAATGCCACCGCTTCCGACTGCTGGTCCCGCTGCAGCTTCCGCAGCTGCTCAATCCGCTCCCGACGCTGCGCAACGGACTTGAACACCTCCGCAGGACTCTTCGAGGAACCCGGACCGAAACCGGTCAACACAAAATTGTCGGCATCCAGTGCCGGGCGCAAACCCGGAATGTGCCCGTAACTGTCGATGAAGCTGTAGTCAATGCTCCCGTCCCAGCCGGTCGAGAAATCCCCGGCAAATAGCTGCCGCACGCCGTCACTCTCAAGACTGCCCGTGAACGTTCGCAAACGGGTGTCCAGCACCAGTCGGAGCTGCTGCCAGTGGCCGGAACCCACCGCAGCCACAGGCCGCAACTGATCTCCCATGCGGCAATACAGCTGTTCGGCGGTCAGGAATAACTCCACTGCGGCCGAACTCCCAGGACCATGCCCCAGATAATACCGCCATGATCCCGCAGCATCCGCCGACTCAGGCTGCAGACGAAAATCAAATCCCGCCCGCAGGCGACCATCTGCAGCTGTTGGCAACCGCCGAATCGTCAGGCCGAAGCCGTCATATTCCCGCCGGCCAGGCAGATAAAAGCCCTGTTCACCCGGCGAATAGTCCACAGTAAACGGGCTTTGTGATTCCGCACGCACACGCACCACACTCCCGGGACCAGGATTCCACGGCGCCGTCGGCACGCCACCCGGGGGCTGCAGTTCGAGGTCACCATCAATGCCAGTCAGCTGTTCCAGCTCCTCTGCCATGGCCGCCGACGTACCTTCAGCAGGCGCCGACCTGATCAGCGGGAATTCGCGGGACACTGAAGCGAACGGCGTCCGCCGCACCGCGATCTGATCGACTTCCAGCGCTGGAGAGGCGAGGGTGTCAGAGCCATCGCCGGACAGCTCCAGCAGGGCAGGAACGGCCTCCCATGGGACTGTCGACGACGAACTCGCAGCGGTCACTTCCGGTGTGCCGCAGAGCACCCGCAGTTCTCCGGAATCTGGTCTCAGGCTGAGCTGCAGATTGAACCATTCCCCGGGCTTAAAATGGCCCAGATCAACTGCCGGACTGGTTCCTGCCTGCTGAATCCGCCCCGCGTGAAAAACGAGGGTGAGCGATTGCCGAAGATCCGCAGATGTCAGCTGCAGTCGCAGAGGCGCAGCTTCGCGGTCACCGACACTGCCGATACGCAGGTCCGCATTCAGACACACAGGCTTCACGAGTTCGGCGCCCCCGGTTGCCGTGATCCCATGGTCCTCCAGGTGCAGAGCCTGCCGGATTCGCCACGGAGCATGGCTCTGAGCTGCCAGGGCACCGCGACTGCCCCCGGGATAAACATTGTGAAACGGGCTTTGCGCGGCCGCACTCACAGAGACCTCGCCCGATGATCGCCACGGAGGCACCAGCACTCCGTAACTGCCCCCCGCCGCAGGTGCCTGCAGCTCAAAGTCTCCGTCGATGTCCGTCGTGAGCCGCAAAGTGGCGGTCGGCAGCGGCTGCTGCAGGTCCGTCAACTGTGCCGTCAGTTGCCGGATCCGCTGCAGCGATGCATCCCACACCACTGCCGCTTCAGCAGCCGGAAGCAGCGGCGCCAGCGCCCGCACACGCGGCTTCTGCTCAGAACCCGGAAACGGATACCGACTGCTGTCGAAAATGCCATAGAACGCGTAGTAGTCACGCATCGAAATGGGATCAAACTTGTGATCGTGACACCGCGCACACCCGATGCTTAACCCCAGCACCGTCTGCCCCAGCGTGTCAATCGTGTCCTGAATCGTCAAATGCTGATAGTTCTCAGAATCAAATCCAAAACGCCGCGAGATGGCCAGAAATCCCGTGGCAATCGTGCGGTCAGAAAAACGCTCCTCAGGCTGCTCAGCCCCCAGCAGGTCTCCAGCCACCTGCTCCCGCACAAACTGGTCGTAAGGCAGGTCAGCATTGAACGCGTCGATGACATAATTGCGATAGCGCCAGGCCGACGGCACCGGATAGTCGGCCGTTTCGCCGGCAGTGTCCGCGTAACGCACCACGTCCAGCCAGTGCCTGCCCCACTTCTCTCCGTAGGCAGGGGACGCCAGCAGCCGATCAATCACCCTCGCAAACGCCTCCGCAGAACCATCCTCAAGAAATGCAGCCACCTCGGCCGGCGTTGGCGGCAGACCGGTCAGATCGAACGTCACACGGCGAATCAGCGTGCGACGGTCGGCCGGGTTCACAGGTGATACACCCGCCTCACGCATGGCAGACAGTACAAAGGCGTCCACTGGAGTCTGCACCCACGAATGACTCTGTATGTCAGGCACAGAAACAGACGCCAAGGGCCGAAACGCCCAGTGCTGCTGCACCTCAAACGCGCCCGCCTTCTCCGGCCAGAATGCCCCCGTCTCGATCCAGTCCTGAAAGGCTCGCACCTGAGCCGCAGACAAGGCCCCATCGGCAGAAGGTGGCATGGCAGAGACATCCGGAACGCGAGCGATTGCCTGCCACAGAAGACTCGACCGGGGACGGCCCGGATCGATGGCCGGACCGGAATCACCACCGCTCAGCAGTCCCTCGCGCGAATCCACGCGGAGCCCGCCCGAGACCCGCTCGCCACCGTGACAGCGAAAACAGACCCCCGCCAGAACCGGACGAATGTGCTGCTCGAAATGCGATTCACGGGAGGCCGTCACCTCGGCTGATGCTTCGTCCGCCAATAACACCGGTCCGCCACACAGCAGGCCGACACACAGCAGCCCGCAACAGGCGGCAAGCCACTGACAAACCTGAGACGCTTTGCCCGACGCGATTGTGATCATCGTGACTCCTCCAGCAGCAGCCACGCCGCCGGACTGCGAATGCCAGGGCGAATCTCGCCACTGACGATCACCGTGCCAAACCCCGTGCTCACCGTCGGTGCCGTCACCACGGCAGGAAGAAAATTCGGTCCAGAGAGCCAGCGATTCTCTGCTTTCAGAAACCGTTGTGTCATTCGCGGGAATCCACGGTGCGACAGGGGATTCCCGCTCACCTGACTGCCGTCGTCGCCGCCCAGCAACAGTGGGTGCGAGCCCCAAAGCGGGAGGGGTGAAGGCGCGGCAACACAGGGCGCAGTCACATCCGGCACTCGCACCCAGCCGTGCCGGGGATCCAGTTTCCACGCATCGCTGAGGTAAGTGCGGACCAACGACTGATTCGCATCAGCACTCAGTTTCGCGCCACCCACAACCCACAACTGTCCATCCACGACAGCAGCCGCTGCCAGGATCCGTGCGGGGCCGGGGAATTTCGGGAGCGGACTCCATTGGGAATTCGCTTCCGACAGGTCCAGCTGCCAGCCACTCGATTCTGCCAGCGATGCAGGCGCTGTCTGGCCTCCGAACACATACACCGTGCTGCCCACCAGCGTTCCGCAGTGATTCGCCAGTGGCAGCGGGAGTGCCGGGAGTGTGCGCAGCTCCAGCCTGCCTGAGCTCAGCCGCACGCCCGTGACCTGCGATGAATGGCCCTGGGCCGAACTGCCGCCCACCAGCAGGAGCTCATCATTGAACGTCGCCGAAACTCCATATCCACGCGGTGCCGCGAGCTGTCCCGCGCGTTGCCACTGATGCCTGTCGGCAGGGGCCGCAGCTCCCCCATGGGCGCCCTCCGCCGCAGCGCGAACAACCGACAGCGGCAGCGCAAACACATCCGCTGACCAAACCTTAGTGCCGCCCTCCCACGGCTTCTTCCCGGGAAAATTTGCACCGCCAGCGAACAGCAGATGGTCGCCGCTGAGACCCAGAAAACCACCAGCAAAGCCCTCCACATCCGGAAGCGACGGCAAGCCAGTCAGCGGCAAATTTTCCTCAACCGCCTCACGGCCATCCGCAGGCGGCAAAAAGGAAGCCAGACCGGTGACGACCATGAACACTGCCGTGCAACCTGCAGCGCGGACACGCAGACACATACCACACACCTCCGGATGATTTTCAGAGACATCCGCCGCATGCTACACTCAGCCGCAGGAATCTCAAAATGCCGAATTGCCGCCCATGGCGGTTTCACACGCCTTCGGGAGCAGACCATGACCGAGCGAATCGTGTCCTTTGATGATGTGCTTGTGGCAGAGCAGCGCATTCAGTCGCACGTGTTTTCGCCCCCATTGATCCGCTCGTGGGAGCTGGAACGTTATCTGGGACTTCCTGAATCGCGACGGGTCTGGCTCCGAGACTACGGCTGGACGCCTTCGGGATCCTTCAAACTCTTCGGGGCCTGCAGCTGGATGGCCGCCCACCACAGTCAGCTTAATGGACGCCCCGTCGCCGCCCATTCCTCCGGCAATTTTGCCTCCGGCATCGCCTACGCAGGCATGCGGTTCGGGGTGCGAGTCATCGTCGTCATGCCCGATACAGCCCCGGAAGTCAAATTCCGCCGCACACAGTCCTTCGGCGCCGAAGTGCGCACCTACAACATCGCCCGCGATCACGAAACCGGTGAACGCGATGCACTCACCCGACAAATCGCCGAAGTCGAAAATGCCGTCCAGGCATCGCCCTATGACGACCCCCACGTCATTGCCGGCAACGGGGTCGGAGCACTCTGGACGGCCCGTGAACTCCAGCGACAGCAGCGGACCATTTCACACTTTATCTGTCCGGTCAGCGGCGGCGGACTCATGGCCGGACAGGCACTGTCAATCGCACACGCCTTTCCGAAAGCCCGTATCATCGGCGTGGAACCCGCTGACGCCGACGACTTCCGCCGCTCACTCCTGGCCAACCAGCGCGTCCGTCTCGATCGGCCCACCAGCATCTGCGATGGTCTCCTGTCCTATGACGTCGGCAAACACAACTGGCCCATCCTCAGAACACTCGTCCGCGAATCGCTCGCCATCCCCGATCTCGAAACCCGACGCGCCATGCGCTGGCTCTACCAACACCATGGACTCAAAACAGAACCCTCCGGCGCCATCGCTGCCGCCGGACTCCTCACCGCCGGACTTGATCTGCACGGCGAAGGTGACATTGTCGTCGTCATCAGTGGCCGCAATGCCGACGAAAATGCCTTCCAGGACTGGATCAACATCGATCCACCCTATTCACAGTCATCGCCGCAAGAGACAATCTTCAGCACCGGGCCAGATGCTGTTTGACGACTTTCCTGTGCCGATGAATGTGCTTGAGTTCTGCCTTGAAGTTGCCACGGAAGTCGCTGATCGTGCTCTGGTCGATCGTACGGCCTGAGACCATCCGCATGAAATCGACGGTGCGTGCGATCTCGTACGCGGTACGGGATGACCGTCCGGGATTTTTTCTTCGAGGCTGGCAGGGATCAGCACGATCTGGTTTCTGATGCCGGGTGGCTTCTGCCAGTACTTCCGTTGAACGATTTCTGTGACATCTGGCTGCGTCCGTGACTTTCGAGGGCTTCGGCCGCCACCGTTTTCCCCCGTGTAACGCACTGCGAGCAGTCTGTGTAGTGGTACCCAGAACAAATGTTGACTCAGTCGACACCGGCTCTCCCCCTGGAGCGGGGAGAGCGGCCGAGGTGGGATGACGAAACGGTGTGAAGAACATCGGAACTCGTCTTTCGGACGCCACCCCACGTGACAAGGCGCGCGGGGGATGTCAATCCCCCGGTAACGCGCTGCTGTGACATCGGACGGCAGTCCGCGGGCAACAGCACTGCCACGCCCCGCGTGGGACCCTCAGCGGACTGGGAACGCAACGAAAAGGACCCTGAAACTCACCCCTGTTTCGTCACGCCGGCCATCCGCCCCACCTGTCCCATCACAAAACCCAGGCAAAACACAACCCCCGAGCCGCGCCCGTGAGGAAGCGGGCTACCCCAGCACAGGCTGCGTTTCGAAGTGAGAAACGCGTTTCGGTGCCACGCGTTTCGGTGCCATGCACCTTGGCCTTTCGTTTGCCGAGTTCCCGGCCTGCCGGGGACAGTCCCCGCAGCCTGCGGGTGGAGACGTTCTGCCGGTCGTGGAGTCGGCGAGACGACACCGGAGCCCCGCGTTGCGGGGACAGTCCCTCCGGCAAGAGCACGGCGGAGCGACAGATTTGACTGCGATGGTTGGGACGCTTTTTCCGTTTGTGATGATTGGCGATGTTGCAGCGGTAACCGTGATTCCAGAGCCGCGGGAGGGCCGCCGGAATCCAGCCCGCGAGGCCACCGGGGACAGTCCCTGCAGAACCAACGACGCGGCTTCTGTGGCGTTCCATTTCCGGTGAAGGCCGTTTGCCGGGAGGGCGAAGCTCCTGCTGACCAGTCGTTGTAAACGTTACCTGCCAAACACCTTCGGCGTTTCGGTGCCATGCACCTTGGCCTTTCGTTTGCCGGGTTCCTGGCCTGCCGGGGACAGTCCCCGCAGCCTGCGGGTGGAGACGTTCTGCCGGTCGTGGAGTCGGCGAGACGACACCGGAGCCCCGCGTTGCGGGGACAGTCCCTCCGGCAAG
>JBJTOM010000083.1:0-24960 GCA_046074585.1 Planctomycetota bacterium | reverse complement strand
TAAACGCAAAGAAACCCCGAGTAAACTCGGGGTTTCGTGGAAAAACACTGCGTTTTGAAGCGTTCTGCCGAAGCGGAGAGACAGGGATTCGAACCCTGGGTACCCGTAAGGGCACTCCGGTTTTCAAGACCGGTGCAATCGGCCGCTCTGCCATCTCTCCGGGGCGGATGCTACGCCTGCGGAGCGGGTTTGTCAACGAGTTTCCCGACCTTTCGCGGAGCCCGACGTGCCAGCCGCATCGCTCTTGCCGGACAATCCCTTTCAGGCGGCTTTGCGTGAGGTGTCTTCGTCGGGTCGTGGGAAGATCCGACGAACGGCGCCCGTACTTCCGTGGCCGATGTCGAATGCCTGACACAGTCCGTCAACGACGCGGCGCTGATGTTCCAGCGGAAGTTCGGAGTAAATCGGCAGTGACAGAACTTCGTCAGCAGCGAGTTCAGCTTCCGGAAGGTCGCCTTTGCTGTAGCCGAGGTATTCGAAGCACTTCTGCAGATGCAGTGGAATCGGGTAGTAGACCGCGCAGCCGATCTGTTGTTCCCTGAGTGACTTCATGACCTGGGCGCGGCGACCGCCGGTGACGCGTGTGGTGAACTGATTGAAGACGTGTCGGCGATCGGGGAGTGTGGCTGGGAGCTGGAGGACGTGTGTGAGTCCGGCCTCGTGGCACATTTTCTGGTAACGTTCGGCATTGCGGTTTCGGCCGGCGGTCCAGCTGTCGAGATGTCGAAGTTTGACGCGGAGAACGGCAGCCTGAAGAGCATCGAGGCGGCTGTTGAAGCCAACTTCGACGTGATTGTAGCCACCCAGATCTCCATGGACGCGAAGTCTGCGGAGGCGGGCAGCCAGATCGGGGTCGTCGGTGGTCATGATGCCACCGTCGCCGGCACCGCCCAGGTTTTTTGTGGGAAAGAAGCTGAAGCAGCCGATGCTTCCAAGGACACCCGTGCGACGGCCACGGTATTCGGCACCGATGGCCTGGGCGGAATCTTCGATGATGGGCAGGTCATAGGCGGCGGAAAGTCGCCAGAGCGGCTCCATTTCGGCGCACTGACCGAAGATGTGTACGGGCATGATGGCCGCAGTGCGGGACGTGATGGCTTTCTCGACGCAGGCCGGATCGATGTTGAAACTGACAGGGTCGATATCGACCAGCACCGGCCGAGCTCCCACCCGATGAATCGCTCCAGCAGACGCAAAGAAAGTAAACGGACTGGTGATGACTTCATCGCCAGGTTTGACGCCGGCAGCGATGAGCGCGAGGATCAGGGCGTCGGTTCCGGAAGCGCAGCCGATGGCGAAGGCGGAATCGCAGTACGCAGCGATCTCATTTTCCAGCTGTGTGACGTCGTCGCCGAGGATGAAGGTTTGCGTCTCGAAGCAGCGATCCACGGCTTCGCGGACTTCGTTGCGGATCGTCTTGTACTGGGCGACCAGATCGATGAAGGGGACTGGACCCGGATTGTCCGCGGGGAAGATTCCCGTGGCGATTGTGGACATGAGCGACTCCATTCGCTGCGAAATGTCTTGGTTTTGCCGTGGGGCAGAACGGGGAAAGTAGGCCGGTTGGCAGGGGATGTCAAGACTGAGCGGGTGTCAGAAATGGCGGTGAACCCGGGCATTTTCTGTTCTCAGCAATCCGGGGCGAGGCCCTGCAGACCGGTTTTTTGGCTATCGGACAGACTGTGAAGGAAGCTGGAAGGGAGAAAGAAGTTTTTCAGAGCTGGGAACGCTGCGGAGCTGGAGAAACTTTGCCGGGTGCGTGAAACGGCGGTGCCGTGGGGGCAGCGGCAATTTCTGCCGGAAGACGCCTGGTCGGGAATCTGAATCGGGGGACTGAACAGCTCCTGGGCAGGTGCGTCGAAGCGTCTACAATGATGGCTCAGCGGGCCTGCAGGCTGGCCCGGGATGCAGGGGTTGACGGGAGCGGACGAATGGCGATGGTGGAGCCGATTTCAGCGGAGGCCGCGGGAGAAAAGGCGGGTCAGGTGTATGAGCGAATTCGCGAGGTCCTGCAGGTGCAGGAGATTCCGGAGATCTTCCGCTACTTCGCAAACTCGCCTGCGTTTCTGCAGGATTTCTTCATGAATTTCCGCAAGTTCGTGCTTGGACCGGGAAAGCTGGACGAGAAGCGGAAGCTCCTGATTGCCATCGCGGTGGCTGGCCAGTCCGGCAGCTCCCTCTGGCTGGAATATCTTCGCACTTTTTGTGACGCCCGGGGAATCAACAGCCAGGAAATCACGGATACGCTGGCGGTGGGCGCCACCAATTCCATGTACAACGTGCTTTTCAAGTTCCGGGACATCAGCGGATCCGACGTCTTCGGGGGCATGTCAATCGGGCTGCGGGCGCACACGTTTCAGGGGACCAGCCTGGACGAAGTGACCGTGGAACTTGTGAATCTGACGCTCAGCGACCTGAACGCCTGCAAGCCCTGCACGGCCGCTCACGTGATGAAAGCGAGGCAGCTGGGAATTGCGGACGAGGCCATCTACGAGGCGATCCAGTGTGGGGCCACCATGATCGCAGGAACTCAGTTCCTCCGCTCACTGGGACTGTAAACTGTCAGGAAACAGGTTGGATTTGGCGGAACTGGCTTGATTTTCTCCGCCGCAGCCGTCATCCTTCCCCGCTTCGCAATTTTTGCTCTTCCGGGTAATAAATCGCTTGATGGCTCTCAGTGGCAATTGCCGATAACGCCCCGGCTTGTCGGTTCCCTCCCGGAAATCTGTCCTGATCACTCGTTTTTTACCCTTCAGGTCTGGTTTTTCCAATGCCTGCCCTGTCGGTTCATGGTCTTTAAGCTCGCGGCCAGGTGCTCATGGCCTGTCAGCTGACGTCAGCGGAGTTTCCCAATGCATATTCGTAAGGACGACGTGGTAGTGGTGATTGCCGGTGACAAAAACGGCAGTCGTGGCAAGGTGCTCAGCGTGGATCGGGCTGCAGGCAAGGTGGTCGTCGAAGGCGTGAATCGCGTAATCAAGCACGTAAAACGTGGGCATCCCAAAAGTCCTCAGGGGGGCCGCCTGGAAAAAGACCTGCCAATCGACGCCTCCAACGTCGCTCACATTGACCCCTCCACCAATAAACCAACTCGCGTCAGCGTTCGCATCAACGCCGATGGCAGCAAGGATCTGATCGCCCGGGGTTCCGGCACGGTCATCCGCAGTCAGTCGCCTGCCCGCGCCAGTCGCGTGAAATAAACCGCCTCGGCGGTCAAGTCGAATTCAACCTGGGGCTGCAGTTCAACTGCGGTCCCTTTTTTATTGCGCTCTCGCCAACAACATCGCCCGTTCCGGTGGACAATCGCCGGATTGATTTTCAGAATGGGGCGACCTTCCTGTTCCACGTTCTGACCCCTCCCACGCAGGAGCTGTCCGTCGCATGAGTTCATCGCCCAGCCAGAGTATTCAAAGTGTTCTCCGGGAAACCCGTACCTTTGCTCCGCCAGCTACCTTCTCGGCTGACGCCCATATTTCCAGCCAGCAGCAGTACGATGCACTGTGGCGCCGTGCCAAGGACGATCCTTCGGGCTTCTGGGGAGAAATGGCAGAAAATCTCGAGTGGTTTCGTCGCTGGGACACCGTGCTGCAGGGCCAGATGCCGGAAACTCGCTGGTTCGAGGGCGGCAGGATCAATGCCAGCTTCAACTGCATTGATCGCCACCTCACATCCGCGCGCCGCAACAAAGCGGCGATCATCTGGGAAGGCGAACCCGGGGATACTCGCGTGCTGCGTTACCAGGACCTGCATCGCGAAGTCTGCAAATTCGCCAATGTGCTCAAACAGCTTGGCGTACAGACCGGTGACCGCGTGACGCTGTACATGCCGATGATCCCCGAGCTGGCCATCGCAATGCTCGCCTGTTCCCGCATCGGTGCTGTGCATTCAATCATTTTCGGCGGCTTCAGTGCAGATGCGGTGGCAGATCGCAACAACGACGCCAAAGCGAAGGTCGTGGTCACGGCGGACGGGGGCTGGCGACGGGGGCGCGAAGTCCCGCTCAAAGCAGCCGTGGACGCCAGTCTGGAGAAGTGTCCGACGGTTGAGAAGGTGGTGGTGGTGCGGCGTACAGGGGGCGAAGTGGACATGCTGCCGGACCGCGACTTCTGGTGGCATGAACTCATGGAAAGCGTCACAGCCGACTGCGACGCGGTGCCTGTGGACAGCGAGCATCCGCTCTTCATTCTGTACACCTCCGGCAGCACCGGAAAGCCCAAGGGAGTGCTCCATACGACCGCGGGCTATCTGCTGGGGGCCACCATGACCTCGAAATGGGTGTTTGATCTGAAGGAAGACGACACGTACTGGTGCACGGCGGACATTGGCTGGATCACCGGACACAGCTACATCTGCTACGGTCCGCTCTCAAACGGTGCCACTGTCGTCATGTACGAGGGGGCTCCGAACTGGCCCGATGAAGGTCGCTTCTGGGAGATCATCGAGAAGTACCGAGTGAGCATTTTCTACACGGCGCCGACAGCGATTCGCGCGTTCATCAAATGGGGCAATCAATGGCCGGAGAAACATGATCTGTCCAGCCTGCGACTGCTCGGATCGGTCGGCGAACCCATCAACCCGGAAGCGTGGATGTGGTACCACCGGGTGATTGGTCAGGAGCGTTGTCCGATTGTGGACACGTGGTGGCAGACGGAGACCGGCGGGATCATGATCAGTCCTCTTCCGGGCGTCACGGCTACCAAGCCCGGCAGCTGCTGCCGACCGCTCCCAGGCATCGTCCCTGACATCGTGACGCGGGAGGGCAAAAGTCTGGGGCCCAACGAGGGTGGTCTGCTGGTCATGCGACAGCCCTGGCCATCAATGCTGCGCACGCTCTACGGCGACCATGAGCGATTCAAAAAGACCTATTTCAGTGAAGTGCCGGGCTGCTATTTTGCCGGAGACGGCGCCCGGCATGACGAGGATGGCTACATCTGGGTGATGGGCCGTGTGGATGATGTGCTCAACGTGTCCGGGCACCGGCTCAGCACCATGGAAGTGGAAAGTTCGCTGGTGGCCCATGCAAAGGTCGCAGAAGCGGCCGTTGTCGGCTTTCCGCACGAGATCAAGGGCGAGGGCATCTGTTGCTTTGTGACGCTCAAGAGCGGCGAAGGCGACGATGCTCTGAAAGCCGAACTGGTCGCTCACGTCCGCCAGTCCATCGGCGCCCTCGCCACACCCGATCAGGTGCGGTTCGCAGCGGCTTTGCCCAAGACGCGGAGCGGTAAGATCATGCGCAGACTGCTCCGTGACATCGCAGCCGGCCGCGAATCAACTCAGGACACAACAACGCTGGAAGATCTGAGTATTCTGGCGAAGTTGCGGGCGGACGAAGAGTAGCGGTGCTCTTCGCCCGGATTCAGGAACTCAACCGCGGGCTGTCTGCAGGGGAACGAACATGTTCGGCTGTGGGTTGGCGTGTGTTGCTTGCTGCCACTGTCCCGGGCTGCGGTTCCCGCGGTGGCTGAGGCTGATTCTGCTGCCGTTTCTGCTGCAGGGATTCAGTGTCGCCACCGCGTCCGCCCAGACACTGGAACGCTGGATCTATGCTTCCTCCAACCTGCTCATCCCCGAGCAGTTGCAGCGACTCGAAGAACTCATGCGTGAGGCCGCTCCACTGGGCTACACGCATCTGCTCCTGGCGGATTCCAAATTCAGCCGTCTGCACGAGCTTGACGAGCGATATTTCCGGAACGTGGCGCGGCTGCGTGAGACGGCCGCACAGCTGGGAATAAAACTGGTTCCGGCCGTCTTCCCGGTCGGCTATTCCAATTCGCTGCTGGCACAAAATCCCAATCTGGCGGAGGGCTTGCCGGTACGCGGTGCGTTGTTCGAGGTGCAGGGCGGTGTGGCTCAGGTGCAGGCGGATCCGCCAGTCGCACTCCCTTCAACTGCCGACCGCCTCGCGTGGACATTCGTGGACGACATCCTGCAGGCTGACGGAGATGCATTGAGGGCTGAAAATCCCCGCGGGAGAAACTGCCGCATGATGCAGACGCTCAAAGTCTCACCCTGGCGTCACTACCACGTGTCAGTGAGGGTGAAGACAGAGGATTTCCGGGGACAGCCGCAGATTCAGGTGCTGGAACCGGAGACCGGACGCCGACTGTGTTTCACCAATCTGCACGTTCAAAGGACTCAGGACTGGACTGTGCAGCATGTCACCTTCAACTCCCTCGGAAACTCGTCTGTCAACATCTACATCGGGGCCTGGGGGGCGGCCGGCGGTCGGCTGTGGCTGTCGAATCCGGCTATTGACGAGTGTGGCCTGCTCAACGTGCTCAGACGCCCCGGCACGCCGCTGGAGATTCGTCTCGGCGGCGACCCGGATTCGGTCCTGCAGGAGGGCCGGGACTTTGAACCGGTGGCGGACCCTGGACTCGGTATGGTGCCCTATCGCGGGGAGTACGAGGTTTTTCACGAGTCGCCCGGGATCCGTATGCGGGGACCATGGGCAGAGGGAACTCGTTTGCGCGTTTCCTGGTATCACCCGCATGTGGTTTACAACGAGCAGGTGTGTGGGTGTGTGACGGAGCCGGAATTTCAGGAGCTCCTCAGGCAGCAGGCAGTTGCCATGGAGCGACTCTTTCCCGAGACGGACCGGATGATGTCACACGACGAATGGCGAGTGCTGGGGTGGGATGAGAGCTTTCGCAGAACCGGGCTGACCCCGGGACAGGTCGCAGCAGACAACCTGCGGTTCTGTGTGCGGCAACTGCAGTCGCTCAATCCCCGCCGCAGAATTGCTGTCTGGAGTGACATGTTTGATCCGCATCACAACGCGATTGATCACTATTACCTGGTCAACGGTGACCTTGCGGGATCGTGGGAAGGCCTGACGCGCGATGTGATGGTGGTGAACTGGAACTTCGGCGTGCGGGATGAAAGTCTCAGGTTTTTCGCGGACCGCGGTCACAGGCAGCTGCTGGCCGGCTTCTATGACGCCGACGCCGGCCAGATCGGGGAATGGCTGAAAGTGGTGAGGGAGCAGAAGATTCAGGGCGTAGTGGGGGTGATGTATACAACGTGGAAACAGGACTATTCACAGCTCAGGGAGTTTGCCGACGTGGTGAATGGGTTTGAGGCGGCGCGGTGAGCCGGCAGTTTGAGAAACCGGGGCCTCCTTTTCCCAAAACACCCCGGCATTTGCACAGGATTTCAGGTGACAAAGGTCGAAGAACTTTGGTAGCCTGCACAACTGAGCCCTCTCCCCGCCCTCTCCCGCCCTCCGGCCTGCCCGCCCGCCATGTCCACACCGCGAATTTTTGGCGTTTTTCTGCTGCTGGTGCTCCTTTTGGGTCTGCCCGCAGCCCCCTTGTTTGCTCAATCCGAAGTCGATTTCGACAACGACATCCAGCCCATTCTCACGCGATTCGGCTGCAACAGCGGTCCCTGTCATGGCAAAGCCCGGGGTCAGGGTGGTTTCCAGCTTTCACTGCTCGGTTTTGATTCCCGGCAGGACCACGACGCGATCACCAAAGAAGGCCGTGGTCGCCGCGTGTTTCCACCGGCGCCAGACGACAGCCTGCTCTTCACCAAGCCCACGGGAATTGTGCCGCACGGTGGCGGTCGTCGATTTGATCCCGCAGGTCCCGAAGCCGCCACACTGCTCCAGTGGATCCGGGAAGGGCTCCCTCGACGCGCCGCCAACGCCCCCACCCTGGCGGGGATTTCGGTCACTCCGGCATCCATCACCTTCGCTCCTGCACAAACACAACAGCTCACAGTCACTGCCCGCTACAGCGACGGCACCACGCGCGATGTCACGCGGCTGACCGCCTTCCAGTCCAGCGAAGCACCGGTGGCCGCAGTGGGTGACACGGGGCTCATCACGGCTGGCAACATCACCGGCAGTACTGCGATTATGGCCAGGTTTCTGGGGCAAATCGCCGTCTGCGATGTCACCATTCCGCGCACGCAGGCGGTGGCTGCCGATCTCTACGCAGCGCTCCCCCGCCGCAACTTCATCGATGGCCACGTCTGGGACCGCCTGCAACGACTCAACATCACGCCATCACCCCTCTGCGACGACCACACCTATCTGCGGCGTGTCTACACCGACATCATCGGTCGAATTCCATCCGCCGAAGAAACCACCGCTTTTCTCACCGACCCCGCTCCATCCGCCGAAAAACGCAGCCGACTGGTTGATCAGCTCCTTCTGCAGCCGGATTTCGCGGATCACTGGGCCAACAAATGGGTCGATCTGCTGCGTCCGAATCCCTACCGTGTTGGAATTAAAGCGGTGTTCAACTACGACCACTGGATTCGCCAGTGCTTCCACGACCGCAAGCCATGGGATCAGTTCGTCAGAGAGCTCATCACGGCCCGCGGCAGCACGTTTCGCAACGGTGCTGTGACGCTCTTCCGCGACCGCCGCGAACCTGAAGAAGTTACCACACTGGTCAGCCGACTGTTTGTGGGTGTGCGGCTGGAATGTGCAAAGTGCCATCACCACCCGTTCGAAATCTGGGGGCAGGACGACTTCTACAGCTTCGCCGCCTGGTTCGCTCGAATCGGTCGCAAGGGCACCGGCCTGTCTCCGCCCATCTCGGGTTCCGAAGAGTTCTTTTTCGCGGGCACGTCCGGTTCTGTCAAACACCCGGTAACAGGCGAAGAGATGTCTCCACGTCCGCTCTTCGGCGACGCGCCGGCTCCGGATGCCCACCCCGACCCCCGCGAATCGCTGGCTGCCTGGATCACATCACCAGACAACCATCTCTTCGCCCGGGTGATGGCCAATCGCGTCTGGGCCGACCTGATGGGACGCGGCCTGGTGGACCCTGTCGACGATTTCCGGGCCACCAATCCACCCACCAACGCACCGCTGCTCACTGCGCTCGGCAATCACTTCCGTGATTCCCGCTTCTCGCTCACAGAACTCATTCGCACCATCGCCAACTCCCACGTTTACCAACTCAGTTCCATCCCCAATGAAACCAATTCAGCCGACACCAGCGGTTATTCCCGCCACTATCGGCATCGCCATCGCGCTGAAGTGCTCCTCGATTCGCTCAGTCTGATCACGGGCATCCCCCAGGAATTTGCCGCGATGCCTCCGGATTCCAGCAGCAAGCAAATCTGGACACATCGTTCGGATTCGCTGTTCCTGGATACGTTTGGACGCCCGGACCCCAATCAGGATCCTCCCTGCGAACGCACATCCGAATCCACCGTTGTGCAGAGCCTGCATTTGATGAATTCGGAAAAAATTCACGGCGAAGTGGTCAGCGACAAAAGCGCCTTCAAACTGCTCGCCGATTCCGCTAAATCCCCTGAAGAGCTTGCCACTGACCTTTACCGTCGCATTTACAGCCGCAATCCGACCCCCGAAGAAACTCAGCTCGTCCGCGATCTGCTCAGCGATCCGCTCGCCAGCCGTCGGCACGTCCTTGAAGACCTCGCCTGGGCGATGCTCAATTCCGCTGAATTCGTGATTCAGGACTGACTCGCCACCTCCTTGCCCACCCAACAACAACGTCCCCTCTCCTGCCTCGAAAGGCTTCCCCCATGGCCCTTCTCCAACGCTGTGACGGAATCACTCGCCGCGATGCTCTGCAATTCGGACTCGGCGGCTTTCTCGGCACCGGACTTGTCGGCGGACTCCGAGCCCAGGCGGCCTCCCGCGCCGCCGGAACGCCCTCCGGCCCCGCGCGTTCCTGTATCCTCATCTGGATGGACGGCGGCCCCACGCACTTCGAAACATTCGACCCCAAACCTGATGCTCCTGCCGAATATCGCGGGGAATTCACAGATATCCCGACCGCTGTTCCGGGTGTTGCCTTCTCTCAGCACATGACGCAGCTCGCCGGTGCACTCGGCGACTGCGCCATGATCCGCTCCATCCGTCACGATCAGGGAAATCACGGGGCTGGCAATCACTATATGATGACAGGTGCTCCGCCACGAATTCCAGTGGGCTGCGGAGCCTTCGTCAGTTTCCATCCCAGTATCGGGTCTGTCGTCGCAAAGGAGCTCGGCCGCGACAACGGGCTGCCAGCTTATTTCAGCATGCCGCAGATGTCCCGTTCCGGTGGCCCCAATTTCCTCGGAGCCCGCTACGCTCCGTTTGTTGTCGGCGACGATCCCAATAATCAGCGTTTCAAGGTTCGCGACGTCGCCCTCCCACGTGAACTCAGCGAAACCCGCTTTACCTCCCGCACCGATCTCCGCAGCAAAGTCGACCGCATGCTTCGCATCCGCGACGAAGCTGCCGGCGACCCGTCACTCGCCTTCGACGAGTACTACCGACAGGGACACAACCTCGTCACCTCCCCGGAAGCTCAGAAAGCCTTCGACATTCATCAGGAACCCCAGGACGTCCGCGACCGCTATGGACGCAACAGTTTCGGCCAGCGCTGCCTGCTCGCCCGCAGGCTCGTCGAAGCCGGAGTCCCGTTTGTCACCGTCTACGACGGCGGCTGGGACCACCACAGTGATATCTTCGGCGCTCTGACAAAACGTCTGCCGGCCTGGGACAACTCCGTCGCCGCCCTGATCCTCGATCTCAAACAGCGCGGACTCCTCGATTCCACTCTCGTGCTCGCACTTGGGGAATTCGGCCGCACTCCAAAAATCTCCACGCTCTCCGGACAGAACACCGCCGGCCGCGATCACTGGGCCAACGCCATGTCGGTGCTCATGGCTGGTGGCGGTACTCCCGGTGGTGCGGTCATCGGGGCCACAGATCGCAAAGGTTATTCCGCAGTTGACCGCGTGCTGTCCCCGGAAAACTTCGTGTCCACGGTCTACCACAAGCTGGGCATCGACCCGGACAAAGTCGTCTACACGCCGGAAGGCCGGCCAACCCATCTCGTCAGCGATCCCACCCCAATCCGGGAACTCGTCTAACCCCACAGAAACGCACATGCCGCTGCTGGTGCGTTCCACCGCGGCCAGCAACGGGTTCAGGTGTCCCAGGAAAACCATGTGAAGATCTGCATTGTCTCTGTTCTGACCGCCAGCCTCGCGCTGATCACTCCAGCTTCCCTGGCCACTGCCGCTGACCCGCCCTCGGTCGATCGATTCTCCCCCGCAGGTGGCCAGCGCGGCACGACGGTGAATGTGCGAATTGCCGGTAAACCGGGGGACGGCGACATTCGCTGGATCCCGGCGTTCGCAGACCAGTCACCTGCCACAGCAACTCCACCGACTCCCCCGGGCTGGTTCACATTTACGCTCAGCGAAAAACGCGATGCGGCCGACATCGCCATCGCCCCGGATGCGCCTGTTGGTGTGCACTGGGTTCGCTTCGCCAATGCGGCTGGGGCAACAGAACTGCGACCGTTCTTTGTCGGCACCCTTCCCGAAATCAGCGAAACCGAACCCAACGCCCGCATTTCTGAAGCGAATCCTGTGCCAGGCGAGGCGGTCACGGTCAATGCCGCTCTCGAAAAAGCCGGTGATGTTGATACCTATGCGGTGACAGTGACCAGCGGCCGCACACTGGTCGCCTCCATCACCGCCAATCGCGTTCTGAAATCTCCGATGGACGGTGTGCTGCAGATTGTGGACGCTCGCGGCACCGTGGTGGCTCAGAACGACGACGACTGCTCCCGCGATCCGCTCGTGGAATTCACCGCTCCCAGCGATGGCACATGGTATGTTCGGGTCTTTGCGTTTCCTGCTGAACCGAACAGCTCAATCGCCTTTGCCGGGGGCGCCGACTACCTCTATCGCCTGACGGTCACCTCGGCCGCCTGCCTGCATCACACTGTTCCGCTCGCCCGCCAGTCCAGTGCCGGCGAACTGCGTCTGCAACTGCAGGGCTGGAACCTGACCACGCCCGATGCAGTGCTCGGAGCCTCCCAGACAGTGCTCGAAGGCCCCTTTGCACTCCCATGGAAAGTCGCCTCCGTCCCGGAACCTGTCGTCGTCGAAGACCAGTTGCCCCCCGAACGCAGCCTGTCAGCCCCCGTGGCGGTCAGTGCCCGTCTGTCAACAGCAGAGTCGGATGAATTCACTCTGGTCGCCTCCAAAAACACGAAATACTCAATCAGTGCCGAAGTCGAAGAATTTGGTTCGCTGCTGGACCCCGTGCTGACGCTTACCGATCCCTCCGGCAAGGTTCTGAAGGAAGCCGACGACAGTGATCGTGGCGACCGAGATTCCCGGATCGACTTCACAGCGGCCGTGGATGGCCCTCACCGGATTGCCGTCCGGGACCGATTTCTCAGCTTCGGCCCCCGCTTCTTCTATCTGCTCCGCTGCACACCCACGCAGCCCTCTGTCAGCCTCGCCGTGAAGTCCTCCGCCATCACTCTGCCCGCAGAGAAACCGGCCGAGATTCCCGTGACGATCACTCGCCGCAACGGCTATTCCGAAGTGCTCGATCTGCGCGTCGAAGGACTCCCTGAGGGCATCACCGCGGAATGCCCGCAGTCGGCCAAAGACGGTGAGACGTCAAAAACTGTGACCCTGAAACTCAGCGGTCGGCCTGCAGACCCGGCAGCCTGGTCCGGCCCGATTCGCATTTTTGCCGCTCCAGTCGTCGCAGCGGATCCCGCGGCGACGGCCCCGCCCACCCCCGCACCTCCGCCAACGTCGTTCCCGGTGAGCTGGGAGGCCCCCGATGCAACTCCCATCTCGACCCTGTGGCTGACAGTACCAGCAAAACCGCAGTAACGTGTTGACGAGGGTCTGGAAACCCGTTGTCCGGATAAGCACCGTTACCGGGGGATTGGCATCTCCCGCAGGCCCTGTCGTGTGGGGCGGAGTCCGAAAGACGACTTCCGATGTTCTGAATTTCGTCATCCCAGCCTCGCGCTCCCAAGTCCAGGCCAGTCTTTGCACGGGATTCCAGAGAACTTCAAGGTTATTGAGCTGTCGCCACCTGCCAGCACGGACGCCGAAAGATCCACGCGATCCGCCAGTTTCCCCGAAACCCTGTCGAGAATTCCCAGGCCCACCTTTCTCCCTTTCCACCGATCCCCTAGAATACCCGGTCCGAAATCCCGTTGCCCGTCCCTGCGTCCAGCATCACGACAAATCCCGCGGGCTCGCTGCCCTCCGGAAACCGCCCTATGGCCAAAAAGGCTGCTCGTAAACCTTCCGCCACACCTCCGGCTGCCGTCGACGCTCAGCCGGCGGTGCCCACCTCAGTTTCCCCCAAACCCGTCAGGGGAAAATCAGCGTCTGTCCGCAGCAAAGCAGACGCTTCGCTCCCGAACGCTCAGGTCTCTGCAGCCGCGGACCGGCTCGAACAGCGTACGCTCGACATCGGCACCGATCTGTTCGCTCGTTCTGCTCCCCGCGCGCCCTCCGTCTTTCAGGCTCGCTGGTGGGAAGACCGCCTGATGCACTGGGCGATGAACGACCCGGCCATCAAGCTGCAGCTCTTCCGGTTTGTTGATGTGCTCCCGATGCTTCGGGATCACGTTTCGATTGCCCGTCATCTTGAAGAATACTTCGAAGATGTGCGATCGCATCTTCCGTGGGCTGTGCGACTGGGACTGGACCTTTCCACCGGCAACCATGTGCTCAGCCGGGCGCTTGCCTGGAACGCCCGCACCAACGCCTCCCGCATGGCTCGTCGCTTCATTGCCGGCAACAATGCTCACGACATCCTGCAGACCATGCATCGGCTCCGTCGCAGTCGCTTCGCCTGCACCCTCGATCTGCTGGGCGAATCCGTGATCAGCAACGTGGAAGCGGACCGCTACCAGAAAACGCTGCTGCTGCTGCTCAACGATCTCGCCGCTCCTCTGGATGCCTGGCCCGAAGATCCGCTCCTGGACCACGGCCCTGCCGGAAACATCCCGCGACTGAATCTCAGCCTGAAACTCTCTGCCCTCGACAGTCAGTTTTCCAGCGTGGACGCAGAAGGCACTTTCCATCGAGTGGCCTCCCGTCTGCGTCCCATCCTCCGCGCCGCTCAGCAGCTTGGTGCTCAGATCCATGTCGACATGGAGCAGCACGACCACAAGACGCTCACCTTCCACATCTTCCAGCGAATCCTCATGGAAGACGAATTTCGTGCCTGGCCCGACTGTGGAATCGTGGTGCAGGCCTACCTGCGTTCCGCCGACGCTGATCTCCAGGGGCTGCTCGACTGGGTCCGTCGCCGCGAAACTCCGATCAGCGTTCGTCTCGTCAAGGGCGCCTACTGGGACTACGAAACCATCGTCGCCCGTGCTCGCGGCTGGCCGGTGCCGGTCTATCGTCGCAAATGGCAGTCTGACGACTGCTTCGAACGGCTCTCCCGCGTCCTGCTCGAAAACCACACACTCCTGCGTCCGGCCTTTGCCAGTCACAATCTTCGCAGCCTGGCCCACGCAATTGCGATGGCCGAAGAGCTCCGGGTACCTGACGACGCCTGGGAGATCCAGATGCTCTACGGGATGTGTGACGAACAGGCGGCGCTCTTCCGCAATCGCGGGCACCGCGTGCGGATCTACACACCATTCGGCGAACTCATTCCCGGCATGGCCTACCTCGTCCGCCGACTGCTTGAAAATACATCCAACGAATCCTTCCTCCGTCTGAATTTCAGCGAACACATCCCCGCAAAGACTCTGCTTATGAAGCCCTCCAGCCACGCTTCCGCTGAACCTCCCATCGAAGATTCGCCCGAACCCGGCTTCTGCAACGAACCATCCACGGATTTTTCCGATCCCGCTGCTCGCCAGGCGATGGCCGATGCCATCAGCACCGTCCGCGAATCGCTCGGCGGATCCTGTCCACTGGTCATCGACGGCAAGTTCTGTGAAACTCGCACCACCATCATCTCGCGGAACCCTTCCAAAACCTCTGAAATCATCGGGAAGGTGGCCTCCGCCAGTCTCGACCAGACCAACGACGCCGTCGAAGCAGCCTGCCGCGCCTTCCAGACGTGGGCTCGTTCCGATGTCACCACACGCCTTGAATACATCGACCTCATTGCCTCGGAAATGCGTGAACGTCGTCTGGAACTGGCTGCCTGGATCATCCTCGAAACCGGCAAAACCTGGTCCGAAGCAGACGCTGAAGTCTGCGAAGCGATTGACTTCTGCATGTATTACGCCCAGCAGTACAGACAGCTCAGTCAGCCTCGCAAAACGCCCGTACCCGGCGAAGACAACTCCTATTTCTACCGCCCTCGGGGCGTCTGCGCCGTCATCGCTCCATGGAACTTTCCGCTTGCCATCCTTGCCGGCATGACCATTGCCGCGGTTGTTACCGGAAACACCGTGGTGATGAAACCAGCCGAACAGTCGTCCGTCGTGGCCGCTCGCTTCATGGACATCATCCGCAACTCAGGACTCCCCAGTGGCGTCGTCAATTTTCTTCCCGGTATCGGCGAAGAAGTCGGCCCGGCACTCATCAGTCACCCCGATGTGGACATGATCGCCTTCACCGGCTCTCAGGCTGTGGGTCTGGAGATCAACCGCGTGGCTGCTGATACCACCAAAGCGCAGCACAGTGTGCGTCGCGTGATTGCCGAGATGGGTGGCAAGAACGCCATCATCATCGATGAAGACGCCGATCTCGACGAAGCTGTGCTCGGTGTGGTCCGCAGTGCGTTCGGCTACTGCGGCCAGAAATGTTCAGCCTGCTCCCGAGTGATCGTGCTGGATTCCATTTACGACCAGTTCACTCAGCGGCTCCTCGAAACCGTCCGCAGCCTGACCATCGGCCCTGCCGAAGATCCTGCCACCAGAATCGGTCCTGTGATTGACGAAGAAGCCCGCGAACGTCTCCTGAACTTCATCCGCAAAGTTGATCTCGAAAACGGCACCCAGCTCCTGCTCGCCGTCGACCCCGGGCCGCTCACCAAAAAAGGCTCCTACATCGGCCCGCATATCTTCACCGGTGTTGACCCCGATTCTGCTCTTGCCCAACAGGAGCTCTTCGGGCCGATTCTGGCAATCCTCCGCGTCCGCACGCTCGATGATGCCTTCAACATCGCCAATAACACCCGCTATGCGCTCACCGGCGGTGTCTATTCCCGCAGCCCCGTCACTCTCCGCCGCGCTCGTCAGGAATTCCATGTCGGCAATCTGTATCTGAATCGCGAAATTACCGGAGCACTCGTCAATCGGCACCCGTTCGGTGGCTTTCGTATGTCCGGCATTGGCAGCAAAGCCGGTGGCCCCGACTATCTCCTGCAGTTCCTCATTCCCATCGCCATTTCCGAAAACACCATGCGTCGCGGCTTCGCACCGGAGACCTGACTGTGAATGAACAGTCACTGTTTGACGCAGCCTGGAAGTTGCCGCCTGGGCCTGCCCGCAATGCCCTGCTTCACCGGGAATGTGCGGGCAACCCTGAACTGCGGGAACGCATCGAAGAACGGCTGCGCAACGCTGACCTCCCCACAGGGATTCTCCGTGAGAATCTCCGGGACCGCCACTCCTCAGGTCAGATTCCTCAGACAGTGTCCACGATCGATGAATACGATCTTTTTGAGGAGATTGGTCGTGGAGGCATGGGAGTGGTGCGCCGCGGATGGCATCGACGTCTTCGGAAGCCAGTGGCCATCAAGTTACTCAGGAGCACAGTGCGTGACGACGATGCCACGCGAAGAACTCTGATCGAAATGGCGGCGCTCGGCCGACTTCGGCATCCCAACCTGCTGCAGGCTTACGATGCTCGTGTCATTGACGGTGTGTCGCTGATTGTCACGGAGTTGATTGAGGGAACGTCAATTGACAGGCTGATCAGCAATGGGCAGGCTCTGCCGCCTGCCACCGCCTGTGACTACGCACGCCAGGCAGCCTGTGGGCTGGCAGCTGCCCACGAACAAAACCTCGTTCATCGCGATATCAAGCCCGCCAATCTGATTGTGGAGCATGCCTCGGAAACCGTGAAACTGCTCGATTTCGGGCTCGCCCTGCTCTTACGTCGCGATGACTTCGAACTGTCCAGCCCAACCGGTTCTCAGACTATTCTTGGAACCACGCATTTCATGCCTCCGGAACAGTGGGCCGACTCCCATCAGGCAACGCCAGCCTCCGACATCTACTCTCTTGGCGTCACTCTGTTCTGGATGCTGGCTGGAAAGCCACCGTTCCTGCGCACCAGCGTCCAGGCATACATGCACGCTCACTGCATGGCGGAGCGGCCTCCGGTGCCCGGCGTCGATCCGGAACTCAGTCGACTGGTTCAGTCGATGATGAGTATCGATCCTGCCGGACGTCCCTCCGCTCAGGAAGTCATCCGCGAACTGGACCGCTACTGCGTGGGCCCGGTTCCCTCGATCCTGCCATCACTGGTCGAAGTCGTGGAGCGACATGGTGTCGCAGGCAGAATCGGCCCGGAGATCGAACGCGTCAAAAAGTATCTGCAGCGACTGCCGCGCCGACGAATCCTCACACTCTTCCGTGAGGCCGGTGAATATCTTGGCAAAAAGGGACCTGTGCAGGGGCCGGAGCGGGGACTGACAGCTCTGATTCAGATTTTTCTGGAGGCCGGGGATGATCGTGAGGCACTGGAATTGGGTAAATCCGTTGTTGCTGCTGTTCCCGACTGCTTCGACGCACTCCACCTGACAGCCGTCGCTGCGCGACAGTCTGCAGTGGCCAGCGCTGACCAGGAAGAACTCCTCCGCGAAGCCATCAAGCTCGAACTTGCCGCTCAACAGACACCGTCGGCCACCCTTCAGGCAAATTACGGCCCCTCTCTGTCAGTGCTCGCACAGACCTACCACAACCTCGCAGCCTGGTGCCGATCCCGTGGTGATCATCTCCAGGCTCAGATTCTTCTGGAACAGGCCATCGCCTGCTTCCAGAGACGACTCGCCCTGCAGGAAACCGGACTTGGCCTGGCTCTCTACGCGCAGGCACTCCTGGATGCCGGCGACATCAGCACCGCCGCAAAACAGGCCGCTCGTGCCTGCGAGAAAGACTGGTTCCTGCGGGAAGCTCAGCTGCTCGTGCTGCAGCTCACCGAACGCTCAGGGGTACACCTGAAGCCTGAGGAGGAAAATGTGCGTCGCTGGAGTCTGGTGGTCGGCGAATGGCCTGGCACGCCAAACCACCGCACTCATCTGCAGTCCTATCGAACATGGCTCCGACAGAACCACCTGCTTCCAGCTCTCGCGGCCTGGGAACAGGAACTCCCGCCGGACGTCATTCCCCTGGTCCATGCTCTCACAGCACAGGCAACGCGGAAGACCACCGAGCTCACGCTGCAACTCAATCCCGCAATCAGGACAGCCACCCCTCAACAACTCAACTGCCATGTGATGCTCTGGCATTTCCTCGCACCACAGCCGCACGTCATCGCTGGTATTCAGGCCATTCGGCTGTTTGCCACCGGAAAAGACCAGCGGTCTGCCGTCGAGAATCTGAAGGCTGAGCTGCTCATGCTGCATGAACCTGTCACGAAATCAAGGCACCTGGAAACCCCACTCCTGGTCGCCACGAAAAGCTGGTTTGCCGAACGAATTCACTGAAATGCAGCACACATCTCCCTGCAATTTCACACATATAAACTCTGTACTTCGATCCACTCCAGCACTATCTTCCCTGCAGCAGACCACTCCGTCTCCGTTCGGGAGTCCCGCCGTGCCCGCCCCCCCACTCCAGCGATGTGCTCTTCCCCAAAGCCGGCGCCAGCTGCTCACCACCGCCGCCTCGCTCGTTCCCGCCACCCCGGCCATGGCTGCCATGCTGAATCTGGCTGGTGCAGCCACCGCTGGTCCGACCCCGGCTGCCGCCACCGCTCGCTCCGTGATCCTTATCTTCAACTGCGGCGCACCCAGTCACATTGATCTCTGGGATCCCAAACCCGAAGCCCCGTCTGAAGTGCGCGGTCCATTTCAGCCCATTCAGACCAGCGTCCCCGGCATCGAAGTCTCTGAACTGCTCCCGGGACTCGCCCGGCACATGCACCGCCTGTCCATCATCCGCACTGTTCACCACAGTCATGGCGGACACAACTCCGGGATGCACTGGTCCACCGTCGGACGTCCCTACCGCATCGACAGCACGCTGATCAACCCGGGCCCGGCTGATATTCCCTCCTTCGGTACGCTCGTTGGCTGGCTCGCACAGCAGGACGGCTACTCTGCCGGTGTTCCTCCCTACGTCATCACTCCATTCCCTCACTGCGACAGCACGAAATATCTCACACCCGGCCAGTTCGGGGGCTGTCTGGGCAGTCGTTTTGACCCGTTTGTGCTCAACGCCGATCCCGGTGCCCGCAATTTCCAGATCCCCGGACTGCGGCTCGATCAATCCATGGACCCCACCCGACTCGCCAGTCGCCTGGATCTGCTGCAGCACATCGATCGCCGCGGAAATGCGATGACCGCCGCCACTCCCACCGCAGCCGATATCGATATCTTCCGCGCAAAAGCCCTCGGTCTGATCTCCGCCGGCACTGCCAGCGAAGTTTTTGATCTTTCGCGGGAACCTGACAGTGTTCGTGATCGCTATGGCCGCCACAGCTGGGGCCAGTCCCATCTGCTCGCCCGACGTCTCATCGAAGCCGGCACCCGATTCGTGACCACTGTCAACGGACCCTCCATCACCTGGGATACTCACAAGGACAATTTCAATCAATTGAAAAACCGCCTCGTTCCCCCGATGGAACAGGCCTTCACAGCGCTGCTCGACGATCTCAGTGATCGGGGACTGCTGGAACAGACTCTGGTGATCTGGATGGGCGACTTCGGTCGCACTCCAAAAATCAACGCCGAGTCCGGCCGCGATCACTGGCCCCAATGTGCCTCCGCTGTCCTTGCCGGCGGCGGACTCCGGAGTGGTCAGGTGATTGGCGAAAGCGACCGCTCTGGTGCCGCGCCCAGACTCCGACCCATCCGTCCCGCCGACATCCATGCCACCGTCTTTCACGCGCTGGGCTACAACGCCAGCCAGCTGACCTACCAGCAGGTCGATGGCCGGCCCATGCCTGTGAGCGATGGAGACGTCATTGCTGAACTGCTGTAGAACCCCGCGATGGCTGCGAGTGTTCTGTGGCGCGACCAGGTGGACGGCAATACGGATGATGGGCAAGCCGGGAGTCGGGCATGCAACAGCCTTCAGTGGGTGAGCGATGGGGACAGGAACGGGGCGCTCTTACGGGCTTGAGTACGAGAGAAGAAGCTGGATTCCGGATTGCCTGATTCGCTGTTGAACCCAGGGTCTGATCAGGCGATGTCTCCCAGCAATTCCGCAGCCGACTGCAGTTCTCGGCGGATCCGTGCGGCGAGAGGATCGGTGTCGTCGATTCTTGTATCCGCTGCGGCAGCAGCGGTTTCACCGGGCATGACGGGCCACGTGTAAGTTTCCACTTCGAGGTGCGGTGCGTAGTCGAGCCGGGCGATCTGTTGAAGGGCGGCCTGAAGATCGCGGCGGGTGGTGTTGAGCGGTCCGAGTGATTCCGCGTAGATGGGCACGTGGAAGTGCACTCGCCACGCGTCCGCACTCAGAAATTCATCGGGGGGCTGGCGTTCGATGTCTTCAGGCTGCAGATCCAGTCGGGACCGGATGCTGCCGTCGGCGAAGCGGGCAAAGGTCTGATGCAGGTAACGCGGTTCAGCGAAGCGACAGAGTGCCTCGCGACCCGCTGCGTTGTCGGACGGGTTGAGCAGTTCAAGGGCGTTTGTGATATGCACCTTGCAGATCCGAATGCCGGCGCTCTCGAAGGACCTGATCGACTTTGCCACATCCTCGAATTCCACTGCCTGATGGCACACGTCAAAGCACAACCCGATGTACTGCCGCACAAGATCTTCGCAGCCCAGAGCATCCGCATGTGCAAAAAGTCCGCGAAACACCGGCAGACTCCACTGGTCCGTTCCCGACAGTTCGCAAAGAGGCTCCGGCTCAATGGCAAGGCGGATGAGTCGACCAGTGGTTTCGTGGATCGATCGCAGCGTCCGAGCCATGCGAATCAGATTGGTAAAGCAGACAGAGCGGAAGTTGGCGGACTGAGGATTCATGCGGCCACCCAGAGGCACGGTTGACAGGCTGCCTTCGGCACCGGGCGGCAGCAGCTGTGCCAGGATCGCGGCACACTGTTCCGTATAGGTCACCCGTGACTGACTCGCCCAGTCCGGCAGGTAAACACGCTCCTTGACACGTTCATTGTGAAAATCACCGTAGGGAAAGGTATTGAGTGTGTAGCAGCAGAGATCGTGCTGCCAGAGTGTCTGCGCGAGCGATTCAAGGGCAGGAGCATTGTCAGTCAGCTCCTGCGCGACACTCGCTGCAAGCCAAAGCCCGGCAGCAACCGGGAATGCAAGCTTTTCGCTGGCCTGGGCCGTATAGCGCGAAAGTCCGGCGTTGATTTCGGAAACCGTCCGACCGGGATGCACGTTGGTGCAGTAGCTGAGAGGGAGTGCTGACAGGCTCATGGAGTCGACTTGTGAAGTGAGAAGTGAGAAGTGAGAAGTGAGAAGTGCGAAGTGAGAAGTGGGAAGTGGGAAGTGGGAAGTGGGCGTGCAGGGGATGTCAATCGCCCGGTAAAGAGCTTCTGAGCCGCCGGACGGCAGTCCGCGGGCAAAGGCGCTGCCGCGGCATGCGTGTGTCGCTGGGGCGACATGAAGAGTCGCCAACGAAGGACCAGGAGCTCGGCCCCGCTCCGTAGCACCGGCCATCCGTCTCATGAGTCTCATAGGTTCCATCGTGCTCATCGGTTCCATGTGTCCCACGACGCAGAACGCCCCATCCGAGGCGCGTCCGTGGGGAAGCGGGGTACCCAGCCGGGCCGGGTGACGTTTTGAAGTTGGAAGTTGGAAGTTCGAAGTGGGGGATTTCAATCTCCGGGTGGGGGTGTTTTTGGGGGCGTTTGACACCTCACCCCCAGCCCCTCTCCCCTGAGAGGGGAGAGGGGAGAGGGGAGACAGGATGGGGGGGTGTCAGATCAGGCTGACGGGTTTGCCGTCTTCCTGAGCGCTGATTTCGGCGGCCTGCATGAAGGCGAAGATTTCGAGTGATTCCTTGTTTGGGACGGGGGGGTGACGGGTGCGGAAGAACTGCAGGATGGCACTGAGCAGTTCATGGTACGTGGCGGGAAAATGCAGTGATTGAATGCTCTGACTGCCGAAGACTGTCATGCCGAAACCCGGTGGCTGCCGGCCTTCGTGCAGGGCGCGGAAGGAGCCGATGCGTCCTTCCGGCCAGATGCCTGTGGTGAGATCTCCGGATTCCGTGCGGCAGCGAGAAACCGACTGGCAGCCCGTGCCCATGACGGCGTAGAGGGCTTCGATGCCGTGGATGCCGTACCAGGCGAGTTCGATGTGTCCGCGCCCGGTTCGCAGTGTGCCCCAGGCATCACAGCCAGTGATGTGTTCCTGTGCACTATTGAGATTCGCAAGAGTTTCTGTGAGCGAGTGCTGGAAGCGGATCGCGGACGCGGTGAACCACGGTGTGCCGCTGTGATCGGCGATTGCCGCCACGCGACAGGCCGCGCGAGAGTTGTGAGCGAGTGGTTTGTCGATGAACACGGGGAGCCCGGCCGGAAGAATGCGGGTGGCGAGTTCTTCGTGCTGTCTGCCATCGACGGCCCCGAGGATCACCGCGTCGACCTGTTCAAGGAGTTCTTCCACGGACGCAGCCATGCGAACTCCAAGGCTCTGCATTTCCGCTGTGAAGCCGTCAACGCGGTCGTGGCTGAGTGGAAAATCGGGACTTCCACCGGGCCAGCCGACGGTGATGGCAGCACCGGCCAGGCCCCAGGGGTCAGCAGGATCCGCGGAGGCTTCCTGCAGGAGTCTGGTGAAGGCCGTGCAGTGTGAGGAATCGAGGCTGACGAAGCCGATGCGGAGCGGGTCATGTGGCATGGAACGCTGTCCGCTGCTGTGGTTTCAGGCGAGGACTTCGTCGATGCGTTTGCCGCCGTTGACGATGGGTACTGGTCGGCCGACGGGCGTGTGGTAGACTTTGTCGGAATCCACGCCAAGTTGTCCGAAGATGGTGCGGAGCAGATCCTGGATGCCCCACGGCTGGGTGATGGGGTAGCTGGCGGTTTCGTCGCTGGCACCCACAACAGCGCCGCGACGGATGCCACCACCGGCAAGGATGACGGTCTGGCACTGGGACCAGTGATCGCGGCCGGCATCCTTGTTCACGCGGGGTGTGCGCCCCATTTCTCCCATCATGACAACCAGAGTTTCATCGAGCAATCCGCGTTCGTCGAGGTCGCTGAGAAGTGCAAACAGGGCGCGGTCGGTCGGGGGGACCAGTGTTTTTTCGTGGCTGGTGAAATTGTCGAAGTGCGTGTCCCAGCTGCCATGTTCGATGCCGATGAAGCGACAGCCGGCTTCGACAAGTCGGCGAGCCATCAGAGCACACTGTCCGATGGACGACATCCCATAGCGATCACGAACCGCTCGGTCTTCGGACTGCAGATCAAAAGCGCGGCGTGCTTCGGGCGAGGTGACCAGGTCCACGGCTTTTTCATAGTAGGACTGCAGGGTCTGCACACGACCGCTGGCGGCCGCTGCGGCACCCAGCTGTTCCGACTGACTCAGCAGTTGCTGGCGACGGCTGAAACGATCTTCGCTGATCCCCTTCGGCAGGTCCAGATCGCGCACGCGGAAGTCCGCCTGAACGGGATCGTTATCAATGGTGAATGGCGCGTATCTGGCACCATAGAAGCCCGGGCCGCCCGGGCCGAGCGCATTCGGGATTTCGACGTAGGGGGGGACCGCGCCGCGGGGGCCGAGTTCCCGGGAAATGATTGAGCCGATGGAGGGATAGAGTTCGTTGAAGGGAATCCCTTTGGCCTGGCCGTCAGCAAACGCCGGAGGATAGCCGGTGAGCAGCCAGTGGCGACCTGTCTGGTGAGCGTTGTCAGCGTGGCTGTGGGATCGCAGGATGGTGTACTTGTCCGCGATGGTGGCTGACAGCGGCAGCAGATTGCTGATCTGAGTTCCGGGAACGACTGTCGAAATCGGATTAAACGGTCCGCGGATCTCGACGGGGGCATCCGGCTTGAGGTCCCACATGTCGATATGACTGGGACCACCTTCCAGCATAAAGAAGATGCAGGCTTTGGCCTTTGGCGGTCGCAGCGTGGCTGCTTCGGTCTGCAGCTGCAGCAGTGCAGGAAGCGACAAACCGCTGAGCCAGCCGGTGCCGCCAATACGAAGCATGCGCCGGCGATTGAGGTGGGTGATGTTCATGGGAATTTCGCGAGGGGGGATGGATGCGATTGAGGCGTGCGGAGGACTGGGCGTGTTCTGGTGTGCTGGGGAATGGAGGCGTTTTGGCGTGCGGGGGATTTCAGTCCCCCGGTGACGGGGCTGGTGTGGTTTGCGGAGTGGGGGGTGATGTCGGGATTTCAAGCTAAAAATCGTTATCTGCAGAAAACGAATTCACGGGAATTGAGGAGTACCCAGATGATGTCTTCGATGGCAGCGCGGCGGTCGGGGGCCTGCTGCAGTGCATTCAGCATCAGAGTACGTTCTTCGGTGGAGGGGAAGCGGCTGAGGGCGGTGAGGTAGAGTTCGTCGAGGATTTCAGCGGGGGGAACCGGGGAGTCGGCAAGTCGGGCTGCGCGTCCGCGGCCGTGCTGAATCTTTTCCATGGTGCCGGGCGAATTCATCAGGTGCAGGGCCTGAGCGATGCTGGGTTCGGATCCGCGTTCGCAGGCACAGACGGTTTGCCGCTGGGGGCGTCCGAAGACTTCCATAAACGGCGACGGGAGCTTGTTATCCCAGATCTGAATGGCGCGATAGCCGACTGGCCAGCCGTTGAAGACTTCGGGTATTTCAGTGACATCCGAGACGGCGTCGAGGAGCACTTCGGCCGGGAGTGGCTTCCAGAGAGCGTGGGACGCGTTCTGGTCATCGAGCTGGTTGGATTCGTTGAGTGTGGAGCTGAGCTGCCAGGCGTGTGAATCGAGCAGTGTGCGGGTGAAGGCATGCAGATCATATCGGACATCGATCAGGTGCTGTGCGAGTGCCCGGAGGAGGGGTTCATTGGAGGCCGGGTTGGTGGCTCGGAGATCGTCGATGGGTTCTACGAGTCCACGTCCGAAATAGTGGGCCCAGAGTCGATTGGCGAGTGTGCGGGCGAACCAGGGGTTCTGAGG
>JBJTOM010000082.1:0-16854 GCA_046074585.1 Planctomycetota bacterium | reverse complement strand
ACCACGACTATGAACTCGGGCAGACTCAGCTCAACTCCGCTCTCAGCGATCTCACCCTCCGCCAGAGCGAACACCAAACCACCGAACAACAGCTGCTGCTGAGACGGCTGCAGCTGGACAGCCGCGAACAGGATCTGACGGCGCTCCAGCAGCAACTGGCTGCGCGCCAGCATGACTATGAACTCGGGCAGACTCAGCTCAACGCCGCTCTCAGCGATCTCACCCTCCGGCAGAGCGAACACCAAACCACCGAACAACAGCTGCTGCTGCGACGGAAGCAGCTGGACAGCCGCGAACAGAATCTGACGGCTCTGCAGCAGCAACTGGCTGCGCACCAGCATGAATATGAACTCAGCCAGACTCAGCTCAACGCCGCTCTCAGCGATCTTGTCCTCCGGCAGAGCGAGCATCAAACCGCCGAACAAGAGCTGCTGCTGCGACGAAAGCAGCTTGACAGCCGCGAACAGGAACTGATGGCCCGGCAACAGCAACTGGCCACGCATCAGCATGAATATGAACTCAGCCAGACTCAGCACACCACCACTCTCAGCGACCACGAAGGTCGTCAGCGGATTCTTCAACTCGTCGAACAGCAGCTTTCCCAGCGCCAGAGATTGCTCGATACCCGGGAACGGGAACTCGCAGACCTCCAGCGAGGGCTCATCACCGAAGAGCAGACGCTGGCCTCACGCAGACGCGAACTGAGTTCTGATGAGCTTCGTCTGCAGTCTCGGGAATCCTCGCTCGCAGAGCTCCCATTGCTGCAGGCTCGTCTTGCGGCTGCTGAAAACGGTCTTCGGGAACGTGAAAAACTCATTCGTGAGATGTACGCGCGACTTGCAGGACACGAATACACAGCTGCTCAAAGTGCATATACCTCCATGGGGATGGATTCGCAGGTATTGCCCAGCGACGTTTCCACAGATGATCCGGGAAATGTCGGACCGGCGACTCAGACAATGAACTCGGACGGCCCGCCGGTCGAAATGGCCACCACCGGGATGACATCGAACCGGACTGCGCCCCTGCCAGAGCCCGAACCAGTCAGTGGAGTCGTGCCAGACGCTGTTGCGGAGCCTCCGAGCAAATCGATGACCGATTCTGATTCTGATTCTGATTCTGATTCTGATCACTCCGCTGCGAGGTTCATGAGCGATGAGACGGTGAACTCAGAACCGGTGTCTCCGGCTCACGTTCCCATGTATCTGCCGGCCGGTCTGCTGAGCGATGATCTGATGGATCTGCTTGAACCTCATTCCCCGCCTGGGTCACTCGTCACGCCTCCGAGCGAGGTCAATTTCCAATCCCCCCTCCCAGATCAGCCCACAGGTCCGATGATGTATCTGAAGGATTCGTCCGAGTTTGAACCGGAAAGCAGTGACGACGAGGACGGGACCGAACTTGTGTCGGCCCTCGCGCCGGCTGAAGAAGCCGCCCGCAGTTATGTCACGCAGTTGGTCTCGAGTCAGTCGGCCCGGCGAACCGGTGCGGCGCAGCCACCCGAGAGCGGGCGTTCCAGTGACAGCCTGTATGCGGATCGAATTGTCCATCAGCTTCGGCACAGCAGAGAAAAGCCAAAGCCTGCTGCTCCCCGGCCCACTGTCTCTTACATCGAACAGTTCCTGACCGGGCAACGCAAATTGTGGGAGAGCGATGCTGAGGCGGGGCAGGAGGCAGCGATCGCAGCGGAAACGGTTCCCGTTCAGCAGACAATGGCGACTGCATCGCTCGAACCACGGCCGAAAGTTGACGTCCCGCGGATTCGCGAGGAAATGGAAAGTTTCCGTAAAGTTTCTTCGCACGTCGCCAATCAGGCCGTGGTGAACCACAGCCTGCGAAAATCCCGCAGTGGTCTGCTCCCCAGAGCAGGCCTTGTGTCTATTTTCATGGTCTCGACCATCCTGCTTTCGCGGGGCCCGATGCAGCTGGGACGAGCATTTCCGCCAGTCCTCTGGTGCAATCTCGCCCTGTTGTTTCTGTCTGCACTGGAGCTGGCCCGGAAAATGACTCAGGTCATCTGGATGTCTCTGACGGCCCCCAGAGCCGTGAGACACGAAACTCGCTCCACGGTAGCTGCGACAGCCTCCGACGATTCTCCCGAGCAACCCCTGTTCTGATGGCTCCTCACACTCCCTGCAGGAGCGTCTCTTCGAGGGGCTCGTCCAGCAGTTGCCAGCACTTCCAGAGCGCACGGGGGTAATGAAAGAAACTCTTCCAGAGATTTCCCTTCAGCGTCCCTGAAAGCCTGCCATCCCTGTGCAGATAGCCGAACCACTCGCCGTGCAGGCGATCATGAAAGTGACGGAAGGACCAGTTAAAGACGGCACAGTGCCAGTCAAGGTACTTTGGGTGGCCAGTGAGCTTCCATGCGAGCAGTGTGGCAATGAGAGCTTCGTTGTGCGGCCACCAGAATTTCATGTCGTGCCAGTATTCCTGGACTGGACGGTTCCAGACATCACGAAAGTAGAACAGCCCGCCGAATTCTGAGTCCCAGCCGCGTTGCCACATGCAGTCAAGCATGCCGCAGCCAAGCTGAGTCAGCTGGCTGTCGCTGCGTCTTCGCGCTTCCTCAAGCACGAACCACGCCCCTTCAATCGCGTGCCCGGGGTTCAGCAGGCGGCCGTCGAAATGATCGGATATGCTGCCATCCGGCTGCACTGACTCCATCACACATCCGAGCTCAGGCTTGTAGAACAGATCCGCGATCTGCTGAATGCAGCGGTCAATCCATTTCCTGAGGTCCGGCGTGTCCGCGGGACTGCCGCTCATCTCCTGAGCGGTCACGATGGTGATCATCCGTGGGGCGAGCCCCAGCAGCGGACGCTCATCCGTGAACTTTGGAGCCATTCGTTCGGGTGTGAAGTTCACATCCACAAATCGTGCGAATAACTCCCGGGACAATTCCGCGGACTGCTCATCCCCGCTTACGGACGCATAACGCGCGAATGCAATGGCCGCAAAGGCCTCTGAGTACACATAACGCCGCCGGCGAATCGGACGGCCCTCGCGCGTCACATGAAAGTACATCTGCCCGCGACCGGATGGACCATTGCCGGTCTTGTTCGCAGCCGAAAACCCATACTGTCTGAGAAATTCCAGGCCGCTCTCCGCCCAGCTCTGCCACTCACTGCGGTCGGGGTGAGCATTCAGCTGTCGCGTTTCCACCAGCGTCAGCAGCATCCACGCCATGCGTCCCTGAGCCCAGATGGATTTGTCCGTGTCCACCACGGTTCCATCCCGGTCCACGCAGTGCAGATAACCGCCGTAGTTCCTGTCAATACAGCGCGGAAACCAGAATGGCAGGCATTCGTCCAGCAGCAAATGTCGGTACAGAGTGGCTGCAGCGGCCTGTCCGGCCGGAGTGGCCAGTGAGGCAGGCTGCAGTTCATGTGAATTCGATCCGAGCTCCAGACTCATTTGATGACACTTTCAGCCCAGTAAGTCCTCGACCACCCGTGCCGGCAGCACTCCCGTCAGACGCTGATCAAGCCCCTGATAGCGGAACGCCAGCCGCTCATGATCATACCCCAGCTGGTGCAGCACAGTGGCATGAAAGTCGCGAATGTGCACCGGGTCCCTGACGATGTTATAGCTGAAGTCGTCCGTTTCGCCGTAAATCGTGCCTCCCCGGAATCCGCCTCCGGCCATCCACATGGAAAAGCATCGCGGGTGATGGTCACGCCCGTAATTTCGCGGACTCAGTCCCCCCTGAGAATAAATGGTGCGGCCGAATTCACCGCCCCAGATCACCAGCGTTTCATCAAACAGACCCCGCTGCTTCAGATCCGTGATCAGACCATAAGCCGCACGATCCAGATCCCGACACTGATCCGGAAGTCGACCGGCCACATTGGCGTGGGTGTCCCAGTTGTTGTGATAGATCTGCACAAATCGAACTCCGCGCTCGACCATTCGGCGGGCCAGCAGCATGGTATTTGCAAGCGAGCCTGGACGCTGAGCCGCTTCACCATACAACGCCAGTGTCGATGCCGGTTCCGTGGACAGCGCTGTCAGCTCCGGCACACTGGCCTGCATCCGAAATGCCAGTTCATACTGCGCAATCCGCGTGCGGATTTCCGGATCCCCAAGCTGCTCCCACGCCAGTGTGTTCAGCGAGTTCAGTCCGTCGAGCGTAGTGCGACGGACTCCCCGTGGGACTCCCGGCGGATCATTCAAAAACAGAATCGGATCGCCGGATGTGCGGAACGCTGTCCCGGCATGTTCACCGGGGAGGTAACCGGCAGACCACAGACGGGCCGAAATTGCCTGCACCTGCTCCGTGTTCGTCGGTCTGGCCACCATCACAACAAACGAGGGCAGATTGCGATTGAGCGACCCGAGGCCATAGGAGGCCCATGCACCCAGACACGGCCGACCGGTCACCTGATTTCCAGTCTGCATCAGGCTGATCGCCGGTTCGTGATTGATTGCTTCCGTATGCATGCTGCGGACAAAACACATGTCGTCAGCCACCTGCTGCAGGTTCGGCAGCAGCTCGCTCATCCACATCCCGCACTCGCCCGCCCGGCGGAAGCGAAACATGCTGGGGGCAATGGGAAATCGAGCCTGACCGGACGTCATTGTGGTGAGTCGCTGACCGCCACGAACAGACTCCGGCAGGTCCCGGTCATACCAGTCCTTCATCACCGGCTTGTAATCCAGCAGATCCATCTGCGGCGGGCCGCCAACCATGTGCAGCCAGATGACCGACTTCACCCGCGGAGCCGCGTGCGGCAGAAATGCGCCTGGGTATGAGTCACTCTCGCTGGGTGTTTCAGCTGTGCAGGATGATTCGGCGAGCAGTCCGGCGAACGCGGCTGCGCCCGTCAGGCAGGATCCGGATGAGAGCAGATGCCGTCTCGTCAGATGCAGCCGCAGGTCGTTCTGCAAACTCATTGCCGTACTCCTCTGTTGGATTTCAGACTTACTTGCTGAGCACTTCGTCCAGATTCAGCAGTTGATTGCAGAGCACTGTCCATGCTGCGAGTTCATCGGACGGGATTGTCGCCACGTGTGGTCGTTCGCCGACTTCGATCACTTTCTGAGCGTCGGCCGGATTGGCCGTATACCACGTCCTGAGTTCACTGAGCGATCGCTGCAGCACCTCAAGCTCGGAACTGCGAGGTGCCCGTGACAGCAGCAGCTCATAGATTCGCAGCAGACGAGCTTCATCGCTGTCGGCTGCTTCGTTGAAAGCACGCTCAGCGAGCACTCGTGCGGCTTCCACCAGCTGCTCGTCGTTGAGCGCCGCGAGCGCCTGCAGGGGGGTGTTCGTGCGTTCCCTGCGAACCACACAGTACTCACGGTTCGGAGCGTTGAAAATGTCCATCGCTGCCGGTGGCGCCATCCGTTTTACAAACGTATACAGGCTTCTTCGATACAGTCCCTCCCCCGCATCACGCTGGTAACTCCGCGTGTTGCTGACGTTCATCGCAATCGCCTCCCAGACACCTTCCGGCTGATAAGGCTTCACACTGGGACCACCAATTCTTCGCACCAGCAGACCACTCACCGCCAGCGCATAATCGCGAATCATCTCCGCATCCATGCGGAATCTCGGACCTCGCGACAGCAGACGATTGCCAGGGTCGCGTTCCAGTGCTTCCGGGGAGACAACGGCCGACTGGCGATAGGTGGCTGATGTGACCAGCAGTCGCACCAGACGCTTCACGTCCCAGCCCGATTCGCGAAAGTCAACAGCCAGCCAGTCAAGCAGCGGCTGATTGACTGGTAATTCACCGGAAACTCCAAGGTCACCGGTGGTCTGCACCAGTCCCGTACCGAAAATCTCCTGCCAGTATCGATTGACCGTCACTCGTGCGGTCAGCGGATGCTCAGCACTCATCAGCCAGCGTGCAAGACCCAGGCGATTGCGGGGTGCATCAGCTGGAAACGGGGGAAGCACTTTCGGGGTGTCCGCCGACACCTGCTCGCCACGCTTGTCATATTCGCCGCGTGTGAGCACGTAAGCCGTCGGGGGCTCCGCGCGTTCTGACATGACATGAGCAATCGTGCCGCGGGCACGAATTTCGGCCAGTTCGCGCTCCAGCCCCTGCAGCGTGGACTGCAGCTGCTGTGACGGCACATCCACCGCGCGCTGCCAGAACTCGCGGAGCACCTGCTGGTGTTCTGCCCTTCGCGCAGCAACAGGCATGCTCAGAATGGACGCCACCTGACTGACGCCTGCGAGCACCTGCACCTCATCTTCGCTGAGGAGCCGTGAATACATCCGCAGATCACGAACTGCGGCCGTCACCGGCTCACCCACCGAACGCTGCCCCAGCCGAAAGGCTGCGCTGGTCCGCACCGACTGATCCCGCAGCGAATCATTCTCGATGTTCACTTCCTGCAGACGACCATTGATCCACACTCGCACGCCGGCAGCGGAACGCCGTCCATCCCATGACACCACCGCGTGCACCCATGCGTTTGCCGGAATCTGATTGCGAGTGACCACTTTGATGGCCTGATCGGGCCAGGTACCGATGATGTGCATTCCGATACGCCGCTGCTGCAGCCAGAAGTCCCAGCCGCGAAATCCAGGCGGGGCTTCCATGCGTGCGCAGATCGCGCCGTAACCGTCGGCAGCCGGCGTTTTGATCCAGGCAGCCAGCGTCAGCGCAGAGCCGGCGTCTGCATCGCCGACATCAGCCATGTCAAAGGCCGCTCCCTGCAGATTCAGTGCCGGCCCCGAAGGCGTCGTTTCCCATTGAGCTGTGGCTGATATCGGCAGTTGCTGCTGAGCATCACCGCGTCTGAGCATCGCACCACGACCATCAGGCGTCGGGCCCAGCAGTTGCAGCTGAAGTGCTGTTTCATCAACCTTCAGGCCGGCACTTTCAGGAGTGGCCGCTGAGGCCCATGCAGCAAACGCAGGCTCCGCTGCCGTTCGCCGCGCACTGACAGCCTCACGGGCCGCCTCGATCAGTCCCGGCAACTCGCGAAATCTCTGCCGGTCCTCAAATAACGGCACCTGAATGACGGGCGGCGTGTCCCTGATGTTCCCGTCCCGAACTGCCTGCGTTGTGTTGTTGAAGTATGCCGCCAGCTCATAGAACTCACGCTGACTGAACGGATCGAACTTGTGGTTGTGACAGGTCGCACAACCCGTCGTCAACCCCAGCCACACGGCCGACACCGTCTCGGTACGATCACGCGCATAAAGCACAGCATATTCCTCGTCGATGATCCCGCCCTCGTTCGTGGTCATGTTGCAGCGATTGAAGCCGGAAGCAATCTGCTGGTCGAGTGTGGGGTCAGGGAGCAGATCGCCTGCGAGATTTTCAATGGTGAACTGGTCAAACGGCATGTTGAGATTGAAGGCCCGGATCACCCAGTCCCGGTACGCCCACATTTCCCGATAGTTGTCGAAATGGATCCCATGAGTATCCGCGTAGCGCGCGTAGTCCAGCCAGTACCTGCCGCGATGCTCACCCCACTCCGGCAAGGCCAGCAGACGGTCCACATAACGCTCCCAGGCGCCCTCAGCAGAATCATTCAGAAAGGACCGCAGAAGTTCCGGAGTGGGGGGCAGACCTGTGATGTCCAGAGCAGCCCGGCGGGCCAGAACTTCCGGTGCCGCCTGCGGGGCGGGACGCAGTCCCGCAGCCGACAGACGAGACACCACGAAGGCATCCAGCGGATTGCGAACCCAATCCCGGTACTCCGCGGCTACCACAGGCAGTTCACTTTTTACAGGAGCGATGTAAGACCAGTGCTGCTCGTAGCGGGCCCCGCCGCGAATCCAGTCCTCCAGCAGACGCTGCTGTCGCTCTGTGAGTGTCCTCTTCACTTCCGGCGGTGGCATCACCCTGTCGGGATCCGACGAAAGAACGCGTCGCATCAATTCACTGGTCTCAGGCTTGCCTGGCACGATTGCGCCCGTGGCGACCGCGGCCTCACGCACGTCCAGACGCAGGTCTGCCTGCCGACTGGCACTGTCAGGCCCATGACAGGAAAAACAGGCTTCGACGAGGATCGGACGGATGGTGGCGTTGTAGCCTGGTTCCTGTGCCGCAAGCGGTAATGTCAGAAGAACGGTGACCACGATCCCCGAAAAGCTGTGCGAATGCGGACTGTGAAAACTCATGGCTGGCTCCAGTCGTGCAGGGGCAGATGGAGAAAAAAGGGATGAATCCCAAAGTTTGCCTGGTGTTGAGTTCAGATGTCCAGCCCGAAAGGGGTGTTGCGGTTGTGGTTCCGAAAGTCGGCAGCCACCGGATGCAGCATTCCTCAAACACTGGAAAACACGAAATCAAGTTGGATTTCTGCCCTGGTGGGGCATTTTGATCCGGAGTGGTCACATGAATTGACTGACCTGCAATGGAAACACGGATGACCGGGCGAGCAAACAGCGATTTACGGTTGGATTTCAGTGGTGCAGGTGGCCGGGCAACCCGCCGGGGATGCAGTCTCCGCGTCGCCTTGATCACTGACGACGAATTGGACACGCAAATCATCCGCGACGCCCTCAGTTCACTTGCAATCCGGCCTCGGCTGTTTCTGGCGCCATGGCATTTCGAACAAAGCGGGAGCGCAAAGAACTGTGATGTGCTGATTCTTGAGCAGTCGCATGACCTGCAGGCCATGGACCCGTTTCTGGCAAGAATACTGAAGGACGCTCAGCACACGCGTCTGATCCTGCTGGCCAAAACGCCGCCGACCAGAAGCGTAGTGGCGTTGATGAAGGCCGGGGTCGAATGTGTGCTGGACAAGCCGGTATGCGGTGATGCCCTGCGGCTCGCGGTGATTCGGGCAGGGGCGACAGAGGATTCCCAGGACGAAGGCACAGCGGTCCAGGCATTTGACGTCGCCCCTGGCAGCCTGCAGGTCCTGACCGCGCAACAGCGGCGCGTCGCAGAGTTGATTTATCAGGGAAAATCCAATCGCCAGATTGCCGATCTGCTGTCGATCGCCGTGAAAACCGTGGAATGCCATCGCCGCCAGGTGATGCAGCGACTGGAAGTACGATCTGCGGCGGCTTTGGTGCGCCGGTTGGGCGAATTCAAGAGCCCGTAAGCCGGGTTGGACGCTGAGAAAATGGGACCGGCAGGATTCGAACCTGCAACCAAGGGATTATGCACCCCACTTCGGCTTTCGCCGCCCCTTTCGGGTTTGTGGTCCGGACCATCCCTTCAGTCGGCGTTGCCACCGACTGTCTGCCGTCTGGTCTCTACACCTTCTGTGGTCACACCGTTGGGTGATCCCACAGTTTGGCTCGGGATTGGCCTGACGGACACGTGTCCGTTTTAGCGTTCCCCGAGTTTGACAGATTCTACGACTGGTGACAGCCGCAACCCAATCGGTGGTGCCATTCGAAGAGACACCTGATTTTCGCGTGTGCCGAAAACCAGTTCATTTCGGGCAGGCCACACCGCCTAAGTCCCCTGCTCTGACCGTTGAGCTACGATCCCATAGCCGCATTCTATCATCGGTCGATGCGTCTGTCGAATCCGTCCTGCGAGTTTCAATGGCCACGCAATGCCCCCACCGTTGCTCAAGGCCGGAAACACCGGGCGGCGCGGCGTATCTGCCGGAGGCTGGTCATTCCTCGTGTTCAAGTACGAGCAGACGGAACTGGAGGTGTTGCGGCTGGCGAATGGGGAGCAGTCGGTGGTCGTAGAGTCGGACGGACCAGCCTGCGGCCGCGGCGGCGTCTGTAAAAGCCCCCGCGTTGGCGCGCCCCGCATCTCCGATCCAGACGATGCCGCCGGGTGTCAGGAGTTGTTTGAGGGTGAGAAGCAGGGGGGCGTGAGCCTTGCGGTCGTAGAGGATGTCGCTGCCGAAGAGAAAATCACAGGGGGCGAAGTCTGCCGGTGGTTGATGCCAGCCGAACACGAGTCCCTTTGAGTCGGGATGGCCGTTCATGGCCGCATTGCTGAGTGCCAGCTGGACAGCTTCCGCTGACTGGTCCGAGAAGGTGACGTTCAATCCGGCGGCGAGGGCAGCGATGCCGGTGAGACCGACACCGCAGCCCAGTTCAAGGGCGCGTTGAGAGCGGGGAGGTGCCTGGAGGATGAGTTGTGCGGTGAGGGGGGCGGCGGCCCATAGAAGTCCCCAATAGGGATCCCATCCATCCCGCCCCTGTGCTTCCCCGGTGACGGCCTGATCCAGCATGTGCGTGGGATCGGGGAGCTGCAGTTGAAACGGGCGACCGGCGATCTGCAGTGACTGGGTTGGCATCGGTCAGAACTGTGAGAGGAATCGCAGGTCGTTTTCGTAGAAGCGGCGAATGTCATCCACTGCGAAGTGCTTCATACAGAAGCGTTCGATGCCCAGCCCGAAGGCAAAACCGCTGTAGACTTCGGGGTCATAGCCAACCGCCTGAAACACGGCGGGGTCAACCATCCCTGCGCCGCCGATTTCCATCCACGAGTCGCCCCATTTCATGTCCACCTCGACAGAGGGTTCGGTGAAGGGGAAGAAGGACGGGCGGAAGCGAATCTCAACACCGGGGCCAAGGAAGCTGCGGGCAAACTGGCTGAGCACAGTTTTGAGCTGCGCCATGCTGACATGGCGGTCGACGAGCAGACCTTCCATCTGGTGAAACATGCAGGAGTGTGTGGCGTCGATGGTATCCGGTCGGTAGACGCGTCCGAGGGACACGATGCGGACGGGCGGAGCAACCTGTTCCATGGTGCGAATCTGCACGGTGGATGTCTGGCTGCGAAGGAGCACGGGACCGCCGGCGGCAGCAGCGGCGCAGGCAATGTAGAAGTTGTCCAGCGGATCGCGGGCGGGATGGTCTTCGGGAATATTCAGGGCATCGAAATTGTGGCGTTCATCTTCGATTTCCGGGCCATCCACAACGGTGAAGCCGAAGCGTCCCATGAGTTCACGGAATTCGGACATGACCTGGGTGATGGGGTGCAGGCGTCCAGGTCGAGGGCGTTCGCCGGGAAGTGTGACATCGAAGTCGGAGACTGCTTTGGCGGCCTGAGCGGTGAGTTGCTGCTGGCGAAGTTCCAGCCGTTCAGCAACGGTGGTGCGGACTTCGTTGAAGCGGCGACCGACGGCGGGTTTGTCGGCTGGAGGAGCAGAGCCGACAACCTTCTGGAGGTCGCGGATCCGGCCATTTTTCTGCCCGAGAAATTCGATGCGGACTTTTTCGATCCCGGCGGTATCAGTGGCAGCGGCGATGGCGGCGAGTGCAGCAGATTCAAATTCGGCGAAGGCAGCAAGGATATCCATAGGAGGAGCGCAGGTTGAGAGTGGGGATGGAGGATGGCCTGACGGAAGTTTAGCAGCAGCGGGTGGAGGATGAAACCTGGAAGTCGAGTGTTCAGTGGGAAACTGTAGGCGTCGGAGTTTGGCCATTGTCGCCGGTGTTCGCCTGCGTGTGGCCGGCCGAATCGGTCGGGGCGACTGCCGGGGTGGGTTCTTTCTTGCGACGTCTGGGGCCGGGAGGGGTTTTCCAGCGACGATGGACCCAGAAATATTGCTCCGGGGCGCGGCGGATCAGGGCTTCGAGGGCGGCCGTGTAGCGTTGTGTGAGCAGTTCGACGGCGTTGGCCGACTGGAAGTCCTGCGGGTCAATAATGTCTTCAGTTGTCAGGCAGAAGCGCACCCAGCGCGCTCCGCGTTGAGCGGCCTGGGGAAGACGCCAGGCACCACCGACAATGATCAGCGCGTTGAACTGCAGGGCAAGGAGTGCGATGGACTTGAATGTCGACGCGGGGTGACCAAAAAAGTCCACGAACACCCCACTGCGGCCGGCGTCCTGATCACACAGGAGTGAAACCATGCCTCCGGCTGCCAGTCGTTCGGCGAGCTCCGGACCGGCCCCTGACTTGGACAGCACCTGATGTCCGGTCGACTGCCGGTATCGCAGGAACCAGCGGTGCAGCCACGGGTTATCAAGATCCCTTGCGACCACTCCCATGGGAAAACCGAATTCTCCGAAGGTCTGCAGACTGATTTCCCAGTTGCCGAAGTGCCCGCCAAGCAGCAGCACGGGGCGATCGGACAGCAACGCTCGAACACATTCATTGCGTTTTTCGAACTGCAGGATTTCTGCACAGGTTTCCAGTCGAAATTTTCCGGGCAGCTGCACCATTTCGGTCACCATCCGAAACAGATGGGTCCACATGCCCTGAATGATTTCCTGAGCGGTTGTGTCGGGGAGGTCATCACCGAAGGCAATTCGGAGGTTGCCGCGGGCGACGTCATATCGGCTGAGCCGTCCAGGGAGAAGATGCACAAGGACCCAGGCGAGGCATTTCGACATCGCAGCGGTGATCGTCACGGGAAGCCTGCGGACCACACCGACGAGGGACAGAAACAGGATGTATTCCGTGAAATGCCGAATGGTGAGCAGGCGCATCAGGCAGCGGCTTTCGTCGTCTGTGTCTGCAGCCGTCGCCAGAGGAGCATTTCCAGCAGTTCTCCCAACTCTCGACCGGCAGCTGCGATCGACAGGGGAACAAGGCTGTGTGACGTCATGCCTGGGATCGTGTTGATTTCCAGAATGCAGAAGGTCCCGTCGGGAGCCAGTCGCAGGTCGGTACGACTGATGGCGGAGACACCGCAGACATTGACGGCCCGCAAAACTGTTGGCAGGAGGTCGTCGGGGAGCCCGGCGGGAGCTGTCTGGTACCGCGTCAGCTGGTCCTGGTACTTGGCTTCGTAGTCATACCACGGCCGTTCCGGGAGAATTTCGATCGCGGGAAAAAGTTCCTGATCGATGACAGGAACGGTCAGTTCACGGCCGGAAACCCAGCGTTCCACAACAATTTCAGGCCCCCACTGGAAAGCGACCTGGAGGGCCTCTGGGAATTGACTCCACGACTGAACCAGCGTAATTCCGATACTGGAGCCCTGTTGAGAGGGCTTAACGACGAGTGGCAGACCGAGGCGTTCTGCGTTTTGTCTGATCAGCGCTGCGTGAGTCTCGGCTGTGGCTGAGAAACCGGGGGCGACGGGGAGGCCGGCCATGGCGAGCGTTTGGCGCGTGGCGGATTTGCTGAAGGTCAGTGCCGAGGCTGCAGGGGAACTGCCCAGCCAGGGGATCGACTGCCGTTCAAGTTCCCGCTGGAGTGTGCCGTCTTCGGCTCCGGTGCCATGCAGCATGGGGAGAATGATGTCCACATCGGCCGCGGCGGACAGTGGCGTGCAGGCGGGATCCAGAATCTGCACGCAGTGACCGCGCTGGCGAAGCGTTTCTGCGACGCAGTGGCCGCTTTCCAGGCTGACGTCCCGTTCGGCCGATGTTCCGCCGGCAAGCAGCAGGATCCGCAGTTGCCCGGGGGCTGAATCAGCGCCGCAGATGCTCACGGAAGTCTCCGTGAACAGTTGTCAGGGACGGCCGCGGGCGGGCGGCAGGTCAGCACGGGAGCCTGCTGAGCGGGCGTTACCACACCTGAATCTCCAGTTCCAGATCGACGGAAAACTTTGCTGCCACGGCTGACTGGACGCGGGCGATGAGCAGTTCAATGTCGGCGCTGGTAGCGCCGGGTTCGGTGACGATAAAGTTGGCATGGCGGTCACTGATCCGGGCTTTGCCTGCGGACGCATTTTTGAGTGCGCATTGTTCGATGAGCGCACCGGCACTCAGCCCGCGGGGATTGCGAAAGATGCACCCGGCCGACTGATCGGCGAGGGGCTGAGTGGAACGTTTCATGATCCAGTTTTTCCGCATGCGTTTGGTGAGTTCTTCGGAGTCGTCCCGGTGCAGTTCGAGTTCTGCGGAAAGAAGCACGAGGTCCTGGATGCTGCTGCGGCGGTACGAAAAGGAGAGTTCGTCGCCCTGACGCGTGGCAATTTCACCGGCCTGTGTGAGCACTGTGACGGAGCGGACAAGCTGACCGATGTCGCCGCTGCGACCACCACTGTTTCCCACAACGGCGCCACCGATCGTGCCAGGGATGCCCACCAGATGTTCCATACCTCCCAGTCCGGCGCGAGTGGTTTCGGTGATGACGGCCGACAGGAGTGCTGCGGCACCTGCCTGCACGGCGGTGCCTTCGATGCGAATCTGAGACAGAAGGGGTGAGGTGAGCCGAATGACGGCGCCGCGCACGCCGGCGTCGCGCACCAGAAGATTGGAACCGCAGCCAAGAATGTGAATCGGCAGCCCGTCAGCCCGGCACGCGGCAACCACCGCAAGGAGTTCTGGTTCCGTTCGCGGTGTCAGCAGGTAGTCGGCCGGACCACCGGTGCGGAGCCATGTGTGGTCAGCCAGCGAGACGTCACGCTGCAGAATCTCTGGGAATTGTTCGATGGATTTCGTCATGAATCAGATTCGTCCTGCCTGCACCCATGGTGATGAGAATGTCGCCTGCGCGGACCGCATGGTCCAAATTTTCAGGCACGCGGTCAAGATCCCCGACCAGACTGGCGCGACCGCCGATCTGGCAAATCCGCCGCACAAGTTCCTGTGCAAGTTCCCGCCGGGCGGCTGGCGGGGCCGTTTCACGCGCTGCGAGCACTGGAGTGACAATCACTCTGTCGGCAAGGGCCAGTGATTGTGCGAAGGGCTGGAGCAGAGTGTGAGTGCGGCTGAGCTGATGCGGCTCGAAAACGACCACAACCTGGCGATCCGGGAAAATCCGACGAATGGTCCGCAGAGTAGCGTCGACGGCTGTGGGGTGATGAGCGTAGTCATCGAAGAGATCGGCGCCACGCCAGGTTCCGCGATATTCAAAGCGCCGACGCATGCCCGGAAATGTGGAAAGCCAGTGCGCGGCTTCCGGGGCCGGAATTCCCCGGTGAATGGCGGCGAGCAGGGCGGCGGTGGCATTTCGGAGGTTGTGTTCGCCGGGAACCCGCAGCTGGAGCTGGATCGTGTCACGGCTGTCAGCACGCTGGAGCGTTCCGGTGGCGTTGAGACAGCCGGCGTGAGGAGCGTGGGGAGTCAGCTGCCAGACGGCAGGCCGGGACGCGGCAGACCACGAGATCACCGGTCCGCTGACAAAATTGCCAGCGAGCATTGATGATGTGGGGCAGTCGGCTGAATAAATGAAGGCACCACCGGGGATTGTACGGTTGAGAAATGCGGCGTAGGAGCGGGTCGCGGCGGACGGAGTGGTGAACCAGTCAAAATGGTCTGGTTCAATGCCGGTGAGCACACACTGCGAGGGTTGCAGTGCGAGAAAAGAGTCGCGGTATTCGCAGGATTCGAGAACCGCGGCGCTGAATGGGGAGTTTGGGGATCCCGGGAGGGGCGCAGGATCGCCGGATTGAAATTCGGCGCCCACATAGCGAGCGGTGGGGCAGCCAGCGTGATGCAGGATCCACCAGAGCATCCCTGTGGTTGTGGATTTTCCGTGAGTGCCTGCGACGCAGAGTTGCGGGATGCTCGCGAACTGGTGTGCGAGGGCCGTGGGAAGGCTGAGAATTCGGATGCCGCGGCATCGCAGCAGGTTCAGTTCGGGGCCCCAGGGGGCGACGGCCACGGAGTGCACAACGGTGGAGATTGAAGGAGTATGACCGCGCTGGACGGCAGACCATTCGAGCAGTGTGATGGCCGCGGGGAGCGACGAACGGGCACGGTTGAGAGCGTCGTGGTCGCTGTCGGAGCCGACGACGGGAATATTCAGAGCCACCAGGTGCTGTGCGAAGCTGCGCATGCCTGCACCACAGATTCCCAGCAGCAGCCAGGCCGGCGTTTGGGGGGGCTGAGGAAAGGCGGGTACAACATCCATGAAGAATGGCCGTCCGTGGCGTGACAGGAGTGGTGTTGCCGGGGAGCATAGCAAAAGACTGCCGGAGGCAACAGAGCTTCCTGAGCAGTCTTCAGGCGAGGACAATCCCGTCCGGGTTGACCCGAAACAGGCAGTCTGAGATCGGTTGGTGACTGGTGGAATAGTCCTGGCGGATAGCCGTTTGCACCTGAACGCGATCGTAGTGCCTGGAGGAAAACAGCAGGAGCGTATCGCGATGGGGCACTGCTGCCCAGATGGGACCGCGGAAAGACATCTGCACACACTGGAAAAGATCGGGATGCAGAAGCCATGCGGAATTGACCGGCACCGGGCTGTCCATGGGCATGGCGATCAGGAGTGATCCATCGGGAGCGGGGACACCTGAGAGTTGCGGGCCCTTGATGGTCTGCAGGTTGAGCAGGGCCTGGTGGTGCAGCGTGGGCTGGTCGACATTCCAGCGTTCAAGATCGGAGTTGAGGACAAAGCGGAGAGCGTCAGGGGAATCAATTGCGTAGCAGATAACGAGGTTTGCCAGCCACGGAATGGCAGTGAGCTGTTGCTGTCGGGATGGACGGGCGGATGGAACGGAGGATTCAGGCCGGGAATGGAACGCCGCGTTGATGAATTCGGCAGGACGGAGCATTGGGTAGACCCGCTGCTGAACTGTGGACCAGTGTTCGGCACCGAGCTGTTTGGCCTGGCGGCCGACTCTATTGGTGGTGCGAACAAACTGCTGAATAAGCACTCGCCGCTTTCGGGGGTTGGATTCGATGGTTGCCAGCAGGTTTTCGACGAAAATATGCAGGGCGCCCAGTTGCAGCTGTTCGTCGACGATCCGACATTCGGCTTTGGGGTAGGTGCGATGGAATTCGCGGAGGACCTCTGAGCGGAGGACGGCAAGGCGACCGGGGTGGCTGTCGCCAAGGCGAAGGGAGGCCAGCATGTGGTCGAAAAAGGGCTGATAAATCTGTTGCTGCGAGGGCGAGCATTTGGCGGAGAGAAAAGCGAACATGCCGGCAGAACAGCAGGCCCAGGAGCGATTGCCGTCATTGCGGAGGAATGTGCAGGCACGGTACCTGAACTGATGGCAGGGCTGTACTTCGGGGACGGCAAGGGACTTGATGAGGGCTTGCCAGGCAGGGCAGTTGTCGTCGAGAGCGTTGGTTTGGAACGTGTGGGGTGTGGCGAAGACACAGAGCCGCACGTCCGGATC
>JBJTOM010000081.1:0-11044 GCA_046074585.1 Planctomycetota bacterium | reverse complement strand
TATTGCAGTCGGATACCATCAATAAACTGCCTTTGTGCGATGTTCCATGACCAGAGTGTGGCGTCATCGGTGAGGATCACAAGAAACTGATGGCAGGGAGACAGTGCGAGGTAACTGTCGACGGTTTGGCCTGACGCTGAGAGCGGCAGTGCGAGGGCGAAAAGATCACGAAGTCCGCGGTTTTCAAGGACTTCGTAGAGAAAAATTTTCTCATCATGATTTGTGGGGACAAGGGATTTGTCTTTTTCGTCAAGTTCTGCGAGGCCGACCTGGCTCGGCCTGCCGCTGCCAAAAATCTCCTGTCGCAGCCGGCCATCGGACAGATTCCAGGAGACGCGGCTTTGCAGGGATTTCAGAGCGCCACAGCAGCGGCTCAGACTGGCCGCGGTCTGGCTGGGAACAGGCCCTGTTCCAGGGAGGTCGCTGAGGCTGAACAGTTCGACACCAGTCGTGAAGGGAGTGCCGCCGCGACCGGGGCGTCCGGTGCCGCTGTCGAGCAAACGGCCGCCGATAACCGGCAGAATGCGATCATACTGCTTCAATCCTCCTCTCACCTGCCCATCGATGGCTGTGGGAACCATGCGAGTGTGAAAGACATCGGATGTCATGTTGCGGGCTCTCTGCCCGGACTTTGCATATCGGATGCGGGTCATGCCCGTATACCCTGTGACGATGAGCCACAGTTCGTCGCCCTGCAGAACCCAGGTCGAGTCATAGGGGCCGAGTCCGGTTGCCAGGGGAGTTTTTTCCGGCAGATGTGTTTTGAAGACGGTGCGTTTTTCTTCGAGTGAGGAGAAGTCGAGCTGGCACAGTGGATACCCGGCATAATCGCTCACAGCCACTGCCTGTGCGGGCAGGCCGGGAATCGGGCTGACCAGAAACACCGGCCCGAGACCTGGGCCTTCCTTCAGCGATTCGCGCAGGGGCCCCTGAGCCTGGTGTGTGGCATTGAGAAGTTCGACGATGTCGTACTTCACGGTCACAGTCCCGGCGGGAGCGCCGGTGTAGGTGCGATAGGCATGCCGTGACGTCGGTGGCAGGAGCATTGAGGCGTCCCAGCCATCGCTCATCAGCAGCTGCCGAATGGATGCCCGGGGAATCTCAAATCCATCAAGACCAGCGGGTCCGACGAGGTGTCGCCCGAAGATATTTCCAGCGAGGTGTACCATCGTTTTCGGGACTCCCCGAATCGTCGCTTCCCGCGTTCGCTGGAACGTGGTTTGCCCATCGGTCGAGATCAAATCATCGAGTGAGCGAACTTCGCCGAAAGCGATGTTTCGTCCCTGCGCGTCCAGATCCAGTCGCCATGGACCGCCGGCGGCCTTCTTTCCCGCCGGGACGATCAACAGACCTGTTTCAGTGATCACGGGCAATCCCAGCTTGCGTTCATCAGCAGCGGCGCCGACGGTGGGCGGGGAAGTGTAGAGAGTTGGAGTGGCGTTCTCCCAGGTGCCCGCATGGAGGCGCGTGTCGGCCGCAAATTCCTCAGGATTGCTCCAGTCCTGCGGGATGGAGAATACGCCGCCGATTCGACGCTGCGGCACATCAATTCCCGGTGGATTGGGAGCCGTCATGTAATCGAGGATATCGATCAGAAAGATGCGTCCCCGCGTGCAGACCATCAGCAGATTCCCGGTGAGCCATCCTGGAGAACCTTTCATGGTCTCGCCGCCGGGGCAGAGCTTCTGCAGGCGGAGCGGCGGAGAGCACTCAAATGCCTTGACATTCGGATCGAAACGCACGACACGACCATCGGCGATGAAGTAGAGCCGGCCATCGTCGTCGGTGGCTGAATGCGTTTGCCCCAGATCCTCCTGACCTTCACCAAGAATATGCCGCTGACGGCCACTCCAGTCCTTTTCCCTGACCTGATCGGTGACGTGCACTTTGATCTCGTGCCCCGGACGGATGGTCTCATCTCCCTGTCCGTGTCCCCAGGATTCGTGCAGTGGCACTTCAACCAGGAACTTGAGCCAGCGATCCAGCTGATCACCGACGAAAATGGCTTTTTTATAAGTGACGTAGAGGCTGGCTGCATGCGGATCCTGCGGAGCGGCCGTCTGCCGTCCGACGAGGATGCTGGCACATCGCAGGGGTGCGTCTGCCTGTGCGACCACCGGGTAGGTGATACTGTCCTTTGTCAGGGAACGCGTTGCTGCAGCAATCTGGACAGCCCGCAAGCGGCTGACATCGGGCAGCAGAATTCTCGGCAGAATTTCTTCTGATGCCGGGCCTGAACCCGGCTGAATCGCCGCAAGACGACCGTCAGTGGCAGGAAACAGCTGACTGCGGATGGCGACTTGGCGGACCGCCGCGAATGGACGTTCGAGAATGACTGTCCCGTCAGCACGACGGACCACAATGCCGGCTTGCACCGGCGCGCCGCAGTTCGCGAGATTGACTACGAGTGTTCCGGAGACTGCCGGATCGGAAAGATCCATCACCAGACGTTGCTCACGACCGTCCGAACAGCGGACTTGCAGTTCGGCTGTCAGAGCGGGACTGGTCCGACGCAGCAGGTCAAACCGTGGCAGCTGAATAATCAGCTCATCCCGCGTGCAGTGAATTTCAATCTGTTCTGCGGAGGGCAGCGCGGCAGGTGCGGGGAACGCACACAGGAGAGCCAGAGCCAGACCAAAACGAAACGGGTTCCAGAAGGGGGGCATTTTCATGGCAGCCAGCATCGCTCCACAGATGCGCGGCTGACGGACGGCAGACAGCCTCGTTGGACCAGGTATTCAGACGTCCGGTGCCCGATGACCTTCACGGCTGATCGTCGAACACGGTGACGGATTCGGAGATGATGAGTGGCTGAGTCATTTCGTCATATTTCAGCTGTGCCTGGATCACGGCATTGCGGACGGCTTCACGGCCCTGCAGTGTGACCTGGAAGGGCAGTTGTTCGTCGGGCTTCAGAGAGCGGACAACGCTGTAGCGGACGATATTTCCGGGGAGCAGTCGGCCGGGGATTTCGCGGGTACCCGCTGCGAGTACCTGCAGGCCCGCCGGTACCTGAATGATGAGCTCGACGTTGCGTGCGACTGCGGTGCCGCGATTATCGACAGCCACTGTGAAGCCGAAGCGTTCACCAACCGCGACCGGCTGGTCCTGCCGGCTGATGTCAGCTGTGACATTGTGCAGTCCCTCCACCTCCACCACGGTGTTTTCTTCGGCTCGCGAGCGGAACCCGGCTTTCTCTGACACTTCCACGATGGATTCCATGCGTCCGGTGATTTCCGGCTGCAGTTCGACTTCCAGAACGGTCTGGGCCCCGGCTTTGAGTTGCGGGAGCTGCCAGGTGATACGTCGATTTTTGGCGTTGTATTCTCCGCCGCTGCCCACCGCGATAACTCGCATTCCCTGCGGCACATCTTCAGTAATCACAGCGTCCAGCGCATCAAAGTCAGACTGGTTGACCACGACATTCTGGAATTTCGCGGGCCGTCCAACGAAGCGTCTGGCGGGGCCAAGGCGTTCAACGGTCAGCTGGGATCCCACCACCGTGAGGTTGTTGCGGGCGACAACGGGGGCGATGCCGGAGGCGCTGATTTCAGCGGAGATACGCACCGGCCGACCAGGTTCTGCGGCGACTGCCGTGAGATCAACGGACTGTTCATCACCCGCTCGAAGCAGTTCAATCTCGTATTCCAGATCTGCACCTTCGGGATGACGGATGGCATCAGGAAGCACGCTTCGCAGCAGCACTCCCGCTGCATCTCCACTCCCGGCGTTGCGAATGGTGAAGCGAAGTTTCACGTCTTCTCCGACGAGCACCTGTTGAGGGCCGTCGATTTCCAGCTGCAGCTTCGGAGCCCGAATCAGGGTGGCGGAACGCACTTCAGTGCGAAAGCGGACAGTGGCGGTCCCGGTGAGCATGCCTTCACCAGTGGGTTTGACGCGCACGACGATCTCACGACTTTCGCGGGGTTCGAGTTCCTCAAAGTTCCAGAGGATCACGCCGGTTCTCGCGTCGTAATCGGCCGGTGGACTGGAAGAAACAAACTCAGCAGCCCCATTGAGTTCATCTTCAACAACCACATCACGGGCTGCCGTATCGCCGTCATTGGAAACAAGAATGCGATATTCATGGGCGATGCCGATGGTCGCACTTTCAGGCGCCTTCTTTTCGATGGTCAGCTGTGGACGCAGCTTTTCAACGGCCTTGATCGGTGGGCCGCCCTCGACACGCCGCGAGTCCGGGCGGTTTGAACGATCGGGGACGGACGGCAGCTCACCACGACCAGCCCGCGACGGCAATTCCTCAAACGGCGGCAGTGGCTGAGCGTCAACCGGCAGATCCGGACGCTCCGGCTCTTCCGTAATCGGGAACGGTTCAGGGTTTGCGGGAGTTGAGTCACTGGGAGTGGAGGGAGAGGGGCGCAGGTTTGAGCGAATGCGTTGGGGTGTACCGCCACGTTCAATCGGGAACGGCTCAGACTCCGAACGGGAACGATCCGGCTGAATCATGGTGCGGGAACCGGCATTCCCGGAAGCTTCCGATCGTTCGGGCAGGGTCTGCAGGCTTTCGACGGAGCGGCCGCTGGTGACGGGTGGCCGGATGGGGTCTGTGGGGAAGGGACCTGGCTCAGCAGGAAGTGGAACAGGGGGCAGATCAGCGGGATCCGGCTGAGTGGTGCGAACGGGTGGCTCATCCATCACCGGAGTGGCGGGTTCCGCTGGCGCCGTTGGTTCGAAGGGCAGTTCAGCAGAGATTTCCGGAGCAAACGGGTTGGATGTGCTGGAAGTCTTCGGGGGCTGGGTTGCTGATGAGTTTGCAGGAGCGGGCGAAGGGGTTGCCGGCCTGGGCTGCGTTGCGGGAGTGGTCACCGAGGTCGACGGCGGAGTCACTCGTGGCCTGCCGGCGTCATTGGCAAATGGACCGGGGTTCGGTGGGGGACTGGAGTTGGCTGGAGTTGGCGCGGGAGTCGGTCGAGACGCCGGGGTGTTCGGTACTTGTGGATTGACCGGAGAAGCAGTGGTAGGTTGATCGGAGGGGAACGAGGGCACGGGTTCCGGCACGGTCAATTCCGGAAACAGCACATCCGGCCTCGCGGAATCCGCTGGTGGTGTGGTGACTGGTGGTGGCGATGTGGCGGGCCGAGCCGGGGTGGTTTTTGGCTGATTCCTGAGGCCAGCATCGGGCGTGGTGCGGGGTGTCGGCGGGGTGTCGGACACTGGCGGGTTGAGAGTGGGATCTGTGGAGGGCTCAAATTGCGGTTCGAACGTGTCTGCTGACTTCGGAGGCGGATTTGCGGGCGTGGGCTCGACTGGCGCGAAGGGATTGAAGGTTTCGGTTGCGGCTGATTTTTCCGGGGGGGCGGATGCGACGGGTGCTGGGGGATCAAGAGACCGCATGAAGGGCAGGTCATCTGCTGAACTGGCAGCAGATGCGGCTGAGTTTTCTTCGCCCTCCATCGCCGGCTCACTCAATGACGGGAAGTCCGGTTCGTCCGATGGCTCGGGGGCAGGAACTTCGGTCAATGGTTCATCGAGGCTGGCGACGCCGGGAAATGCGGGCGATCTGGAGGGCTTCGCGGTCTGTGTGAGGAGAGGGTCTTTGGATGTCGTGGCCGAGGGCGCAGCGGTGGGGCGAGACGACACGGTCTTCACTGGCTGCGGGATTGTCGAGGACGTTTGGGGGACTGCAGCGGTGGTTGCAGCGGTGGTTGCAGCGGCAGCCACCGGTTTCAGGGGAGTGACGGCGGGTTGAGCTGAGGAGGCTGTTTGTGCAGGATGTGCATTGGCAGTGCCTGCACTTGCTGGTGAGTTTCCGGCGAAGAAAATATTTCCGGCCGGGCCGGCGGGGGTTCTGGGTGGAGTTTGTGGCCGGGTGCGAGGAATGGGTGCTGGTCCGGGGACGGGAGGAGCTGTGCGTATCGGCTCAGCGACGACCGGAGGCTTCGCGGCTGCGGCAACGGTCGTGGGAGCGGGAGTGGTTGTGGCGGGAGATGTCTTCGTGACGGGTGCCTGAGTGCTGGCGGACGGACGATCTGTGGCGAAGTTGCTGGCGGAGGCTTTAGCGGATTCGCGGGCGGCGCGGGACGCGGATACGGGAGCGGGTGTGGTACGGCGCGGGGGAGTTGGCGACGATTTGGAGGCGATTGCAGATGCTGGCCTGTCTGCGGGGGCGGGGGCAACGGAAGGCAGGAGTGTGAAACCGCCGGTGCTGCGACCATCGGAGCGGGAAGAGTCTTTCGGAGTGGAAAGCGCAGTCTCATCCGTTGAACCTGAACCAAAGAACATGACGGCAGCTTCATCGGAGCTGGAATCCGGCTGGCCGGCCTGCCGGCTTTGGGAGTTGGCTGCTGATGAGTCATCGTCTGTCGGCTTTTCGGTGTCTCTGGAGTCGCCCGTGTGCTGAGAATCGCCGGTATCCTGAGAATCGTCGGTGGATTCCGTCGTGAAGCTGACGGGTGTCACTGCAGTGGCTGTCTCTGGCAGTTCGAACTGGAAGCCCTTTGGAGATTCTGCGGGCGGAATTTCGGCAAGTTGTTCGCCGATTGCAGGCGGGGCGTCTTCGTCGGCCGGTTCGGTGAGCGCGAAGGGGCTGGTCGGTTCGCTGTGTTGTGGGGCTGCGGATTCCGCATTGTCTGTGGGCGCAAGAGTGCCGCTGGTGCTTTCTGACAGCTGAACCGCTTTGGCAAGCTGATCGCTGGTGATGGCACGACCGTCCTTCGGCATGCGTTTGAAGGCGACGTATGCGATGCCGGAACCGAGTCCGATGACGACAGCCAGAAGCAGAATTTTACCGATAATCAGACGCATGGGATTCCCTCCCCAAACGCCGGAAACTTCCCTGCATCTCCGAATCGACGGAGAATCTGCGCCGGCGCATGCGGAGTAAATAGTGAATTTCCACTGAACAGGAAAGACAAGTTTTCGGGGCTCCGAGAAAAAAAGAACGGCTCAAGGTGAATCAAGGCGCAAAAGTGGCGGAATTTCCATGAAATCTCAGGGAAGAATCGGAGGTTTGGGGGTCATGGGGGCTGTGTGGCAAGCTGATTATTGGCGGGGTCGCATCAGATTTCCTGCAGTGATTCAGCCGGAGGTTCTGTGTGTCTGTTTGCGGATGACTTGTTTCCGCGATAATCTGGCGGATCGGTGGACTGGGGGGAATATTCAGCGATTGCAGTGTGGGAGGGAGACGGGTGATGCAGCTGGGATTGATCAACAGTGCGTGGGCTCAGGCGGGGCGGGACACGGCATGGGGGATTTGGCGTACGAAAGAGATCGGTTTCGATACGATTGACATCTTCACGGATCCACTGGACATCGATGTGCGGGAACGTCAGTTGATCCGTCGTGAGTGTTCGCGTGCGGGACTGCCGATACTGTCGGTGTGTTGTGTGGCGACGGGGCTGGTGGACTTCAATCCGTCGGTGCAGCGTTTTCATCTGGATCGCTGCCGCAAATACCTCGAGCTGTGTTACGAGCTGGAGGCGGGTAATCTGCTGCTGGTGCTGGGCGAGTACATCTGGAACCAGGAGGTGATTCCGGCGGCTGAGCAGTGGCGGACGGGAGTGGAGAACTGTCGGCGACTGGCTGATGCAGCGGCGGCCCTTGGTTTGGAGATCGCTCTGGAACTGGAGCCGTTTCCGTTATCGCTGGTGAACAGTGTGGAAACGATGGTGCATTTTCTGGACGATGCGGGTCACCCGGCGTTGCGGGCGAACATTGACATTTCGCATTTGCATCTGGCGAGGGTTCCGGCGGAGGAATTACCGCGACTGGCTGATCGGGCGATTCATATTCACATCTCGGACTGTGACGGAGTGCGTCACGGGGATTTGCCGCCGGGCCGTGGCGTGGTTCCGTTTGGGCCGTACCTTGAGCAGATCCGGCAGATGGGTTATGCGGGTGGGATGTCGATCGAGCTGGAGTATTCGCCGGAACCTGGGGCAATCGAGGAGTGGGTTCTGGAGGCTCACGATGCGACGCGGGCGCTGATGCGGCAGGCGGGCTTGAGCTGAGTGCGCAGCGGGGTTACTGGACAAGTCCGCGGGTGAGTTGCAGGAAGGCGGTTTCGAGGTTGACTTCTTCTTCGCGAAAGAGCATCAGCGCGAAGCCGGCCTGAATGAGGGCTGCAGGCAGGCTGCTGTAGTCTTCCACGGACGGTTTCAGGGTTGTTTCGATCGTCTGGTCCTTTGTGACGGCCAGTTTTTCGACGCAGTCGAGTTGTTCGAGGAGTTTTGCGGCCTGATCGGTGCGTTCGCGGACGCGGATCTGCAGGAGGATCCGCTGGCGGGCCTTGCGCATGACTTCGGCGACGTTGCCATCGACAATCATGTGACCTTTTTCGATCATGCCCACGCGGGTGCAGACGTCGGCAAGTTCGGGCAGAATATGGCTGCTGACGATCACCGTTTTCTTCATTTCCCCCAATCGCCGCAGGAGTCCGCGGATTTCGATGCGGGCGCGGGGATCGAGTCCGCTGGCGGGTTCGTCAAGCAGCAGCACTTCGGGGTCGTGCAGGAGTGTTCGAGCAAGTCCGATGCGCTGCGTTTGTCCGCGGGAGAGTTCGTTGACCATGGAATCGCGTTTGAAGGCCATGTCCACCAGTTCCAGCTTTTCTTCGACGACTTTGCGACGACGACTGCTGTCGATGCGGTAGGCGGCCGCGAAAAATTCGAGGTATTCGATGACAGTCATGTCATCGTAGACACCAAAAAAGTCCGGCATGAAACCCACCAGTCGCCGGATTTCTTCCTGATCGGTGTAGATGGACTTGCCGCAGACGTAGGCTTCCCCGTGATCGGGAGCCAGGAGAGTGGCGATCATCCGCATGGTTGTGGTTTTGCCGGAACCATTCGGGCCGATAAACCCGAAGACGTCCCCCTGATCCAGCCGGAGCGTGATGTCATTGGCGGCGATCAGACTGCCGTAGCGTTTGGTGAGGTTCCGGGTTTCAATCATGGGATTGGTGGATTACCAGTATCCTGGAGGGCGGGACGATGCGACCACAACGCGACGATCCGCAGAATATACGCGGGGCTGGCCGTGATGTTGGCAGAATCTGGCGGATTCATTTGATTCCTGCCAGCGAATCTGCCCTAATTTGGTTCCCTCCGACAGCTTCCCTGTATTTTTTCCACGCGAGCGTTGCATGACCGCCCAACTCAGTGAATTCGCCCGATCCCTGAACGTCGAAACCGCCTTCACAGTGCTCGCCGCCGCCAAAAAGCTCAAAGCAGCCGGCAAGGACGTCGTCGAACTGGAAATCGGCGACAGCCCCTTCAACAGCACTGCTGCGGCCATCGCGTCCGGCCTGCAGGCCATTCGAGACAACCAGTCCCACTACTGCCCCTCCCCCGGAATCCCGGAATTCCGCGCCGCAGCTGCACGCTTCCTGCACCGCGAATTCAATATTCCCGTTGCCAGCGAAAACATTGCCGCCGGACCGGGAGCCAAAGTGTTCGAACAGTTTTTCTGCGAAGCATTCCTCAATCCAGGCGATGGGTGTCTGGTGTTCAGCCCGCACTTCCCGACCTATCTGCCCAATATCCAGCGGCGCGGAGCACGCGCGGTGCTCAAACCGCTTCGCCAGGAAACCCAGTTCCGGCCGCAGGTGTCGGACATCGAGGACTTCCTGAATTCCGATCCCTCCCCGCGCGCCGTGTTTTTGAATTCCCCGCATAATCCCACCGGCGGCATCACCACGGAACAGGACCTGCGCGACATTGCCGATCTGATCCGCGGACGAAATGTGGCCGTGTTCAGCGACGAACCGTACTGCCATATGGTCTGGAAGGGACACCACCACTCCCTTCTCGCACAGCCAGGCATGCTCGACCAGTGCGTGGCCGCCTATACGTTCAGCAAGTCCTATTCCATGAGTGGCTGGCGACTGGGGTTCTGTGCTTCGTCGCGCGACATCACTGAAGCCATCGGCAAGATGATCAACACCACCCTGTCCTGCACCCCGCCAATTGTGCAGCTGGCCGGCGCCGCGGCACTCGACCAGGACTCCCGCGAACGCGACGAAACGATGCTCAAATTCCGTGAAAAAGTCGTACTCCTCACCGAAGGGCTCAATCGGATCCCCGGGTTCCTCACACTCGATCCCACAGCCACATTTTACGTCTTCCCCTGTATTAAACCCGTCTGCAACCAACTGGGCATCACCAGCCACGGACTCGCCCTGTATCTGCTGGAAGGAGCCGATGATCACTTTGGCGTTGCCTGCCTGGGCGGGGAATGTTTTGGGGCCGCTGGAGCCGGGTTTCTGCGGTTCAGCTGCGCCGAGCCCAACGAACGACTCCAGCAGGCACTCGATTTCCTCCCCGTCGCACTCGCACGCACTGACCGCATCGCCAGATGGCTGGAAGAACGCCCCCAGTTCCGCCTCACCGCCCCCTGCAGCTAGCCCCCCGCTCCCCGCTCCCCTGGATCTCAACCTATGAACATCAAGGCATCCCGCTCCGGCCTGATTCTGTTTTTTGTGTATCTGGCCTTCTACACCGGCTTCGTCGGCCTGAATGCCTTCGCGCCCGCACGCATGGAAACCGTCCTGCTGTCCGGTCTCAATGTGGCCGTGATCTATGGATTCGCCCTCATCTTCGGTGCTGTCCTGCTCTCGGCTGTCTATGGACTGCTGAGAAGCAGGGAGTGAATCGCTCCTGCCACCCTCTCCCTCCGAGGGAGAGGGGCTGGGGGTGAGGGTCAAGCGCCCTGAAACTCGCTCGCCCCGCACTCCGGCAGCGCCGGATACGGGCGGCACGTTGGCGGGGCTGTCAGTGACCCTTGCGGGGGCGTTGTGAGAGTCTTTCACCGCTGGAACGATGATCGCTGAGCCGTTCTCCTCTCACTTCTCTCTCTTCACCCCTCACCCCCGACCCCTCTCCCCTGGAGGGGAGAGGGGGGCTGGTTGTTACTGAGATTCGATAGTTTCCGTCGGTTCTGAAAACTGAAAACTGAAAACCTTCCCGCTCAAAGGCATAGCGATGATTTACGAATCTTCGGGGCTGGCAATTGCGATTTTTCTGGCATTTGTGGGCTTCACGCTTGGGCTGAGTTTTTGGCTGGGGCGGAAGGCGAAGTCGGCGGA
>JBJTOM010000080.1:0-8339 GCA_046074585.1 Planctomycetota bacterium | reverse complement strand
CTACAACTTTACAGCCGTGACTGTTGTTTATCCCGATCACGGATTCCACGTCGGTGACAAGGTCACGATCAGCGCACCAGATGTCCCCGACTACAACGGCGAATTTATCGTCCAGGCCGTCAGCCAGGACACCTTCCGCATCGCGGCAAAACACCTGCTCAGCGGTGGCCAGGAAGCCGCCCTGAGCTTTGTCCCCAACGAAGCCACGAACATCTTCCCCGTGCAGATCTTCCACGATGGTGATCAGACCGCGTGGTTCGAAGGAGATGTGCCGGGCCTGACTTCAGGGGCCTCAATCTACCTTGCCAGTGTCAATCCTGGCTATGATGTCCGTGTGGTCGTGGAACAGGTTGACGAAGACTGGTTCAAATTCACCATTCCGTGGAATTCCGTTCGCCCCGTCGTGCAGGCCAGCTTCCCGACAAACGTCTTCCGTGCCGGAAAATCGGATGACATCCTGACCCTGCACGGCAATCTGCCAGCCTTGAGTCTGTTTGATAACGGCGGAGCTGACCGACTGATTGTTCGTGATCACCTTGGGGCTTTCGTCCGACTCACACCCACCTCGCTCACAACCGCAAATCTGGCACTGGTCTACAGCGGTGTGGAAACTGTCGTCCTGCACGATCGCGCCGCTGACATCACACTCACGGGACAGACAGCGACGTCAGCACTTGAACTGTTCGGCATGAATCTTGGTGTCGTTACACGCAGCCTCACACTGCCCGTCGACCTTGAAAGTTACTCGCTTGAAGCTGCAGTCCGCGATTCCCTGAATCTGGCCCGGCAGCTGGATGTCTCCGAGCTTGATCTGCGAGTGCTCGGTGACAACGCTGGCATCACAATCGCTCAGCCCGTAATCACAGCTGTTTCCTCACAATTCACCGCTCCTGACGGACTGGTCACGCTGCCAGGCGGGACTGCTGTGACAGCTCCGGTGCTCGCCATCCGTGCCCGCGGACTGTCCGTCCCGGAAAACAGACTGGGATTGGCCGTTGACACGTTGTCATTGGTGACATCCCCGGCGCATCCGACTCAGGTCGATATTCACAACGATCGCGATCTGCTGCTCACGCGCTGGATGGACCCAGGTCACCTCGTTACTCTGAACAGCCTGATTGGCGACGTCTTCGCCGGCATTACCTGGGTGGCATCAATCAGCGCTGCATGGGCCGAGCAGGTGTTTGACGGTGCCCTGAATCCTGCCGCACTGATCGTCGGCAGTTCGCTGTCCATCACACTGCCGACGTATGCTGATACGGACGAAGACGCTCTCACGGCGGATGGCTGGTTGCGATCGTACACCGGCAATTTGTCGGTAACGGCTGACGAGATTGAGTTTCTCGGCGGCCCCGGAGCTGTGAAAGCCCCGGGCGCCCTGACCCTCAGGTCCGCTACGGATCCGTGGACTTATCGACTCGGGACTGCGGCCGAGGCGCAGTCAGGTGCCCCGCTCAGCCAACTGGTTGCCCCGCAGTCTCTGGACCTCAATACCCGTGACCTCGCAGCACTCGCCGATGGCTTCGCAACCATCACGATCGGCCGAGGTACGGTTGGAAATGCGATGCGCATTGGCGACGCCTACAGCATGACAGCAGTCAAAGCGACCGGCGTACCCCGAGTTGTCGACGCGACAGTGAAGGATGAGACGACGCTGCTGGCAGAAGACTTTGTGGTTGAAGGTGATTTCCGCGTGCCCGATCATCCGCTCGCACTGCGCGGTCGCACGATGGAAATCATGCGTGCCAACCTGCACACACCGGACAACGCAACAACTGACGCGGGACTCTCCGCTCGACGCGTATTCGTTGAAATGCAGGAGCAACTGGTGGTTTCCGGGTGGATTCGTGGCGTGGAGCGGGTTGAGCTTTCAGTACCAGACTCCACGGGTGTGGATGCAATCCTGACGCTGCCGGGAGGCCCCAACAGCCTCAAGACCGATCTGGGTTCCGTCATCGAGACCACGGCAGCGGCCAGTGACGTGCTGATCGAGGCCAGCGGCAGCATTTTCAGCGCTGGCACCATTCAGGCATTGGGCACCGCTGCCGTGCTTCAGGCCACCTCCACCAGCATGTTCCGGCTCACGGAAGGCGGAATTCTGCGCGTGACCGGAGACCACAGCCGCCTCGATATTGACGGGGGCCGATACCTTGCAATCGAATCCGGCAGCGCAGTGCTGGCAGGTGTGGAATTCATCACAGTCAAAGGATCTCCGGTACCCACGGCCGTCGGTGCCAACTCGCGTGCCACATTAACGGCTCCCGGTGAAACATGGGTGGCCGGCAGCGTGTCAACCACCGGAACACTCACACTGAATGGTGGCGTGAAGGAGTTCGATCATGCAGACTACTTTGACACCCTTCCCGGACTGAACAGGCTCAACGCTGTCCCCACACCGCAGATCGTATTTGACCTTGAAAACGGCGTTTTCCCGGCCACATTGAGACCGGAATTTGCCTCTGCGTCTCTGGACATCACTGAATCGGTGGAACTCACGGTCCTTGAAACCGATCGTCGCTGGCTGGCAGTCGATGACGCCGGACACCGCTATGTCCTGTATCTGGCAGATACAGACGGTGACGGGGAATTCAATGCGCTGCAGGTGCTGGATCCGCACCCACTCATCGGACAGAGGGGATTCGGTTATCTGATCAGTGGCACCATGACAGTCATGGAGCCGAATCGGAGTGTGATTCTGCAGTCAGCAGATGATGTGCTCATTCGCGGGAATATCAATCTCCTCGGGACCGGCAGTGATCTGGTTCTGCAAAGCAATCGCTGGGTGTATGTCGAGGGAGAGCTGCAGGTTGACGGTGATTTGACCATCAGTGGCGGTGTGGGTCTGGGCGGCACCGATCATGGTGGCTCAAACGCCATCGGTACCAGCGTGCTGATTCCGGCGACCTCAAGAATCGTGACAACCGGCAGCGGCACGTCCGTCTCGATCCGTGGCTCAAAGGACGTCGATATTTTTGGCGCAGTGGTTGCCGGGGGCAGCATTGGCAGTTCCGGCATCACCTGGGCCGGACCCGATTCGACGCTGCAGATCCGCTCCGGCGAGCAGCTCTATCTGGCAACCGGTGTTCATGCAGCGGGCACGGTGCTGCTGGAAGGCGGTGCTGCGGGTGCCGACGACGACGCACTGGCGCTGATCATCACCACCGCCGGCGGTACCTCGGTCGCCGGCCTGACGTCCACTGCTGACGGCAGCACGCTGGAAATTCGCAGTCTGGGAGACATGCAGATCCTTGGCACCGTCGTCGCCGGCGGCACGATGACTCAGCAGCTGAATGCTGAGGGAGAGCGCGTCGGTGAAAGCTTCGTCTGGTCCGACAAACCTTCCACACTGATCGTCACCGCTGAAGATGGTCAGGCGTGGATCGGCGGCATGGCCCGCAATCGCGCAGGCAACCTCGTTGAAACCGGTGGATCTCTCTGGACGACTCAGCGAATCGAGATCGACGGCGGAATGAACGCAGCCGGCGTCGGCGTCAAGGTCTCAGCTGCCAGCCAGGTCGTCGCTGTCAACCCCGATGCCACGATCGTGATTGACTCCTATGGCGATGCCGACATTCTCGGCCCGGTCATCGCCGGCGGCAGCGTCAGCCGATCCTACGACAGCAATGGCGAATATCTCGGCCGAACAGTCAGCTACTTCGATGGCGACTCGGAAATTCGCATCGAGGCTGATTCCCAGATTCGCGTGGGACGCGATCTGCGTGCTGGCAAGCGAATCGACCTCGTCGGTGGACAGGATCCAGTCGTTGCCGGTGATCCGTATTCGGGCAATGGTGTGGTGCTGTATGGTTCCGTGCAGATGAGCACCTGGCGACCAGACAGTCAGATTAACCTGAACGCTCCCGGGCCCGTCACTATCCTCGCCCCCGCTCACACCCAGGAACTCAGGGCAGAAAGTCTCATCGCCACAGCCAATGGACGCCTCGCAGCTGATGTGGAACTGCATCTGTGGCTCAGCCGCGTCGATTTCGACATCACCGCAACAGTCGTCATTTCTGCCGCAGCGACTGCCGGCAATTCCAGCATTCAGGACCTCACTGCCGACATTCAGCAGGCACTTAACGACGCGAACTGGACCGTCATTCGCTCCGACAACTCCAGTCACCCGGTCGGCGCTTCGTATCAATTCAACGCCAATGAACCGGATTTGACAGCCAGTGTTCTGGATTCCCGAGTGGCCTTCACCGGACCGTATCGGCATCGGCTCAACGTCACCAGTGTCAATGCCCATCTTCTTGGCTGGTCAAATCTGTCCAAAAACGTCACGTCCTCGCTGCCGTGGGCGCTCCTGGCTGACCAGCCCGGCTCTGTCATTCGCGTTGGTACACCAACCGGTCCCAATGGAAAGCTCTATCTGGGCGGCAAGATTAAGGCCTACGCCTCGATTGAACTGCACAGCGGTGCATCAGATCCGGCGGCTGCCGACGTGGTTTACGTGGACCTTGATTCCACCGGTCTGCTGGAAACTGTCAGCGGGTCAATCTCACTCAGCCCCGGTGCCAAAACCGTCCTCCGCGGCAGCGTAGTTGCCGGTGGTCCGGATTCCGATGTGATCGTGACGGCCGACGACTCCATTCTGCTCAGAGGCAGCCTCACCGCCGGTCGACACATCCTGATTTCAGCCGGAACGGCAGTGAAGCCGGGCACGGAAAGTATTCGCACATTTGGCACGAGCACGCTGAAGACCATCCATGGCGGTGAGATTCGCATCAACGGTGTGAATGATGTGGTGATTGACAGCGTGGTTGGCACAGGCAGCGGCGACCTCGCACTGATCGAACTGGCTTCCACGTCCGGCAATCTGCTCGTGGCGAAGGAATCCGGCCGAATCGAAACCGGCACGCAGATTAATTTTATCGGCCACAGTGTGGAGATTGCCGGGGTGGTCACCAGCACCCGCGCCACGCCGGACCTTGCCGACTATGAAGTCAGCATCGACATCGCCGGCACGGCAAGCCTGCATGGCGACATCAGCCTCGCCGGATCACTGCTGGTTCGCGCGGCGGATATTGACGTCTACGATCAGTCGCTCGAAGTCCGTGGTGTTACGCAGAAACTGCGGTTCACTGCACTCGACGATATCACGTTCGGACGGGCCGTTGAGGTGGCTGGTCTGCGTCGCCAGGCTGGTGCCCTGATCAGCGCGCCGACTCTTGAAATCTTCGCAGCCGATACCCTGACCATCAACCCCGGCTCGATTCTGTATTCGCCGGAGGCTGGCCATGCCATGTTTATTGAGGCGGCCAATGCCGTCGTCGCCGGGACAATCTATGCGGGGGCTGATCTGGACAACGATCGGCTGCCAGTCTGGACCGCTCCGGGCGTCGCCATCCTTGATGTGACCAATAACCTGACCTTCGGCGGCCTCGGTGTTGATGAAGCAGGAAATGATGTGCCGCGCGGGGGATCCATTCGTGCCGTGAATGAGATTCGGCTGAATGTCGGGGGCACCATTTCACAAAGTCCCCAGAGTGCCCTTGAGACGGACGCCACCGCATGGGGCACTCGCTCAGCCAGTGTTCCGTCATCAATCGTGCTCAATGCCGGCGCGGACCTGCAGCTGTTCGGACTGGTCCGGTCGCTGGATGCCGGCTCCGATGTCATCCTCGATTCTGCGGCTCAAACCCTCATCGGTGGCCTGATCAACGCGCCCGATCAGGTGACTGTGACGGCTGGCGTTCACAACAGTGGACAATCGCTTGTGCTGCTCCCGATTGTCCTTGACAGCGATGAGCTGACACGTGTCTCCGGAGGTGAAATCTCCACGGGTGTCGGGGGAACGATTGATCTGCTGGGTGCTGAAAATGTGCTGCTTCAGGGAGCGGTCGGAGGAGTTGCCACAGGGGCGTCTGGCCTGGTTGCGACCACCACAGCCGTCACCGCCGTTTCAACGGGTGGCGCCGTGAATGTGGCTGGCCGCATGGCAGCCGCAGACGACGTTCGACTCACTGCCAACGAAGTCAGCCTGCTTGCAGGCGGCAGCATCCGCACAACCAACTCCAATTCCCAAATTCGCCTGCTCGGCGAATCCCTTGTCTTTATCGAATCCGCCGCGGAAGACGCCGGTCAAACTCTGCCCGCCGGCACAATGAACGCCTCCGGCTTCGTACACCTGCTTGCCGATGTGCTCGCAGTCGATGGCGTTGTTCAAAGTCAGTCCGGGCAGGTTCTGCTGAATGCTGCTGAGGAAGCTCAGATCTCGGGGCAGGTCGCTGCGGCCGAGATCGTGCTGCAGTCCGGTGTTGATCGGCAGCTCAGCCTTGACGCTCTCGAGACAACTCCGTTCACGCGAGCCGAGCTTGCGGCGGGCACCGTGCTGATTTCAGGCGCCGGGTCGTTGCAGTCCACCGGAGAACTTCGGCTGACGGCCGGAGGTGCTGTTGAAGTCCGTTCTGACGCCAGTGTAAGCGGTGGTCTCACCACCAAAGCTCGACCTGTGGTGACGACCGTGCCACAAACCGTATACGTGATTACCGGTTACAATCAGGTGGCGATTGGCACCATTCTGGTGCCGGAAGTTCGAGTGGTCTCGACGACGGTGACTCGTCAGGTGGGTATGGACGAGTTCAAGGTCGGGGATGTCTTCTACACGATGGACGTGACTCTGACGCAGGACGGGTACTACAACCCGCGGGCTGCTGCGTCCGCCCGTCTTCGTGAATACTTCATCGAGGGGATTGACTACTACAACTCGGCCGACAATCCCCACGGACTGACCACTGGCGTGCCAGTGATCAACTGGGCCGCCTACGGAACCCAAACTCCGTCGTCCGACTATCGCAGTTCCAATTATCGGACGTATTCCCAACTGTCCGATGTGCAGCGCAAGGCCGTCCTGCTGTCACTCGGCTACATGCCGCTCTATAATTTCAGCTACAATAACGCCCGTCGCAGGCAGACGATCGATGCAACTCCGACGGACACGCCGTGGACTCCGGACTGGGCAAACGCAGCTCCTGTGATCGAGTTTATTCCGATCGCCGGCTGGAATGACAAGTACATTCGCATGCCGCAGGGAGCCGCTCAGGATGTGCTCCGCGTTGTTTCTCAGGGAGTGCCGTCCGTTGGCTCGGAAAAGGTGGGCAGCTACATCGATCGCGCCGTGACCACCTACACACAGGACCGATCTCAGGCCGTGGATGTCTGGGGGAATGTGAATGAGCCGAACCCCAATCCCGGGGAAAACCTTTATCGGCATCTGACTGACGACGTCGACGGCAGCCCAATTCGCTGGCGGATTGATTACAACTCTGCAGGTGAGCGTCTCTTTACGCTGTCAGATGGACGTTCAAGTGCTGGCCAGTCGCGTCAGCCGAACTGGTACTGGCAGTCCACAACACGTGAGGAGAGTGTTCCGGATGCGCCCATCGGCAATGCCGCAGCCACGCCGGGAACGTCCGGCACAGGCCGCAATGTGTCGGTTCCGGATGGGTACCGAGCGGCACTGGCCAGTGTGACATCCTTCACGGAGATCAATCAGCGAACCGTCAAAGGCAGCGATCGCCTCGTCTACACCGCACGCCGCTATGGTTTTCATGGAACCGTGAGAGGCTGGCATGATGCTCAAGCCGTCGCTGCCAGTTACGGTGCCCGCCTGGCCGAACCGCGGACGCCGCAACAAAACTCCACGGTCTCTGCACACGCCGTGCATGAGACATCATTCGGTATTTATCGAAGTGGCAGCACATGGAGATTTGCAAGCAATAATGAAGCTGTCACGTGGTTCAAATTCTCCGGTGGACAACCTGACGGAAGCGGCAACGTTCTCCAAATGTGGTACGGCGACCTGTGGGACGACATCCCGGATACGCTCGGACGCCCCTCGGTCTGGCAATGGGAGCCTTCCAGCTACTACGTCAACGTTAACGAAACCTTCCGCGACTACCGCTCACTCTGGACCTCCATTCCCACCGACGTCTTCGATCAGCGTTTGACGCTCAGCTACCAGTGGGTGAGCAATTCCCATGACATCTACGGCAAGCGGGAACGCTACGAGACGGTGCCGGTCGATGTGACCGTGGTTGGCGAAAAGACGGTCACCAAATGGGGAGCCCAGCCCATCGTGGAGCCCCAGACAACCCTCGTTTCCACCCGCATCCCGGATTCAGCCCCCGTCTTTGCCGGAGTCTTCGGTGCGCCCGCTCTGCAGGCCGCCGCTGCACTCCTCGTCAGCACAGGCGGTACAGCCACGCTTCGAGGGCAGCTCGTCTCCACCAGCGACCGCGTAATGATCAACGCTGCCGGTTCCCTGCTGCTGGAAGGTCGCCTGCCGGATGGCACGACCAGCACAGACACCGCTGCCGCGCTCGGCGAAATCACAT
>JBJTOM010000079.1:0-4048 GCA_046074585.1 Planctomycetota bacterium | reverse complement strand
TGTCCGTGCGGGTGATCAGCTTGAGTTCCTGCTCAAGGATTTGCAGCAAGTCCGCGAATCTGGGGGGATTCGTGCCATAGCCGCATTCTTTCTGCAGCTGGCTGCGTGACCGACGATGGCCGCGGATCGGTGAGCCTTCTGCCGGCAGCAGCTCCTCAAGCAGCCTGCGAGCGGCCTCGAAGTGCCGTCGCTGGCGTTCCGGAGTCTCCGGGGAAGAAAACTGGTTTTCCAGAAACCGAATCCCGGCACCAGCTGCACCGCCTTCCTTCTGCAGTCGCTCAGGTGTCCACGGGAGTTCGCGAAACATCTGAGCGAACACTGCCAGATGCACCGGGGTAATTCGACCCTTTTGTGAAAGCTCCGCTACAGCCTGCTCCAGAAACGCGTGCTGCTCCTGACTCCACGCTGATTCGTCTTCCGCCAGACGACCATAAAATTGTCCGAATGCCGCCAGAACCATGCGGGCATGACCTTCGCTGAACAGCGGCAGCATCTGATCGTTCCAGCGTGTCGAAAGCTCAATTCCCAGCTGTCCCGTCACGAATTCAGACGTCGCCGTACAGTATTCCTCGCGGACAAGCAGCAGCGTTTGGACACGGCCGGCTGTGCAGTACCGAAGTGCGAGTTCCAGTTCCGTTCCTGTTTGCCCCGCGTGCTCATCCAGCCACTGTGCAAACTGATCCAGCACAATCAGGAGTCGCTGTCCTTCGGTCAGCCAGAGACCGTCCTGCAGTCCTTTAAGAATAGCCGGGAGTTTCAGATCTGCAGGCATTTGGGGAAACAGCCCACGCAGTTCGCGAACCAGCAAAAACTCCGTGTCGTGCGGCGACGCCTCCAGATAAATCCGCAGCACATGCTGTGGCAGCAAGGGCAGCAGACCGGCTTTGATGAATGACGACTTGCCAATTCCACTGCTCCCGTGGATCACACCCACGGGGAACGCGTGCGTTCCTCGTCGCCACGGCGATCCGGATCCGCTGGACTGATGACCGGAACGCGATTCACCCGGACGCTGCGGGACAACTTCCAGACGATCACACCAGTAATGAATGGACTGCGGCAGATTGTCCGGTTCCAGATCACCGGGAAGAAGTTTAAGAAAGAAATGGCAATCGGCTTCGGTATAGGATTCCAGTCCCCGCGGTCGAATGCGGATTCTGGAGGTGAGTTCCGCCGAACCGCTCCCGGACGGTGTTGCAGAGGAGCCAATTTTCGCTGCCGACGGTCCGCCTGCGAAGGTGTCGGAGCGTTTTGCACTGCCAGAGTCATCCGCTGTTGACGATTTCGCAGGCCTTACAGACGGACCACCAGCAGGAGCGGCAGCAGTTTCAGCAGGCTCGACCAACGCAGCCGCTTGTGGCTGATTCCACGTTTGCAGGTCTTCCAGCAGCTCCGCTACGCTGTGATATCGCAGATCAACATTTGGCCGCAGACATTTTTCGCAGATCAGGCTGAGCTTTGCGGGGATCGACCGATCGCGCTGCTGAAGCGGACGCATACGGCGTTTTTGAATTTGCTCGATGAATTTCGATGGCGACTCGTGAGTAACCGGCAACTCCCCGCTCAGCATCTGGTACAGCATCACACCGAGGCTCCAGATGTCTGCCCGCCCATCCACGTCACGGCTGATGCCAAGAATCTGTTCGGGGGCCGTGTACACCAGCGTCCCCAAACCCTGAGCCGGATCGCTGGCCCACTCTTCATCCCGAAGTGCCAGACCAAAATCCGTGAGCCAGAGCTTGCCGGAACCGTCAATCAGCACGTTCGCCGGTTTGAGGTCCCGGTGATAGATCCCTTTTTCGTGAGCAGCCTGCAGAATCAACGCGATTTCACGAATGAGTCCTACAGCCTCGACGGGTGGCAGCTGACGGAATGGCGGTGAGGCGACTCCTTCGACCTGACGCAGTTTCCGTGCGAGGTCGCCGCCGGACTTGTAATCCATCACCATCACGGGCAAATGATTGTGCTCGAACACTTCGATGACGCGGACGATTCCCTGATGCTCAAGGGTATGGCCAAGCTCGGCCACCATTCGCGCTTCACGCGACAGCAGAGTCGCCAGCCGCGGGGCTCCTCTGAGAACCTGTTTCAGGGCAAAAGGCACGTTCAGCTGGTTGTCACAGGCAAGCACAACGCGGCCACAGCCACCACGCCCCAGTTCTCGGACAACGCGGAAACGTCCGAGCATTTCAGGGGCGGTTTCGGCGGCGACAGACGGCGAAGGCAGAATAACGCCGCAATTTTGCTCAGCCGCCTCGCCGGTCAATTCCTGAATCTCCGCAGCATACTTCGGGAACCGTCGCAGCAGTCCGCGCAAATCGAGGGTCTTATGCTTCGACTTTTCGAGGTCCAGCTCTTTTCTGAGGAGCCTGATAAAGCCTTCGCGCCGACAGGCCACAGGAAGATTCGCCAGACAAAACTCAATCCGAGGCGTCACGGAACCTGCGCGATGCAACTGCTCAAACCGATCGCACACATCATCAATCATCGCCGGAAAATCGACGTTTTCCGGAAGTGCCACAAGATGCGACGACAATTCCCGCAGATCCGGGAAACGCAACTGCAGTTCAGCTGCCGTCAGAGGATCATTCTGCGCGCGAGCCAGCCACTCACCGGCGGCCAGTTCCAGCTGCCAATCCATTCCCGCAGGCAACGGAGAAAGGCGCTGCAGGTAATCCTCTGTCTTCCACGGCTCAACAGTCCGCCAGCGAAATTTCTGATCCAGCCTCAATGCCGCCAGAGCCGTATCGGGATCCGGATTCACCGCACTTGCAACGGTCGATGACCACCACAGGACAAGATCCGGCGGCTCCACAAAACCCGACCAGAGTCGCTCCAGATCGCTGACAAACTGTGACATGATGCTGCACTTTCTGACATCTCCGTAACTCACCAGGCCACCACGCCGGCGCAGGAAACTCGTCTGCACAGCCACGGGGGGCCTCGGTAAGACTTGTGTTTCAAGGAATGGTCCTCTACTCGACGCGAACGAACACCCCGATGGCGGCAGAGACGCTGTTACTGAAGATACAGGCCTCAAGTGTGTTTGTCACGACATTTCGTCAGCAGGATATCACCATGCCTGGGAACACAATCCACTGAAACGTCCGGGCGCAGCGAGCGAAAAAGTTGCAGCAAGGGACCCGGGAATCGCGCGGTAGCAAGACTCAGAATTTGCAGGTGCCCGCGTTTCGGTGCCATGCATCTACACACGCCCTGCACCGATACACGCCCGTACACAGTCTCGCCCCCTGCTGCATCCTTTACCGAATGCTGTCGTTCGAGTATCCTTCCAACTGAAAGTCCGCGGATGAATCTGCCGCTCCGTGGGGGGCCTTCCGTTGGATTTCCCAGGCGGGATCGTCTGCCACTACAGAGTATCCTGTTCCGCCTGTTCGTCTTCAGGAGTGACAACTGTGTCGATGCGAATGAATTCGTGGCTGCAGCAGACTGCTGCGTGTTTGCTAAACGGCTTGAACCATTCTGATGCCCGACGACGCCGACAGCGACGCCGGAACCGCGTCCCCGCCCTCCTCAGCCCGGTATTCGCCGCCCTTGAAAGCCTGGAACGCCGACAATTGCTGGCCGCAGCAGATCTGTCTGTCATCAGCGAAGCAGACAGCCTCGGGGAACCGGTCGGCAACCCCGTCCAGGTCACCAGCCTGCATGACGTGGAACCCCACGAATCACTCAACTCCTTCACGATCTCTCTCAAGGACGACTCGGTTGATCCCGAAGTCTGCGCAGGTGACGAAATGTTCGTCACAGCATTCGCCACCTTCGACAACCCAGTCAACTCGCCTCCTGTCGCCCGTCCCGACTACCTTTTCATCAACTATTCCGATAATCAGACAGATTTTTCAATCGCCGTACTCAGTAATGACTCTGATCCCGATGGCACTTTGGATCCCCAATCCATCGAAATCGTCACTTACCCGGAGTTTGGAAGCCTGGAAATCGCGGGGGACAGAATTTTCGTCTATGCGAGAGTTGCAAACAGCAAGCTGACTTTCTCGTATCGCGTGCGGGATAACAATTCTGCGTACAG
>JBJTOM010000078.1:0-6742 GCA_046074585.1 Planctomycetota bacterium | reverse complement strand
GGCAACCGGCGATGCGGGCGCCTTTGAGCGGTTGTGAGTCGGCGTATTTTTCGCGGAGTGCCATCAGGCCGGGCATCTCGATTTCGGCGATTTCAATTTCCTTGCGGCCGAGTTCCGCGAGGGCGATGTTGGCAACCTTATAAGGCAGTGCAGACACAGTGCTCATAGAGAATCTTTTCGACGAAGGAAAGGGTGTAGGGGCGGAATGCGACCCGAAGGGGGGAACCGTCAGTGAACGCCGAACTTTAACGGTATTCCTGGGGGAAAGGCCAGCGAGAGTTAATGTTTGTGGGGTTGTCGGAGTGTGTGGTGCGTCAAAGTTGACACGACCGGGCGAAATTGGGGGTGGGGGAGGGGGGGAGCGATGGAAATCAGTTTTTGCCGCGGTGCTGTCGTTTGCGTTCGTTTTCGCGGAGGAGCACTTTGCGGAGGCGGATGACCTGGGGAGTGACTTCGACGTATTCGTCCCATTCGATATATTCGAGGGCCGCTTCGAGGGTCATTTCGCGGGGTGGGCGAAGGAGGATGGCGTCGTCGGCACCGGCGGAGCGGATGTTGGTGAGTTTCTTTTCGCGGATGGGGTTGACAACCATGTCGTTGTCGCGGCTGTTTTCGCCGATGATCATCCCTTCGTAGACGTCTTCGCCGGGGTTGATGAACATGTCGGCGCGTTCCTGGAGTTTCCAGAGGGCGTAGGCGATGGATTTGCCACCTTCCTGGGACACGAGAACTCCGTTGAGCCGATGGGGGATTTCGCCTTCGACAGCGCGGTATTCGTCGAAGCGGTGGTGCATGATGGCTTCGCCGCGGGTGGCGTTGAGCATTTTGGTGCGGAGGCCGATGAGTCCGCGGGCGGGGATGGCGAATTCGATATGAGTCATACCGGCGCCGTTGGTGGACATGGTACGTGCCTGTCCCCGGCGGGCACCGACGAGTTCCATGACGGGGCCGAGATCGGAGCTGGGGACGTCGACTTCAAGGAGTTCCCAGGGTTCGCATTTTTTGCCGTTGATTTCACGGACGATGACTTCGGGTTTGCCGACGGAGAGTTCGTAGCCTTCGCGGCGCATGGTTTCGATGAGCACTGCGAGGTGGAGCACGCCGCGACCGGAGACCTTAAAGGCTTCCATGTCGTCCGTTTCTTCGACTCGCAGGGCCACGTTGGACTGGAGTTCGCGCTGGAGTCGGTCGCGGAGGTTCCGGCTGGTGACGTATTTGCCGTGCTGGCCTGCGAGCGGCGAGCTGTTGATGGTGAACTTCATGGAGAGGGTGGGTTCGTCGACGGCGATGCGTTCGAGCGCGACGGGGTTGAGCGGATCGGCGATGGTGTCACCGATTTCGGGGTCGGGGAGTCCGATGACGGCGACGATGTCGCCGGCCTGGCCTTCCGGGGTATCGCTGCGTCCGAGGTTATCGAAGAGCTGGACCTGTTCGACTTTGGCGAGCGTTTTTGAGCCATCGGCGCGCATCAGAGCGATTTGCTGTCCGGTGCGGAGTTTGCCGGCGGCAATGCGGCCGGTGGCAATGCGGCCGACGTAGCGGGACCATTCGAGCGAGGTGACCATGAGTTGGAGCGGGTCAGCGGGTCGCACGACGGGGCCGGGGATTTTTTCGAGGACCAGATCGAGCAGGGGACGGATGTCGCCGCCTTTGCGAGCCGGATCGTGGGTGGCGTAGCCTTCGCGGGCGCTGGTGTAGATGTACGGGAAGTCAAGGGTGGCATCGTCAGCGCCGAGTTCGACGAGGAGGTCGAAGGTTTGTGAGAGCACTTCGTCGGGGCGACAGTCGGGGCGGTCGATTTTGTTGATGACGACGAGCAGTGCGAGTCCGCACTGGAGTGCCTTTTGAAGCACGAAGCGAGTCTGGGGGCGGGGGCCTTCGAAGGCGTCGACCAGCAGGAGTGCACCGTCGGCCATTTTGAGCACCCGTTCAACTTCGCCGCCAAAGTCGGCGTGGCCGGGTGTGTCGATGATATTAATCCGTACGCCATTCCACATCATGGCAATGTTTTTAGCCAGAATGGTAATGCCGCGCTCGCGTTCGAGGTCGTTGGAATCGAGCAGGCAGGTCTGCACCTGCTGGTTTTCGCGGAACATTCCGCTTTGTTTGATGAGGCAGTCGACGAGTGAGGTTTTGCCGTGGTCGACGTGAGCGATAATGGCGATATTGCGAACATCGGTCCGCCGCTGCACAGCGGAAGCGGAGGACACCGGGGGAGCCACTGACATGAAGAAGAGATCCTGGAAACGAAGCGGCAGCGAAGGCGGCCGATGAGTCGGTGCAGGCGGCGGGTGCTGGCAACGACGCTGGGATGAAGAAGCGTTTGGGTGAAGCCGGACGGCGAGGCGGTGGATTCTATCGGGCTGCTGGCGGACGCGGAGAGACGTTCGGTGAATTTCGCGGGAAGATCTGTCGGCTGTGGGGCAGCAGCAGGAGCCTTGCGGGGCGAATCAGATGCTTGCGCAGGAGCAAACCCGGTGGCCGCTGAGGCAAAAGACAGGGCGGCCGTGGTGAGGAGTGAAGTGCGGACCGGGCGTGAACGTTAGTTTTTCTGAGCCATGTGGCAGGTTTTGCAACGCTTGGCGGCGCGAACGATTTTGCTGCATTTCGGGCAGCGCCTGGATTTTTTGGCCAGCTTGGCTTTGGTACGGGGACGGAGGACCATTAGTAAATTCCTGATCTGGATTACACAGAGACGCCGGAAAACTTGAAATTGTACAGGGGAATTGGCCGTCGCACAATTCTGGATTTTCGGCGAGAAACCGTTTGCGTCTACAGCTCTTCCAGCTCTTTGTGAAATCCGCCGCTGAGGATTGGGAAGCGGCACCAGCTGCGCGGGTCGAGGTTGTGGTCGTCGTAGTGGAAGGACGGGGCAAAGCGTTCTCTTTTCCACTGATTGCGTGCCCACAGCCCAAAAAAACGGCAGATCCACGCGGTGAGCTGCTGTGGGGGGATTTCTGGTGACTGCCGGGTGAGCACTTCCTGGACTTCCCTGGGGCTGAGTCGATCCCGGATGGCCAGCTGTTCGATGCGATTGAGCAGCGGGTAGGGCATGAGGTCGCGTTCGTCGGTCTGCTGAAATTCTGCTGGCCGGAGCTCTGCTGTGGGCTGCTGCTGATTGACGCAGCGGAGCACGGGAAAGGGACCTGTTCCGCCGGCCCCGGTGGTTTCCATGACGACCAGCCATTCGCGGAGGAAGGTTTTGTCGATGCCTGCGAGCGGTGCGAGGCCACCGGAAGTATCACCGTCCATGGTGGCGTAGCCGACGGCGGCTTCTGAGCGGTTGCTGGTGGCGAGCAGCAGGGCATTGCGGACATTGGCCAGCAGCCAGACGGCGGGTGAGCGGGTGCGGGCCTGGATGTTCTGCAGGGCGGTGTCATCGGTGGACCAGGTGAGTGATCGACCGAGCATTCCTTCGACGGCGCGTGTGCAGGACTCGACCATGGAATCGACGGAAATCTCAAAGAACTGGCCGCCCATCCCGTGCGTGACAGCGGCCGCGGCGGAGCGGGTGGTTTCTGAACTGTTGCGAGTGCTTTGGTAGACGCCGGCGAACAGCAGGGGCATGAGTTCTTCAGGGGAGCGGATGGTGGCGACGCCGGGAATCCAGTGGAGTTCACGGCAGAGCGATGGCAGTCCGCGGTCGGCGACGGCGAGTTCGAGCATGCAGCGGACGAGGACGGCACAGGCCGACGAATCCGCTCCACCGCTCATACTGATCACAAACCCGCAGGACCGTGTCTTGCGCATGTAGTCGAACAGCCCGAGTGCTGCGGTGCGGGTGAATTCATCGTAGCGGGAGAGCGGAGTGGGGGCTGGTGCAGGGAGCTGGGAGGAGGGAGTGGAGCCGCGAGAACTGGCCGCGGGTGCGGGGACCAGGGGTGCGGGGACATAGGGGGGCGGGGAGAAGCGGCCGGGGATGTGCACGAGGCCGACGGCTGGTTTGTGGGGGGTGGTGGAGTCGGGCTGGAAGTGGAGTCCGTGGACGGCGGCGCGGCGGGAGCGGGCGGTATTGATATCGACATCGGCGATGGTGAGTGCGGTGTCGGTGAACTTGAGTCGTTCAGCGGAGGCGACGGGTTCACCGGCGCAGGCGATCAGTGCATCGCCGTCGTAGATTGCTCGCCCCGCTTCATTGCCGAGGAGATTGGCGTAGACGTAGGCGGCGGAAAATGCACGGGATCCTTCGAGGACGAAGCGGCGACGGACGTCGTGTTTGCCGAATGAAAAATGGCTGGCGCTGGGGTTCAGGAGGACATCGACGCCGCGTTGGGCGAGCCGTCCGCCGGGTCGATTGGCGACCCAGGCATCTTCGCAGATTTCGAGTCCGATGCGGACGCCGTCGCGTTCGCAGAGCAGGTCTCCGAGCGGCCAGGCGGCGCCGCTGTGCTGGTAGTGATCAACGTGTCCGGCTGGCCAGGCGCGAAACCAGCGTGGTTCGTAGTGCAGACCGTCGCCTGCGAGGTGTTGTTTGGCGGAAAAGCCGACGATGGCTTTGTCAGAAATCAGGCATGCAGCATTGAAGACGCCGTTCACGTGGAACAGCGGGAGTCCCACGGCCACGGTGAGATTGCTGGTGGCCGGGAGAATCTGCTGGAGCTGGAGCCAGGCGGTTTGCCAGACGTGCGGGGCGAGGAACAGATCTTCGCAGCCATAGCCGGTGATGCACAGTTCGGGGAGGCAGAGCAGTTGAACGTGGTGTTCCCGGGCCTGGTGGAGCACCTGGAGGATGCGGTGGAGGTTGCCATCCCAGTCGAGTGGAGTTTGGTTCAGGTTGGCGGCGGCCAGCCGGAGTCTGTGCATGGTCAGTGGCCGCAGGAGGACGCGCAGGATCCCGGGGAACATTCGGTGGACTGAGTGTGCGGGATTTTCCAGTGTTGCAGGAGTTTTGAGGATTCGTAGTCGCCGGCGGTAATGCGGAAGCCGAGGTCTGCGATCATGCGGAAGTCTTCTTCCGCTTTCTGGCCTGGGGTGGTGAGATAATCGCTGACGAACATGGAGTTGGCGGGGTAGAGACCGAGCGGTTGCAGTGAGCGGAGGTTCACTTCGCGGCCGCCGGCGATGCGGAGTTCGGCTTTCGGGTTGACGAAGCGGAACATGGCGAGCACTTTGAGGCAGTAGCGGGGGTTGAGTTCGTGTGTGGCCTGGAGCGGAGTGCCGTCGATGGCGTGCAGGAAGTTGATGGGGATGGACTCGACAGCGAGTTCAGCAAGTTTCCAGGCGACTTCGACGACATCAGCAGTCGCTTCGCCCATGCCGACGATCATTCCGGCGCAGAGTTCCAATCCGGCATCGCGGCAGATGCTGAGGGTGTTGAGGCGGTCCTGGAAGGTGTGGGTGGTGCAGATGTCGGGGTGAAACCGTTCGCTGGTATTGAGATTGTGGTTGACGCGGTCGACACCGGAGGCTTTGAGTTTGAGAGCCTGTTCGGGTTCGAGCAGACCGAGGCAGCAGCAGATGTGCAGGCCGTATTGTTCCTTGATCCGGCGAACGACGCCGGCCACGTGGTCGACTTCGCGGTTGGTTGGTCCGCGGCCACTTGCCACGATGCAGTACGTGCGTGCGTTGCTTTCGGCGGCCTTGCGAGCGCCGTCGAGCAGACGTTCGGCGTTGAGCATGGCGTAGCGTTCAATGGGGGCTTCGGAGATTTTGGACTGTGAGCAGTAGTTGCAGTCTTCCGGGCAAAGCCCGCTTTTGGCGTTCTTGAGATAGTACAGCTGAACGGAATTGCCGAAGGATCGCTGGCGAATGCGGTAGGCTGCGTGGAGGATTTCGAGGAGCTCTTCGTCGGGGGCCTGAAGAATTCGCATGGCGTCAGCACGTGACACGGGAGTGCCGTCGAGGACGAGATCGGCGAGTTCGTTCCAGGAGAGGATGCCGGCGTCAGCCGAAGCGATCAGCGACATGGAGATGGTCTTTGGGTCTGGGGAAGCGGGCTGCGAAGTGTGGAAAGGTCCGGGGAGGTCGCCTGAAGATTGTAGCGTGGCGGTTCGGGGATTGCACGGAAAAGGGAGATTTTTCGGGGCGAGGGTGCAGGGGAGAGGGGGGAATGAGCCGCTCGACGGCAGTCCGCGGGCAGGAGTAGACAGCGGAGAGGAGACCGCGGGGATGGCAATACCCCGGTGACGGTGCGTGTCCCCGCAAACAGCGCCGCAGCAGGAGCGAACCAGAGGCCAGGGTGCATGGCACCGAAACGCAGAATTCGGTCCGGGCCTCGTGCTCGTACTTGAGATTGCTGAGCCGCCTTCTTTGCCGCAGTTGGCAGAATTGCACGACATGGGGAAGTCAGAAACTCCGTCGTGTGCGTCAGAATCGCGAGCTGCAACCGCTAACCTCCAGCCGCCGGGGAGCCCATCACCAGAACTTCCGGCCCGCGGACTGCCTGCCGGAGGCTCACTGGCGGGCAGCGGTTGAGCATTCAGCGACCGGCGTCTGATTGATGTCCTGTCCATGCGGTCAGGGACAGTTGCGTCAGATTCCGCGGTCCTTGAGCTGCCGCTGGAGGTCCGCTTCCAACTGCTTCAACTGATCGGCCGAAAGGGATGCAAGCTCGTCCGGAGTGGAGACTGGCAGGGCGAGAATCTCCTGCAACAGCGCGACTCGTCCTTCCTGACGTCCTTCCTGACGTCCTTCGTACCGCCCTTCCTGACGCCCGCGTAGAAGACCCTCCTCGAGCCCCTGCTGGTGCCCCAGCCGGTGCCCCTCGATCAATGCCCCCTGCCTGCGGGCCCGCTGGTCCCGC
>JBJTOM010000077.1:0-3363 GCA_046074585.1 Planctomycetota bacterium | reverse complement strand
AGCACTCTTTTATGGGCCTTTGTCATGTGAATTCCCCTGGTGCCGAAGGGATGGAGCAGCAAAACCCCAGTCCCGCGTTCGCCTGAGGAACGGAGGACCGGGGATCCGAGCAACCTCGACGTGCTCGTTCTGCTCCTGCAGAACGGGCATGCCGGACGTCTGGCTATTCGTCGGTCGGCGTGGACGACGGGATGGTCTGCCGGCGCAACCTGAGAAAGGTTTCGTGCAGACACAGATGGACGACCACAGCGGTGATCGCCACGAAGAGCTCGAGCCCCATGTGTCCCGCGGGGATCCCAAAGACGAGCGTGCCGAACAGGTAGCAGGTGCAGATCGCAGATGCAGCAACCCCGAATGGAGTCAAGCAGCATCGATACGAAACGGCAGAGGTCACGAAGAGCTTCAACATCAGAGTTCCCTTTCGGAAAGCGTGTGAAGCCGGGCGAATCGCAATCGGGAACTGACGACGGCTCGCCAAGTTCAGAAGGTGGGGGACGCAGACAACAGCGTCCGATGAAGTGGGCAGGCTGTAAAGGAGGGGGGAGTTAGGCGACAATCCAACAAGCCGCTCGCTAACTCAATCTACTGTCTCCCCCCGATGTTAAGAAAACGTGAAGACACCATCCGAAGTCGCTATTTTTTTCAAGATCGGCCGCCTGTAACTTCCTGCCAGTTAACCACGCACGAACACAGTTCCTGCGGCCGATTGGTTTTAAAACACAATGGCAACAAGGACAATGAGGTCGTCGATTGCACACCACGCATCACAACGAGTGGACCTCTGTGCTCCATCGAGATTGTGACTCATCAGATCTCAACACTGCAATTCCCGCCACGGCACGGCATTGTCCCACAAACGACAGCCCCAAGTGTCCCTGGCGGGATGTCGAGGTTACCCTCGAACTCAGAGTTTGACCTGCTCGAAGACCGTCAAAAACGTACAAGAATGCTTTCGCCTTATTTGCTGAAGATCAGCCTTGCAGTATGCGGCCCCGCCAATCACTGTGACCATATCCGCCAATCACCAATCACCAACACCTGGCTACTCAACACTCAGCAGTGATTTCAGATCAAGGCACGCAGCGGGTTGCTGGTACGCTTCGCTGGTTCCTGAGGCGTACGTGATCCACATCCGCAGAGCGGTGGCGTCGTAGACGACGTTCACCACATTGCCGCCACGAATGGGGATCTGTCGGGCCAGTTCCAGCAGGCGTTCGCCGTTGAGTTTTCCGGTTTGTGTTTTGAGCGTGGGGAAGGCACCGCGGCCTTCGTCGTTGTAGACGATGCACGAAAGCACGTTGGGGGCAAATTCGTCCTCGGGGTCGTTGTCCTTCCAGATTTTCAGTCGTGCGTCGGCCGCTTCCGGCGAATGCGCGCGGACCTTCACAGCACGGCGTTCAGACTGACCGTCGCCAAACACAAAGTGATACCGCTTGGTCATCGGCTGAGCGGTGAAGATGTCCAGTGTGCGGGTGAGTGAATCAGCGTCGTAGAGCAGGGTACGGAACCACGCGGTAAAATGCGGTGCGTGCACAAAGTACGGGGCTTCGCGTCCGGAAGCATCGCCCATTTCTGCCAGCACGATACCGCGTGCATTCATGCCCGTGTGGGCACCGCTGAAACCTGCGAAGGTGGGGACCACATGCGGAATGCCCTTGTCCGGCTTGTAGACGACGATGGCGGCGACGTTGTGGGCACCGATTTCAAGGTTCCAGTCGAGATTGCGGGTCTGGTAGAGGTGTCCGTCTTCTGTGGCGGAACCCCATGCGGCGATGCTGCTGCAGGAATACGGCATGAGCAGAGGGACGGCATGCATGGCCTGGAGCGTTCGCAGGGGCAGTCCGCTGCCATCTGCCACTCCCGCCAGCTCCTGTTCAAGCCGGTCATCTGCATAGGCTGCGGAACGGCTGAAGATTTCTGTGAGCAGTTCTTCGGGGACCTGCAGCTGGGCGCAGATGCCGGCGAGTGCAGCGGGGATGAAGGCGGTCATTTCGTCCTTCAAAGCCACTCCCAGCTGCCGGCCCATTTCGTAGGGAGTGCCGCGGACAACAACAAGCGGGATCGCGCGGGAGCCGGCGTTGACGGCGGATCGTTCGGCGGTGCCTGCGGGAGCCGGCCGCAGAAACGGGAGATCAGAGGGGGCATTGTCGGTGGCGTTTGCTGTGGCGTTTGCGGTGGCGTTTGCTGTGAATTTTCCGGTGGCAGCAGCAGCCTTGGTTTGTGCGGTTCCGGTTGCCTGCGGTTCATCACCGGCGACAGCGGGTGAATACGGTCGCGGCAGTACGAGCAACAGAAAAAGCAGCATTTTCCTGGGGATCACAGCGAGTTCCTGTTGGGGGGAATTGGAGGGATCAGCGTGGATTTTTGTTGCGTCGCACGGGCTTAGGGTTGTTTGAAGACGGTGCCGTCCTTCATCACAAAGACGACTCGTCGCATGGCGCTGATGTTCTCCAGCGGGTTGCCTTCAACGGCGACAACATCGGCGATTTTTCCGGCCGAAAGTGTTCCCAGTCGGTCATCGACGCGAAGGAGTCTGGCAGCGGTGAGTGTGGCGGACTGAATGGCTTCCATGGGTGGCATGCCACCTTCGACCATGAGTTCAAATTCATGTGCATTTTCGCCGTGAACGGAAACTCCGCTGTCGGTTCCGAAGGCAATGCGAACGCCGGCTTTGTGGGCTTTGCGGAAGGTTTCGCGGATGGCAGGTCCGATGGCAGCTGCCTTGGGACGAACGATTTCGGGAAAGTAGCCGGGTTCCGCGGCTTTGAGCGCCACCCATTCGCCCGCCATATTGGTGGGCACCCAATAGGTGTTGTGTTGTTTCATGAGCTGCATGATTTCGTCGGTCATGTAAGTCCCGTGCTCGATGGAGTCGACTCCGGCGATGACCGCGCGTTTCATGCCTTCTGCGCCATGCGCGTGCACGGCGACCGTCATGCCGCAGTCACGGGCCGTTTCCACGACGGCGCGGAGTTCCTCGTCGGTGAATTGCGGGTTCTGGCCACTGGCAGCCAGACTGAGCACTCCGCCGGTGGCCGTGAGCTTAATCAGGTCAGCGCCGTCCTTATAGCGTTGCCGCACGGCTTTGCGGGCTTCATCAGGGCCGTTAATCACGCCTTCGACGGGGCCGGGGTCTTCACGGAAACGGCCGCGAAGTCCATTGGAAGGATCGGCATGACCGCCGGTTGTCGCCAGCGATTTACCGGCGGTGAAGATCCGCGGGCCGACGATCCAGCCTTCGCTGATGGCTTTTCGCAGCGCCACGGAATTAATTCCATTGTCGCCCAGCTCCCGGACGGTCGTGAAACCGGCCATCAGCGTTGCTCGGGCATACACTGTGGATCGCAGAGCGTAGTCGGCTTC
>JBJTOM010000076.1:0-10368 GCA_046074585.1 Planctomycetota bacterium | reverse complement strand
GGTGGAAGAGGGGCTATTCGAGAACTCGCTGATGGTATTCTTGAGTCTCGGCAATAAGTCGAAAGGCTGATTACAACACCGTGACGTCAATCCGCGTTGTCATCACTGTTTTCCCGACATCGGGATCGTCTTTGGCGACTCGTGACCTTCCGCATGGATCCCCGACTGCATGGACGCGTGGACGCGGATGATGTGCTTCAGGAGGCGTGGTTGGCGGCTGTGCAGCGAATCGATCACTTTCTTGTCGACGCTTCCCGTTCCATCTTTGTCTGGTTTCGCCTGATTACCTCGCAGACACTGGTGGATATCCATCGTCGGCATCTGGGAACTCGCAAGCGAACCGCGTCCAGCGAGTTTTCCATCGATCGCGGCTGGTGCTCCTCGTCAACCTCCTCGTCACTTTCATTTCATCTGCTCGATCACCTGACGACTCCCAGTGAAGCTGCGATGCGCGAAGAATTATCGCAGAAACTCAATGAATCCCTCGCGGGAATGCGTGAAATCGACCGCGAAGTCGTGGCTCTCAGGCATTTCGAGCAGCTCACGAATCGCGAAGCTGCTCTTGTTTTGGGAATTTCTGAGCAGGCTGCAAGCGATCGCTATGTCAGAGCTCTTGGGAGGCTCCGAACTGTGATGACGTCGCTGCCGGGGTTTGAGACCTGATATGCCTTTGTTCTCATGCACTGTGAACGTGGGATGCTCGATAGCCAGGATGACTGGAGTCAAAGAGTTCCGGCAGCCAGCGCGCTCCGATTCCCGCCCGTTCAGGAATCGGCAGTTCTCCCCTGACGATGTGAAGGCTGGTATCGATGAGCAGGGGATAGAGAGTGGCCAGATGAGCACGAACGGTTTCCTGCATTGCGACGGCCGTATGAGCTGCACTGATGGCGACCCCGGCAAGCAGAGTGAGTGGCCCAGTGCAGTCGTGCATCAATACCGGAATCTGGTGAAGCTGAGCGAGGTCTGCAATTCTCCGGGAGGCAGAGATTCCACCAACCCAGGTAGGATCGATCATTACAAAATCCGCTGCTCCGGCGTTGAGCACCTGTCGATAGCTGTCGGCCGACACCAGCATTTCGCTGACTGCAATCGGGACCCTGCTCTGCCGACGAAACTCCGCCATTGCGTGGACAGAATCCGGCCGCAGCACATCCTCAAGCCACAGCGGGCGAATGGGAACCATTCCGTCTGCGATGCGGCGCGCAGCCGCCAGCGTGAAAAACCCGTGGCCATCCAGCATGAGTTCGATGCGATCACCAAGCCGCTCCCGGATCCGTTCAAAGGGCTGCAGTCCCTCGCGAAGGTCTTTCCACGAAATCGACTGTCCACCGGAGCGTCGGTAGACGGAGTCGAATGACCAGAGCTTCATGCCTCGGTAGCCGAGTTCCGCGAGCTCTTCTGCGAGCTCCTCCGGGGTATTCATGGAAGCCCAGTTGTCTTCGAGCGGGCCGGGCTGGCCCGGGTCTCCATGACCAGGCCAGCCGGATGCCGCGGGAATCCTGCGGTTGGAGCGTCCATAAAAGGGGCCGCCACAGCTGTTGTAAACCGGCACACTGTCGCGCACGGGACCGCCCAGTAATCGCCACACCGGCACATCCAGCAGTTGTCCCGCAATATCCCACAGGGCAAGGTCCACCGCGGAAAGAGCGCGAAGCTCAGCACCCGTCCCTCCGAATGCGGTCATCCGCTCGTAGAGAAATCGCCAGTGGCTCTCAATTGCCAGGGCGTCCGCTCCAAGCAGTCTGGGAGCGAAAAAATCATGAATCACGGCCGCAGCAGCTGTAGGAACGTAATAGGTCTCACCATGTCCTGTCACTGGGACTCCTGCTGCAGTTCCCGCGTCCGTGTGGATCCGCAGAGCCAGCAGTCCCGGCATGATATCATGGGGAATTGCCGTTTCGATTCGGACAATCCGGGGACCACGCTGCCACGCATGCTCCTGAGTGGGACCTGATGCCAGTCGACGGAGAGGATGCTTCTCAGGGCTGTTGCCGGGAATCATGATGAGTCGTTTCGCGAATGCTGTAGGTGTCATGGAAACGGCTGGTGGCCGCAACAAGCAGCTCCGCCAGCAGCCCGAGCGAAAGGATCTGTCCGCCCAGAAGTGCAGATGCGATTGAATACGCCAGCAATGGTCGCCCACCGATGGACTGCAGAGGGATCGTTCCTGTTCGCATGAGCAGCCAGAGTGATCCCAGATAGACCAATCCGAGACTCCCGACTGCAAACAGCCCCAACCCAACGCCGCCAAGTGCATGCAGCGGACGACTGCTGAAGGCCGTAATGAAATTCACCGTGATCAGATCCAGCAGGCCGCGAAGAAAACGACGGACGCCGTATTTGGAATGGCCATGCTGACGCGGACGATGATTAACAGCCACTTCCGTTACCCGGAACCCCCTGGCATGTGCCAGCACTGGGATGAACCGATGCAACTCACCATAAATCCGCACCTCCGCTGCCACCTCCGAACGAAACAGCTTCAGCCCGCAGTTGTGATCATGAAGCTTCAGACCGGTTGTCATTCCCACAAGCCAGTTAAACACGCGGCTGGGATAGACTTTGTGCCACGGATCCAGACGCCTCTGCTTCCAGCCGTTGACCACATCAAACCCTGCGTCAATGCGTTCCAGCAGACTGCGAAATTCCGCCGGGTCATCCTGAAGGTCCGCGTCCAGCATCAGAATCAGACTGCCCGATGCCGCCGCAAGGCCCGCAGTCAACGCAGCTGCCTTGCCAAAATTTCTGCGAAAACGAATTCCCGACACATTCCCATACTCCCCGGAAAGCCCACAAATGACATCCCACGAGGAATCCGTGGAACCATCGTCCACGAATATGACCTCAAAGTCTGCGATCACCGGACCGATCCCGCCAAGCAACTCCACCAGCAGCTGGCGCAGACTATCGCACTCGTTGAACACAGGCACAACGACGGAAATGCGTCGAGCCACTTCGGATGGGGGCTGCCGAGGTGTAATTGCAGGCGGGTTCCCCACTGGGTTCATGCTTCAGCTCCGCCAGCTCTTCCGGCAACAGGCTGCGGACTGTCGACAACAATCGCTCGGTCCCGCAGTGCTTCTGCCGAAATCAGATTCACCAGTTCCTGGCCGAGCCGGTCCATCTCCATTACCACCGCGTCCACTCGACCCGCCAGATACAGCCATGCCGCCATCGCCGGAATCGCAATCAGCAGCCCCACCGCAGTCGTCAGCAGCGCCATGGCAATTCCCTTCGCGAGCGTCTCTGTTTGCCCCATTGCACCCGCCGTGGCGATGTCATTAAACGACTGGATCATGCCCACAACAGTACCCAGCAAGCCAATCAGAGGACTGAGCGTGGAGACTCCGTTGAGCACTCGAAGGCCCTTTTTCAGCTGGATGACCTGCCTTTCACCGCCGTCAAGAACAGCCTGCTCAACCTCCACGCCCGGGCGCCCCCACTTGCGAACACCGTGCATAAAGATTTCGGACATCGGACTGAGGTTTTGCTGGCACAGCGCTAAAGCCTGTGCACGATCCATGCGGCCCGTTCGCAGCTGACTCAAAAAACCGTCCACAAAAATCGGCGGAATCACTCGCCGCCGGCGCAGCACCACCAGACGTTCAATGATTGACCAGGCACCGAGAATCGAGGCCCCGGCAAAAGCCATTGTAAATGGCAGACCAAGAGCCCGGGCGACCCCCGGAAGATCCGTCGGGATGCCACCCTCGCCTGGTGCCGGTTTCACCACAGAGCCCGCAGACGGCGGCGGATCGACAGGGACCGCAGTTGCGGCCTCCTGCGCTGGCTGAGCGGAAACGGGTCTGAGCAGACCATGCCTTGCTCCAGACACCACAGCCAGCGCCGCAGTGAGCGCGACAGCGCGAAACCACCCTCTTGACGGTGCCGCTTGCATGGAATCCGACCTCCTTCACTGTGTCTGAGGATGTTGAGAAGTTCACTTTGGGGAAGCCGGCGAGGCGATGCCGAGATCCTTCAGCTGCTGCTGAGCTTTCGCTGCCAGTTCTGAATTGGGAAAAGTCTTGATGAGTTCCTGGAAGTCACGAACGGCGGCTTCAGTCTTCTTCAGGCGCGATTCGCAGACCGCTGCCTGGTAGAGCGCCTGCGTGCGCAGCTCGTCATAGCGATAGTTCAGGTAAACCTTGAAGTACTCCCGGGCGGCCTCCTCAAGAAGGTTCTGAAGCACCCAGGTTTCAGCAATCTGCAGCTGGCAGCGGGCCGCTGTCTCCGTTCCCTGACCAACCGGGTCCGCAATGGCTTTGGAAAAATAGTCCCGAGACTTGTTAAAATCCGGAGGAGGCTGAAGTTTCCACCGCCTGCCCTGAACGTCGTACATCTGAAACAGAAACCGACTTTTCGGGCTGCGTTGCAGCAGTTCTTTCTCCAGTTGGTCCACCTCGTCGAAGGTGCCCGCGTCCAGAGCCGCTTCTGCCAGCACGATCCACACCCGATCAACCCAGTCTTCACCGGCATACTTTCCAGCAAGGATCTCTTCTCGAGTTTTGCGGAGCGATTCAGCAGCCGCGGCGCTTTGGCCCTGCTGCAGCTGCGAATCTGTCTGATACAGGCGAACCTGAGGCAACAGCCGACTCTCCGGCCATTTCTTCAGAAATCGATCCGCTGCTCCCGCCATCGCCGGCCACTCCCTGCGAACCGCCAGCACTTCCACCACATGGAACATCGCCGCTTCCTTCTCAGCAGATCCATACCGCGGGTCGTCGACAATTGTCTGCATTTCCAAAAGAGCAGCATCGTAGTCACCGGCCTGCAGCTGACTTTCAGCCAGAGACAGTCGCGCCTGACCGGCAAAAGGGCTGTCGGGGTATTTTTCAAGCAGTTGCCGATACAGATCATCCGCCTTCTCGAAACGCTCCGCAGACAGATGCATCGCCGCCCACTCATCAAACAGCTTGTCGGCATCCTCCATATTCGGGAAGGTTCTGATCAATGCCTCCCAGACTTTGTCCGCGGCTGCTGAGTCACCTGATTTTTCAAGCATCCGAGCCGCCTGACGTCCGGCGTCAAACACATACATCAGCGGTTCCCGCTTTTCCTCCCCTCGAGCAGGCACTGGCAGGTCCCGTGAGAGCGATTGCCAGGCAGACAGCCAGGCAGCCGCCGTGCGCTCCTCGCTGCCCTGCTGCTCGATACTTCGAGCCTGCATCGCTACGTGTTCGGCCAGATCAGGTGACTTGGGGTATTCAGCTGCCAGTGCAGCAAAAGCTTTTTCTGCCTCCGCAAACTCTCCAGCCTTGAAACGACTCCATGCAAGACCGCTGCGGCCTGCTTCAATCACTCCGCTGTCCGGCGAACGAACGGCCAGATTGAAAAGCTCTGCAGCCTGCTGATGAGCATTATCGGTGAGGGCAATTTCGGCGGCCTGCAACACAGCCGTCCAGGCCTGGGGTTGGTTCGGACTGGCTGTCACCAGCTCCTGAAGGGCTGCTTTGGCTTCAGCATATTTCTTCAGTCCCGAAAGCGCAGCAGCACGCGCGGCGCTGACATCCAGTCGCTGTCTGGGTTCTGAGCTCTGGGCGAGAAAACTGTCGGCAAATGTGATCACGGCTTCGTACTTCTGAAGCTGCAGGCTGCTGACGGCTGCCAGGGCTGAAGCCGCCGCGATTTCTGCGGTTGCTCCGGGAGGATTCTCACGCTGCAGTTCGGTCGTCTGGTCCACCACCACCTGGTACTGACCGCTTTCCCAGGCAGCCCGGATGAGGTAGTAAGCGGCGAGCACTTTTGCGCGGGGGGAACCAGGGCTGGTAAGACCGCGGGCCGCTGTCAGAGTTGTGATGGCCTGCGCTTTGTCGCCGCGCGCCAGCTGCAGTCGCCCCTTCAGAATCTGGGGACTGATTCGGGCTGAGTACTCTGCGTGCTCTGACGCCAGGCGATTGCTGAGACGCTCGGATTCATCGATCTGTCCCAGTTCGAGCAGCAGTTCGGAGGCGTTCAGCAGGCAGTCGGGAACGCGCGTTTCCTTCGGCCAGCGATCCGCAATATCCAGATACAGCCGGGCAGCTGTCGCCTGTTCCCCAGCCGTCTGTTCCAGCTGAGCCCGCTGAAACGAAATCTCGATCGCCAGCGGTGAATCACCAGCAGCCTGAAGCGCCTGGTCAAACAATGTTCGAGCTTCCGGGTACCGCTGGAGTTCTCGGGAGGCCATCGCAGCCAGATATCGCGCCTGCGCCGTGCTGGTGCCGCCGTCCGGAACCTGCTGCAGCCGCTGCAGAGCTTTCTCGAAGTCTCTGAGCTGAAACCAGGCCATGCCAGCACCCAGCTGGGCAGAAACAACCCTGGAATTGGTCGGAGCTTCCTGGAGGATGAGTTCCCACGCATCGGCAGACTCGCGGAATCGGCTGCGAGCATACTCCAGCGCACCGATGCGACTGAGTGCTCGCAGACGAAGGGATGGATTGCCGAGCGAAGCGACGGCGATGTATTCCTTCAAGGCACCCTCAGGGTCCTTCAGACCCTCAAACGCCCGGCCAAGGCTGAGCCGCGCGTCGGCTGTGACCGGCGAATCCGGCTTACCGGGAATCAACGCCGCCAAAGTGTCCCGGGCCTCCGCAAAACGAGCCGTGGTTACAAGCGAATCGCCGAGCAGCAGGCGGGCCCATTCGTTGAGCGGATGGGCTGGGTGCCGAAGGAGAAACTCGCTGAGCTCTTTGGCTGTTGCCGGGTAGTCCTTGAGATAGTAGTGACATTCGCCGAGCCGATATCGAGCTTCCGCGGAATTGGTCCCGTCAGGGTCGGCCTTCAGGTACTGCTGCAGATAGCTGATGGCTTCGGCGTATTTTTCCTGAGCGTTCAGGGAGAGCGCGAGATACAGCTTCGCAATGTTCTCCCGGGGATGACTTTTGTGTTCCGTCAGGAACTTTCCAAACGCCTCTGATGCCGTGTCGTACCGCTGGGTGCGGTACAGATTCACGGCGACGTTGAAGTCGTCGTCGGCCTTGTCGGCAGAGGCCGTGAGGTCAGTTCGGAACAGCAGAATCAAAAGCAGCACTGCAGGCCGAACCACGCGAATCCGGTTCCAGGTATACATGCGGAGCACTCCACCGTGTTGCAGGACGAAGATCCAGGTCCAGGGGCTGGATATGTTACGGAGTGGCCTCGCGATTCCGAAGACTCCGGCCGGAGAAAATCGGCGGAAACAGCCGATAAATGAGGCACCTTCGTCAATTTCGGCATTCACCAGTTTCCCGGTCCTGCCCCCATTTCCACCCGGAAAAATTTGACATTTCAGGTTGTTGCCGGTTATCCTCAAACACTCCGCGCGTCCCTCCCGCCTCCCCGCCTCCAAAACTCTCAAAGGTCTCCGGCATGCTCTACATCGACTCAAACGCCACAGCACACCGGCGATACTGCGACGGCATCAGCCGCAGAAGCTTCGTCAAAGTCGGGGCAACCGGAGCCTTCACGGCAGGCCTCCCACAACTGCTGGCTGGACAGGCTGCTGCTGCGGCCACGGGACGATCAGCCCCCCAAACCTCAGTCATTCTGCTCTGGCTTGATGGTGGTCCCGGGCACATGGACACATACGACCTGAAGCCCGAAGCCCCCGCAGAATACCGCGGCATCTGGGCGCCCATCGCAACCAATGTTCCGGGGTTCGAGGTGACTGAGCTGTTTCCTTTGCAGGCTCAGATCGCCGATCGCTTTTCGGTCGTGCGCTCGCTGCACCATAACAGCGGCGATCATTTCACCGGCGGGCACTGGATGCTCACCGGACGCGGCGAAGGTGTCAGCGGCGCAAACACCACAGGCAAATATCCATTCTTCGGATCCGTGGCAACGCGACTCACCGGACCACGAAAAACCGGCATGCCAGCCAATGTGGCCGTGCCGTACGGTATGAGCATTGGGCTGCGGCCTGGCTACTTCGGAGGCCATTTCCTCGGTGTCCACCACAACCCGTTTGAAACCGAGGGCGATCCGAATGCCGATAATTTTCAGGTCCGCAATATCGCTCTGGCCAACGGTCTGACCGTCGAACGCCTCAGCGACCGTCGCTCGCTTCTCAACGGCTTCGACCGCATTCGCCGCGAAGCAGATCACTCCGGCGCCTTCGACTCCATGGACCGCTTCGATCGCACCGCGTTCGAAATGGTCACCGGAAACGCCACTCGACAGGCCTTCGACCTCACTCAGGAAACCCCGGAAGTCCGGGAAAAATATGGCCGCAACTCGTGGGGCCAAAGCACACTCCTCGCACGCCGACTGGTCGAAGCCGGTTCCACCTTTGTCACCTGCCACTTCGGGGGCTGGGACCACCATTGGGATCTCAAAGCCGGCATGGAAAACTACCTCCCGAAAATTGATCGCCTTGTGCACGGACTCGTCACCGATCTCGAAGATCGCGGACTGCTTCAATCCACCCTCGTCGTTCTCTGTGGCGAATTCAGCCGTACGCCTCGCATGAATGATGGTGGCAACGGCGGTCCGCCACTCAGCAAAGGCACTCCAGGACGTGATCACTGGGGTAATGCCATGTCCTGCTTCCTCGCCGGTGGCGGGATACGCGGCGGACAGGCCATCGGTGCCACTGATCGCCTCGGTGAAGCACCCAAAGAACGACCGCTCCGGCCCGGTGACATTCACCACACGATCTTCCGCGTGCTCGGCATCGATCCGCATGCACACTTCCCGGATTTCTCCGGTCGCCCAATCGTTGCCATCGATCACGGCTCCGTGATCGAGGATCTGTTCTAAGCCAGCTGGCCCCATTTTTTTCTGATTGTTCTGAAGCAGGCGGCGGGAGTGTCCGAAATATCTGGCGAAGCCGGTTGAATTGTAATCGCCCTCCGATTATCATTCCCGGCCCGCAAGGGGTCGTAGCTCAGTCGGTTAGAGCGCCAGCCTGTCACGCTGGAGGCCGCGGGTTCGAGTCCCGTCGACCTCGTCATCAGAAAAACCTGCCGTTTCACGGCAGGTTTTTTTGTTTTACCCCGCCCCCAAAAAAAACAGCTGACGCATCATCGCTGCTTCAGCCACCATTCAGCCGACTTCGAAACACAAAAAAAGCCGCTCCCAGCAGGCAAAACGCCGCCCATAAATAATCCCAACTGGGCTTCTCCTTCAAATAAATCCACGCAAACGGCACAAAAACTGTCAGTGAAATCACCTCCTGCAGAATCTTCAGCTGGCCCACGTTCATCACCTGATGACCGATACGGTTCGCCGGCACCTGGATCAGATACTCAAACAACGCGATTCCCCAGCTCACCATCGCCGCCACAAACCACGGCTTGTCACGCAACCCCTGCAAATGGCCGTACCAGGCCATCGTCATAAACACATTGCTGATTGTCAGCAGAGCAATTGTTGTCAAAGTTGGCTGCATGGTCGATTTTCTGGTCCCGGAAAAGAGGCCTCATCAAAGTCAGGCCGATTCTTTTCTGCGAGGCAAATTTCTGCAAGGTGCATTCTGACTCATAGCCGTCCACAGACTCGCTCGCTGATTTGCACACGCCCAGCGCAGCAAAAAGGCGAACTGCTGTTGCAGTTCGCCTGAATTCAGTGGCAGTAGTAGTGTATCCAGGAGTCAGTTGGCAGACACTTCCACAACCTGCAGGCCAGGAATAGAAATTCCTGTGATCCTGACGCGGGTGTGTTTCTGGCGATGCCCCGTGTGGCGACGGGATGCCTTGCGACGACGCAATTTTTGAATTTCAAGCTTGGGGCCTTTTTCTTCGGCGATGAGCACCTCAGCGGTGACGGTGGCGCCGGAAATCACCGGAGTTCCAATCACACTGGCACCACCACCGTTGGCCAGCAAAACCTGATCGAAGGTAATTGTGGTGCCGGCCTGAGCATCCGCGCGGTAATCTACGGACAGTGCAGAACCCTGCTGCACACGATGCTGACGGTTACCATCGACAATCACAGCGAACATGAGAAAACACCCTTTACCTGTCAACCCAAAACTGAACTGCCCAAACCACGGCCCGCACGTCTTCTGTTCGGCCGGTGGGCAAAGGAATCGCACAGTGTAGCGTAAATGTTCGGACTCTTCGAGTCGGAAAGTCAGGAAGTTTCGAGGTTGGGGCAAGGAATTGACGCTCAACCACAAAATCCACCCCCATTGACAACAGGGGTTAACCAAAAGTGAGAATGTTTGCGGGTGGTGTTCTTCCGCTCCGACTATCGTTGGAGAACCTTCATTGATGCAGTCGGTTCGTCGCGTGAGCGAAACTGCGGAACCAGAGGGGGCGCCAGCGATCGTTTTCATCCTGCAGTTTCCATCGCTGTTTGGGGACTCGTTGCTCTTTTGCTGATCCCCCAGACAAGCCCGCTCTCCCCTGGAAGTGGAGAGGGGGGATTTGAGCCGCCGGACGGGAGTCCGCGGGCGAAGATTTCTGCGAG
>JBJTOM010000075.1:0-12959 GCA_046074585.1 Planctomycetota bacterium | reverse complement strand
AAAGGAAAGAAAACGCTGGGAAGAATATTTTAAGTGGTGCATATCAACAGTTGAGAAATTTTTTAAAGTATTTAAGAAGTATGTTTAACAGCGAAAAAACCTTTTTGAAAAGCCAACGCATAAATACTAACCTCGAACAATGCATTGGTGGATAGAATTTAAAAAGCAATATGAAATAGGTTCAGTTTTGGACTTAGTTGTGGAAAAAAAAGTTCCGCCTGGCTTTCTATTTTTTAATCTAACCGACCAAGTTCAAGGCTCACTTCATGTTTCGGAACTCAACTGGAACTTTGGGTTGTCTCAAACCGACTTTAGGAATATTCTAGTTGGTTCAACTCTCAGAGTTTATGTAATTGGGTTTGACGACAGATATAAAAAGGTTCATCTCAGCAGAAAACTCTTACCAACTATTGAGAGACCTTCCAAATCAATAGCATGGAAAAATCTTTCATTGCATAAGGAAGTTCCAGCGACAGTTTTTGAAGAATACAAAAACAAAGTAATCGTTCAACTTAATTCGGGATTGTATGCAACAATCCCGTTACTTGAAAGCAAAAGCTACTCTATTGGAGAAGTGGTTCAAGTCATGCAGACAATGACAAAAACAGCGGACGGCAAGCGACTGGTCAATGGCCGTCCGAAGGGTGTGAAGAAGGGGGAACCGGAGCTGCATCCTGTGGGCTGGGTGCAGTCACTTCCGGGTGGCGTACGTGAAACCGGACCGCTCTCGGCGGCTGAGTTTCTGCGGACGCTGCAGGACAGCACCGTTGTCCTATGGCGCAACGAAAAGCTGCTGCATGGCGATGGCAGCGAGACGACTGTGTACTACCCCAAGCCCACCCCCGGCGGACAGGTGTTGCGTCCCGGAGAGAATCCGACGTTCCGTGGCATTCGCAGCGAGAAGTTTTCTGACAAGCTGAACTTTATTTCCCTGATGCTGGCGCTCTTCTGTGGCACCGCATCTCTGCCACACATTCTGATCCGCTATTACACGGTCAAGGACGCTGCCAGCGCCCGTCGCAGCACGATTGTGGGCATCGCCAGTATCGGAGTCTTCTATGTGCTCACGCTCTATCTGGGGCTTGGCGCGATGACCAGCGGCGAACTGGATGTCAGCGATGAAAACATGTCTGCACCGCTCCTGGCGAAAGGCATGAACACGTGGCTGTTCGCCGCGATTTCGGCGATTGCCTTCACCACGGTGCTGGGCACAGTGAGCGGTCTGATTCTGGCAGCGGCCGGCGCCGTTACTCATGATCTGCTGGCCAGCGTCTTTCGCATCCGGATGAATGACGCCGAAAAAGTGCGGATGGCAAAGATCTCCTCCATCGTCGTCGGGGCAGCCGCGATTGTTCTGGGAATTCTGTTTCAGAAGATGAATCCCACCTTCCTCGTCGGCTGGGCCTTCAGTGTCGCCGCATCCGCAAATCTGCCGTCGCTGGTTATGATTCTGTTCTGGCCGCGAGTGACACGACAGGGCATTGTGGCCGCCATCAGCGTGGGCATGGTCTCCTCAATGGCCTGGATTCTGCTGAGCGGAGAAGCGTATTCACGGGTCTATGGACTGGATGCCGCCTCTGCTGTCGTGCCGTTCAGTCAGCCAGGCATTCTGACGATCCCTCTCGGCTTTCTGACTCTGGTGAGCGTTTCACTGCTGACGGGCTCGACGCGGCCCGCAGGTGAGGGACAGATGGGCTGACGACGGCTGGAAGCGGGAAGTGGCTGCGAAAGAGCGGGGTTAACTGTTTCGTCTTTCTTTTGGGTGCTCGTGGACTGCTTTTGACCCCTCACCGCCGGTCCTGGAGGGGAGAGAGGGGAGCTATGTGTTGGGTTTGACTCCGACGTAGACTGTGGCAATTCCGCCGGTGAGTGGATGGAAGGACGTGTTTCTGAGCCCTGCTTCTTCCATCAGGCCGGTGAGCTGAGGGCCGCAGGGAAATTCCGCGACGGATTGCGGCAGGTATTCGTAAGCGGCCTGTCGGTTTTTGACAAGGAGTTGCCCCAGCCTCGGGAGGATGCGACGGAAATACCACTGGTAGATGCGGCTGAGCAATCGATTGCCCGGCAGAGAAAACTCAAGCACCAGCACACGTCCACCGGGCCGGCAGACGCGGGTCATTTCGCGGAGGCCACCGATGGTGCTGGAGACGTTTCTGAGCCCGAATGCCACGGAGACCACATCGAACTGGTGATCCGGAAAGGGCAGGGACAGTGTGTCTGCTTCGAGGAAGACCACCTTGCGGTCCCCCTGCTTGCGGCGTGCCAGCTGGAGCATTCCGTGAGTGAAATCAGTGGCAAACACGGGGCAGTCGACGGGGACACGTCGACGGAAGGCGAAGGCCAGGTCGCCGGTTCCAGTGCAGACATCGAGGATTGGAGCTGTTCCGAGGGGGCCGGCGAGCCGCACAGCGCGCCAGCGCCAGTAGATGTCGGTCCCGAGCGACAGAAAGTGATTCATGAAGTCATATCGCCCGGCAATCTCACCGAACATCTGGCGAATTCTGGCCCCGTTCTTGTCCACCGGCATACTTAAACTCCCTGAAAACCTGGAAATTCCCGGACCGCCGGATGAGGCTGAGCAGCCCGAGAAGGACAAGTTATGCCAGATAACCGCAGCGATGAGGACGGTTTAACCCATTGCCTGCCTGCTGGCAAGGCGGGAACGTTCCGTGACGTTGGCAAAAGGTGTGCAGGGCTGATTCGATTCGACAATTCCGGTCAGGACACCAGATAAATCAAGACGAGGCCACTGAGGATCAGCAGGATCAAAATAGTGGCATCTGGCTCCAGCACCCAGCAGCGTTTTTCTGCATGGTATAACTGGCCCATAATCGTCACGCATGTGGCGAGGATGATAAATGCAGCGGTGATGCCATGCAGCGGCGAGACGACCGCCAGCAGCGAACCGGGCTGGAGGGTGTCGAGGCCGGCCAGGATGAGGATGTTGAAAGCATTGCTTCCAAAAACGTTTCCGATCGCCAGGTCCAGCCGCCCCAGCCGGACGGCAACCCAGCAGGTGACCAGTTCGGGAAGCGAGGTTGTCATTGCGACCAGTGTGGTGCCAACAAATGTTTTGGCCAGTTCCGACTGTTCTGCGATTCCCTCAGCTGCCGTCGACAACCGCGGGCCGGCAAGCAGGATCACCAGCGATGCGACAGCAAAGGCGATCACGGGGCGAACAAGTCCCTGCCGCGAATGGCTGTTTTTTTCGGATGAACTTTCGCTGGATGGTTGAGTCGCCAGTCGCTGATCAAGGAAAATCATGCGGATGCTAAGGATGTATCCGACGAGAATCATCAGGCACCCCGGGCCCATTCCCAGCCACTCGCAGCCTCGCGTCTGAGGCTCGACCAGCAGACTCAGCAGCAGGATCGACACCAGTGCGATGCTTGCCGTTCCCCCGAGTGCATGCCCGGCTGACGTTCGCGAAAACATTCGGCCGCGGGAGTGGTGAGTCAGGTCCAGAACCGCAAGGATCAGCAGGTTCATAAGGCAACTGCCCAGCAGATCGCCCACGGCTAAATCCGGGGTTCCCTGCCGGACGCAGGCGATATCCACTGTCAGTTCAGGCAGCGACGTGGCACTGGCAAGCAGGAGACTGCCGATCAGCAGGCGGCCAAGCCCGGTGATCTCTGCGATATCATCTGCGCACCACGAAAGAAATGCTCCGGCCACCACAATCACGATTGCCAGAATTACAAACTGCAGCAGAAGGCTCGCCAGCTTCAGTCCTCACGAAACGTGACCTCGTGTTCCACGATCACAACTTGACTGTGGGAAAAACAAGGGGTGTGTGAAGGGAGGAGGCGGTGGCGGCAGGAGCTGCATCAGAAATCCTGCGCACCGTGGGGCCAGTTTGCCGGCGGGGTGGAGCGGCGGGAGTCTGGAATTGGGGGCGTGAGTGAGGCGACGCCGTGAAAACGTGGCTGGAGCGACGCGGGGACGTGGCTGACGGGGGCGGATGTCCAGGTGGCAGAGAGATCAGACGTGGTGGGGCGGAGCGACTGCAGGGTCTGGACGATGGTGGCGACGGCAAGCAGCAGCGAGCAGACGCTGACGGCGGCGATCTGGAGGTTGAAGCGGCGAGTGTTGGAGTGGCGGCTGAGTTGTTGGCGGATGGAGATGGAAACAGAGGGCCAGATGGAAGGTAAGGGGGCGGGGGCCGCATCGCGGAGGGCGTGCAGGGCAGCCATCGGGCGGAGCAGAGCGGAATGGTGACTGCGGCAGTCGGGGCATTGCAGGAGGTGCGTGTCGAGCAGTTGGGATTCGGCGTGAGTGAGGTCATCGCCGACGTGCAGATGGATCAATCGTTTGGCATGTGTGCAGTTCATGGTGCACCTGCAGAAGGAGATTCGGGAGGGAGGGAGGTGAAGGTGCCGGGCTCGAGGTGCTGGTCGCGACGTTCCTGGCGTTCCCAGGCATCGCGGAACATTTTGCGGGCTTCGGCGAGTCGCCAGCGGATGGTGGCTTCGGTGCGATCGGTGATGGCAGCGACGTCTGCGGTACAGAAGCCTTCGAGATCTCTGAGGATGAGCACGGTGCGATAGGCCTCGGGGAGTTCGAGGAGGACGCGCTGGACCTGAACTGTGATTTCATCGCGACGGGACGCGGAGGCTGAGGCGGTATCGGTGAGCCATTCTTCGGGGCGTGAGGAGAAGAGGGACCAGCGACCGCGACGTTGCTGGCGTCGAAGGTAGTCGCAGGTCAGGTTGATGGCCAGCCTGAAGAGCCACGGACCAAACCGGCGTGAAGGATCGAATTGCTGCAGGCGTTGAAAGGCGCGAAGAAAGGCTTCCTGGGTGAGATCTGAGACGGTTTCGCGATCTGCTATGAAACGCTGGATGACTTTGACCACGCGACGTTCGTATCGCAGGACGAGTTGCCCGAAGGCGTCGTGATCGCCCTGGCGAGCCCGGTGGACGAGACGCGCTTCGCTGCAGGAGTTGTCTGCGGAAGCAGAATCCTGAGCGGGGGAGTGCAGATTGAGCGAGTCCGGGTCGGACATGCGAATCATGGAGCAACGCCTTTCGCCGCATGTCTACGCAATTGGGCGGGAGAGCGTTGGGAAAAAGTGCCAGGGGATGAGCAGAAACGGCGAATTATCCTGAATTGCTGCGGTTTTCCCAGCGAATTCCGGGACGTTTTGCGGCGGTTCTGCGGAAGGCGGGGAGCTGCCCCATGGCCTGAGTTCGCTGGTTCAATCCCCCGTGATCGTCAGGCCCCACTGCCCGAACGAATCACAAAAAACGTCCCGTGTCGTGCGGTTGATGTCAATCGGCCGGTCAGGCTTTGGTGCGGTTCTGATGCGGTTCTGGCCGCGCGGGCACCGTTACCGGGGGTTGACATCCAATGCACGCCTTGTCGCGTGGCTACGGTCCAGTGTGGAGTTCGAAACGCGAATTCACCTGCGATTAGCACCGTTTCGTCATCCCAGGACTTCAAATCGCTCCGTTCGCTGGGCGTGATGAGCTGTCTGGAATGAAACTCTGGTTCGTCGACAACAGGCAGGAAAATACGTCTGCAAAGAGCATGTTCCTGCCACTCCAGGTCGCGTTTTGGGCAGGCTTTCTGCTGGTCCTGATGTTTCCAGTTTTCTGTGCGGATTGGTCGATGGCGTCGGGATTTCCTGGATCTTTTCGACACACTCGCGCAAGACCGAATCAGCCGATGAACCAGTGGATATCTCCGGCACTGATCCTCAGGCTGAAGTGCTTAGATTCGCCACGGTCGGCAACATCTGGCGGGATCAGGACGTTTGCCGGAGCAATCATCGATCATGCGAACGGGGCCGGGGCGACAAGAGGCATTGACCGATCAACAAGACCGTGCCGCAGTGCATCGATTTGGCCGCAAACCGCGTAAATCCGACATGGCCACGGATGAATCAGCAATCCGGAAAAGCTTTCGGAGGCATTCCGCTTTCGGGACATCTGTGTCCAGAGTCATCAAACGGATCCAGACCCGATGACGCAGCCGACAGGGCGTTGAAAAACCCTTGCAACCGGCCAGGTCAGCCCGACAGAGACGTTCGCGACAGGGCAAGTGTTGTGTGTAACCCTGACGGAGCAGAAAACTGAGTGCGCCGGGACTTGAACCCGGGACCTACGGATTAAAAGTCCGTTGCTCTACCAACTGAGCTACGCACTCGGTCGCGTTTGACTGCTGGGCAGCTTAGACATTTCCTGGCTTTCTGGCAACCGGGTTGCTCGGTTTCCCAGGGGATCTCGCAGGGAAGAACTGCCAGCCTGGATTCTTTGCGGAAACACCTGCGATTCAGAAGAATTGGAGCCAAATTTTCTTGACAAGGGACAAAGGCATCACCAATGAGATTGACAGGGAACATCGAGTGCCGGTTCGGAATTCCGGGCGGATTTCGCCCAATGGCATTGAGATTCTGGCAGGGACGGTGTCGGAAGGGCGAAACGGCGCGAACACCGGCAAATTGGGAGAGTCCAGTTCCGCCTGCCAGTTGACACCCCGCGGCTGGATCGAGTCACAAAAACGCTGTGTGGCGTGCGGTCGATGTCAATCGGCCGGTCGGGCTTTGGTGCGTTCCTGATGCGGTTCTGGCCGCGCGGGCACGCACCGTTACCGGGGGATTGACATCCACTGCACGCCTTGTCAGGTGGGGCGGAGTCCGAAAGTACAAAATCAGGTGTTCTTCACACCGTTTCATCATCCCAGTCTGGTGGGTGTTCGTTTGTATGGAGCGAAACGCGACTTTGGGCAGGGTTCGTGGCGGTGCGTCATCCCCGGCAGGCCTGCCAATTCCGTTTCCCGCCATAGTTTTTTCCCGTATTCCCGCCTAAAATCTCGACTTTCCAGACACGGCTCGCCTGCCGATTTCCACGGAGCTCCTGCAACTGAATCGTTCAGTCCCCCGTCCTGCCGCCTCGGAAACCCTGTTTCCGCTCCCGCCGCTCACCATCATCTCCGGTGGCCAGACCGGCGTGGATCGGGCTGCGCTGGATGCGGCTTTACAGCACCACATTCCCATTGGCGGCTGGTGTCCGCGGGAACGCCGCGCAGAGGACGGTGCGATTCCGGACCTTTATCCGCTCCGCCCAACCGCCTCCCGTTCGTACGCCGTCCGCACCGAATGGAACGTCCGGGACTCCGATGGCACCCTGATTCTGCTCTACGGCCCGCTCTCCAGCGGTACTCGCCTGACACTCGAATCTGCTCAAACCCAGAACCGCCCGTTCCTCACAATTCAGCTCGACGCCCCAAAGAATTCCGCATCCGATCAACCGGCCACAGTTGCCGCCTGGCTTTCCCTCAATAAGATCCGTGTGCTCAACGTCGCCGGCCCCCGCGGCAGCTCTTCGCCCCGCGTCTACCCGCTGGCCCTTGACTTCCTCTGCCGTCTCCTGCAGACGCTCCGTTCCCCCTAAAAGCCCCCGCCGATGACCGCCCAGTACATCATGACCATCGAAAACCTCACTCGCCTCTACGACGAGAAAGAGGTGTTGTCCGACATTTGGATCGCCTTCTACCCCGGGGCCAAAATCGGAGTGCTCGGAAACAATGGCTCCGGCAAAAGTACGCTTCTGCGGATCATGGCTGGGGAAGACAAGGACTTCATGGGGACCGTCCGTCCCGCCAAAGGCATCCGGATCGGCTATTTCCCCCAGGAACCGCGGCTGGATCCCGACAAAACCGTGGGCGAATGCATTGAAGACGCCGTCGTCGAATCCCGCCGCATCCTCGACCGCTTCAACGAACTCAGCATGAAGCTCTGCGAAGATCTGTCTCCGGACGACATGGAACGCGTGCTGGACGAACAGGCCCGTGTCCAGGACGAAATCGACCACCGCAATCTCTGGGAACTTGACCGCACGCTCGAAATCGCCGCCGACGCCATGCAACTCCCGCCGGCCGACCAGAAAGTCTCCGTGCTTTCCGGCGGTGAAAAACGCCGCGTCGCGCTCTGCCAGCTGCTGCTCAGCAACCCCGACATGCTCCTGCTGGACGAACCCACCAACCATCTCGACGCCCGCTCCGTTCAGTGGCTGGAACAATTCCTTGCATCCTTCGCCGGCACCGTCGTCGCCGTCACCCACGACCGCTACTTTCTCGATAACGTCGCCGGCTGGATCCTCGAACTGGACCGCGGCAAAGGCATTCCCTTCGAAGGCAACTACACCTCGTGGCTGGAACAAAAACAAAAGCGGCTCGAACTTGAAGAACGCCGCGAATCCCGCCGCCAGAAGGAACTCAAACGCGAGCTCGAATGGGTCCGCATGTCCCCCAAAGCCCGCGCCACCAAAAACAAAGCCCGACTCCAGCGCTACAACGAACTCGCCGCCCAGCAGTACGACGAACGCGACGATGCCGCCCAAATCCAGATCCCCATCACCCGCAAGCTCGGACAACTCGTCGTCAAAGCCGAAAACCTGGCCAAATCCTTCGGTGGAAAACAGCTCTTCAGCGGACTCACTTTTGACCTCCCCCCCGGCGGCATCGTCGGGATCATCGGCCCCAACGGCGCCGGTAAAACCACCCTCTTTCGCATGATCATCGGCCACGAAAAGCCCGATTCCGGAACGCTCCGCGTCGGCGAAACGGTCGATGTTTCCTACGTCGACCAGTCCCGCGATTCGCTCGATGGAACCAAAACGGTCTACCAGGAAATCTCTGGCGGTCACGACATTCTGGAAGTGGGTTCCGCCCGCATCCACGCCCGCGCCTACTGCGGTCGCTTCAACTTCAAAGGCTCCGATCAGCAGAAATTCGTCGGACAACTCTCCGGCGGTGAACGCAACCGCGTCCACTTCGCCAAGCTCCTGCGATCCGGCGGCAACCTGCTCCTGCTGGACGAACCCACCAACGACCTCGATGTCGATACCCTCCGCGCCCTCGAAGAAGGTCTTGAAACCTTCGGTGGCTGCGCCGTCGTCGTCAGCCACGACCGCTGGTTCCTCGATCGCATCGCCACACACATTCTCGCCTTCGAAGGTGATGGATCCGTAGTCTGGTGCGAAGGCAATTACCGCATCTACGAACAGCAACGCAAGGAACGCCTTGGTGAAGTCGCCGACCGCCCTGTCGCCGGTCGCTTCAAACCACTCAGCCGCTGACAGACGCCTTCTTTTCACTCCTCCGCCATGTGAAACGTGCCAGCGGGGATCCGAAACACGCCTCGACTGGCGTTGTGGACCGGGTGATTGACATCCCCCCACGCCTGCCTCAAACCTCACGGAACCACCCCTCATGGACTTCCTGCAGCTGGCCGGCCGAAAGATACTCGTGACCGGCGTTGCCAATCGCAAAAGCGTCGCATGGCACACCGCCAAAGTGCTCCAGGAAGCTGGCGCCCAACTGCTTTTTGCCGTCCGATCCGCCGCACGCGCAGAATCCGTAAGCAAACTCTTTCCCGGTGCCCCTGTGTTCGTCTGCGACGTCGAACATCAGGATCAGATTGACGACCTCCGCGATGCCGTAGCGGCTCACACCCCCGTACTCCACGGCCTCGTACACTCAATCGCCTTCGCCGACTACTCCGCCGGCTGGCTCCCGTTCCACCAAACGCCCCGTCCAGCCTTCCTGCAGGCTGTCAACATCTCCTGCTATTCCCTCATCGCCCTCTCCGAATCGCTCCGTGCCCTGCTGGATCCCCAATCCGCCAGCGTGGTCACCATTTCCATCTCCACCACCCGGATGGCCGCTGAAAACTACGGATACATGGCACCTGTCAAAGCGGCACTCGATTCTTCCATCTGCTTTCTTGCCAAATCCTTCAGCCAGTTCTCTCGCGTGCGTTTCAACGCTGTCTGCCCCGGACTCCTCAAAACAAGCGCTTCAGCAGGAATTCCCGGGTATGTCGACAGTTACCTCTTCGCGGAAAAGGCAACACTCCGCAAACAGGCTGTGCAGACGGAAGAAGTCGCCAGCACCGCTGCCTTTCTGCTCAGCCCCCGTTCGTCCGGCATCAATGCTCAGGGCATCGTCATCGACGCCGGTATGGGCATCAACTACTTCGATCAAGCCCTGGTCAACCCGAGTGATTGACAGATCAGCCGCTGCCACCCCATTCCCATCCCAGAGACACTCCGGGGGGATTCCGCATCAATTCGCAGCGAAAACGAAGTTGTTCCCGAAAACTCGGTTATGATATCGAGGCACGAGACCTCACCTGCGAACGGCAGTGGCTGTTCCTCACCAGGCATTCAGTATGTTACCAGGGGCCCCCCATCCCAGCGCAACGTCCCCGGCTCGATCCGGGCTGTCGCTTGTTGCCATGCTGGCTGGCAGTCTGCTCTGGTTACTCGTTCTGGGGGCACTCTGGCTGGTGGTGATCCGGCGGTCCCACCCCTTACCGTCCCAGGCCCCGGTACAGACAGCCGAAGGTACGACGGCGGACGACGCGGTTCCCCCAGTGACCGCCAGCACCAAAACCATAAAACTCAGCTTTCCCACTCGACCGCTCCCCGAGTTCTCCTTCCCCGAGGCCCGTGGCGGATCGCTCACCCTGGCGGATCTCAAAGGCAAACGCTGGCTGGCAAATTTCGTGTTCACCCGCTGCGTGGGTCCCTGTCCACTCATGACGCGGGATATCGCCGACCTGCATCGTCGAGTGGCCAAATCCGCCCCGGACTTTCTCTTCATCACCTTCTCGGTCGATTCCAGCTACGACACCGCTGACGTGCTCAGGAAATACTCCGAAACCTTTTCCGCCGACCCACAGCGCTGGAAATTTCTCACCGGTGACGAACTGGCCATTCACGACTACATCCGGCGTGGATTCGCACAGTTCGTGCAGCCCAACCTCGGCGATGCCCGCAAGCCAGGCTACGAAGTGGCCCATTCCAACCGAGCGGTGCTTGTGAATGAAGACGGGATCCCGGTGGGCACGTGGCTGATGACAGTCCCGGAAGACGTGGTGAAACTCCGTCGTGTGATTGAGGGTCGGGATGAATTTCCCGTGCCCGGGCCGATCCTGCAGACAGAAGCCAATGGCCAGAACCCTCCGGTAAACCTGAACATTCTCCCGGTTCACTCCAATGACGGCCCGGACACCGAAAAAGATGCTGCTGATTCCGCCACCAATCCACCCGCCACCCGGCCACAGGACGCCCCGTCTGACAATCTCAGCTCACCACCGGCAGATTCTGCCAGTCCATCTGCTCCCCAGGCCACAGACGCTCCTGCCCCCGAACCACGTCAGCTCAGTACCATCGAACGCAACCGGGAAATCGACCAGAAACTCCCTGGCTGGATTCGTATGCTCCCCAGCCTCAATGCCGCCTTGAATACTCTCTGCACACTGCTCCTGATCTTCGGTTACCTCGCCATTCAAAGTGATCGTCGGGATCTGCACCGCAATCTGATGATCTCCGCCTTCGCCGTCTCCGTGGTGTTCCTTGGCTGTTATCTCACCTACCACGAGGCACTCTATCGCTGGACAGGCCAGCGTGGGCGCGCCTTCGTGGGATCAGACCTGGCTCGCATTCTCTACTTCTCAATCCTCATCCCCCACATGATCCTTGCGGCTTTCGTCCCCTTTCTGGCTCTGCGAATCTTTTACTACGCCTGGAAACAACGCTGGACCAGCCACCGGCGACTCGCCAGAATCACCTTACCGATCTGGCTATTTGTGTCGATCACAGGTGTAGTCATCTACGGAATGCTCTATCACTGGCCATGGAGCACGATTGATCCCACCCCGATCGACCCCGGCTCTGCTCTGTAACCGTCCGTTTTGCCAGACGCAAAACCCTCCAGGAGTCCACCATGCTGCGGACCATCAAGCCCCTTCTGATAACCACCACCCTGGCCCTGTCAATCGGCGCAGCCACTCCTGTAATGGCCTGTCCCAGCTGCAAAAATGCCAACGAAACGGACACTCTGCGCCCACGGGCCTACATGCTCAGTATCCTCTTCATGCTGGGCATGCCAGCCACCGTTTTCACGGGTTTCGGCGTGGCTTTCTATCGCATGGCACGGCGATCCCCTGAAGACGCTGCCGCTCTTGAAGAATACCTCCAGCAACACGCCCTGCAAAACCCCCAGCAGTCCTCCACAACTCCCCCACCCACCCCCTGACCCAACTCCCAAAATCCAGACGCCGTCGCCGTTTGTCCTTGCAAACCCAAATCCACAGCGCATACTCCCGCTCCTCCGGGCGATTAACTCAGTTGGCTAGAGTGCATCCCTTACAAGGATGAAGTCGGGGGTTCGAGTCCCTCATCGCCCATTCCGGTTTCCCGCAAGGGAAGCGAATTGAACTGAAGAACCACGAAAAACACTGGGTTTTTGAAACTCAGTGTTTTTTTGTTGCCTTCCGGTTTGCGTGCGTTTCGCACGTCTGCAGGTCTATCTGTGGGGCCTGTGGCCGATGTCAGCGGTCCGTTCTGTGTCGCTCCGCACCTGCCCGCTTTGTGGCTGGTACCGCGCGTGTCAGTTCCAGTCTGAAATGAGCGCATTTTCCGGTCGAAAGAGCAGCGCGCTGGGACGACGAAAAGTTGTCAGCGGGGCAATCCGGAATGTTTTCATGGCATCACCCAAGTTTACGCCCCTCATCCCGATTGTGTGAGGCAGGCAAGCAACTGGCGGGCGGCCGATGTCAATCGTTCGCACGGCCCTGGTGCGTTCCTGACACGGAATTGGCCGCGCGGGCACGCCCATTTTTTGACGGCACCTGCCGTCAAAAAATAGAGCGGGAGAATGGAGAGAGGAGTGAGGAGTGAGGAGACTCTCGACTTTCTGCATGCTCCCGTGGTCTAATCTCCACTTTCTACTCTCTTACCCTCCTGCCCTTCCCACTTCCTACTTCCTACTTCTCTGCACACCGTACCATCGCCCCGCAGCGCCGTTGCCCGCGGACTGCCGTCCGGCGGCTCAGTTGTTCTTTACACGGGGATTGACATCCACTGCACGCCTTCTCACTTCTCACTTCTCACTTCTCACTTCTCACTTCTCACTTCTCACTTCTCACTTCTCACTTCTCACTTCTCACT
>JBJTOM010000074.1:0-1351 GCA_046074585.1 Planctomycetota bacterium | reverse complement strand
CTGCGGGTTCAGCGGTGGCTGAGATGATCAGGTCCTGGCGCACCTGAAAATCGTCGGCGGGTGCGCCTTCGGCAGCGAGCGGACTGTTGGGGCCCAGATACCAGACCACGCAGGCGATGCCGAAGAAGGCCCAGAGGACGGACATGGAACGTTTCAGCAGATGGCCACCGGTGAGTCCGGCGCGGGCGTCGAGTTCTCTGCGACCCGTTCCGCACAGCACCACCACCTGTGGCTGCACGATCACTCCGGCCAGAGCGGCTGTGCAGAGCATCACCAGGTAGAAGGGGGTGAATGGTTCGTGAAATTCATCCAGTCGGGCTTCGGACGCGGCGACAAAGTCGAGCAGTCCTGTCTTGAGGTGCTGTTGGGCATTGATTGATCCGATACCGCCGGTTTTGCTGAGCACCAGCGGGAGCAGGATGATGGTGAGCAGGATTCGCAGAATGCCCTGCAGACAGTCAATGCGAATCTGGGCATGGAGCCCGCCGGGCAGTCCGCAGATGAGCACCAGCAGAGCGAGAGCGAGTCCAGCGATGGCTTCTCCCTGGAGCGGTCTCATGGAGAACAGCGGAGCGGCACCAAATTCAGGGCTGGACAGGGCTGAGCGGATATTGATCATGGGAAACCGCAGCTGCAGGCTGCCGGCAATGTCATTGAAGAAGGGGTCGGTGAGAATGTTCAGCAGTCGAGCAGACGCGAAGAGCACTCCGGCGATGACCACCACACTGATGCCCATGCCGTAGATGGAATAAAGCAGCCCTGTGGTGGCACCGAAACGCAGCCGGAAGAAATCGGCTGCGGTGGTTGCCCGCAGACGCCGCAGCAGTGGTGCGACGATCCAGAACACCGGAATGACCGGCAGCCAGATGAACTGCCACCACAGACCGGACAGGCCGGATCGCCAGGTGGCTGACAGGACCGACGAAGTGGAGTCTGTGCAGGTCCCGGACCCGAAGGTGAACAGGATGAGCCGTCGCAGGCTGGTGGTGTGGCCGCCCGTAAAATAGTCCTCTGCGCGCACACGCGTTGAGTGGCCAACAGCCATTCGCAGCATGACCGCAGTCATCAGCAATACACAGATCCAGTCGGCTGGGTTCATGATTCCGGGGGTTCAGGGGGAGTCCCTGCTTTTGCAGTTTGATGCAGATGGCGCACCTGATGAGAGAATACCGTTCGGCGGGGGCCGCAAAAGTCACAGTAGCCGAGTTTTCGAGAATAGGGCGAAATGCGAAGATTCAAGGGGGGGGCAGGTCCGAAAGTCGGGAAATCGGTATCGACGAGGTCCGCCACCTGCGGGAGATACGGGACATGTGACAGGTGGTGTATGGTATATGGTGTGCAGAGTATGGTG
>JBJTOM010000073.1:0-17270 GCA_046074585.1 Planctomycetota bacterium | reverse complement strand
TGAAATCGTCTATCGGATTTCCTGCAGACGCGCCGCCTGGCATCTTGCTGTAGCAACTCTTACCTCACGCAAAGGCGCCAAGGCGCAAAGCTGGAAATGTTTGAAATTTGAACCTTTTGTCCTTCCTTTGCGCCTTGGCGCATTTGCGAGAGACCAATAGTTCCTGCACAAGGGATCGCGGTGAGAGCTGTCAACTGGCAAGCAGAACTGAAAACATCCCAATTCGCCCGAATTCACACCGTTTCGTCATCCCACCCCCGACCCCTCTTTCCTGGAAGGGGGGAGGGGGGATATCGTTGCAGGCATTCGCTGGAATGCTCCGGCATGCCGGAATCTCGCATCGTTCCATCAGGCCAGCCCCGCTCTCTGCAGCGCCCACTCCAACGCTTCAGGATCATTGATGTTCTGCAGCGTGTCCAGCTGCGGGTCGACGGACAGCAGATCTGTTGCTGGCAGAATCACAGTACGAACCTCCTGCAGCAGCGACTGCAGTCGCAGATTTCCCAGTTCTCGCTGGCGTCTGATGGCAGGCAGGGCAGTGAGTTTCCATGCGGAACACAGGGGATGCAGACGGCCGTCGGGTTCGCTGACCACCACGGCATCCCACTCCCCAGGCGTCTCCTGCAGCAAGGGCAAAACGGCCGGGACCAGCAGTGGAGCATCGCAACTGGTGACCACCACGGCATCACAGAAGAGGCTGAGTCCTGTCAGTCCCGCATGCAGTCCCTCAATCGGTCCCAGCTGCGGGAACGCGTCTGTCGTGACCACCACTTCAGGGGGCAGTGCGGGCAGTACCTGGTCGGCAGCGGCCGCCACGGCCAGTGGTACCGGTCCCAGCCCGTGGGCGAGCAGTCGCAGCATCCGCAGCAGCAACGGTTCAGATCCAAACAGCAGGTTTGCTTTGTCGCGACCCATGCGCAGCGACCGGCCACCACAAACAACAAGCCCTCCCCAGCGCATCAACAGCCCCCACGGGATTCAGCACATTCTGACGGGAATGCACCCGACGAAATCAGTTCCTCACTGAATGTCTCTGAAACCCCGAGAAAAAGCCAGCGAGACATCGTTTCTGCGACCCGAGTCGTGCGACGGACCTCCAGTCCGCCGACTGCCCCACGGCGAACAGAACGACGGTCACAGCAACCCCCATAGGTGCATGGCACCGGACAGCAAAGGTGCATGGCACCGGACAGCGGAACCTGTTTCCTGTAAAGCAGTTGTGTCGATGTCTTGCGTCCGACTCCCTGACGGTCGCGGCTCGACAGAGCACCGCGGTTTCCCCTGTCGAATCTGGTGGCGTCTTTCTGAAACACGCCGGACGAATCCAGTCAGCCGCCTATAACCTTTCCAGCTGCTCCACCCACCCCTGTTTCCTGCTGAAAGGTCTTTGTTATGCGTCTGCCGTTGTTTCTTCAGCTTGCGTCCCGGGTGCTGCTTGCCGGTGTGGCGACGAGTGCTGCGGCGGGTGATTTTCTGCAGTTTCGCGGTGGTCAGTTGTCCGGGACAGCGTCGCAGGAACCGCTTCCGCTGGAGTGGTCTGCGGAGAAGAATATTGCCTGGAAAATCGCATCACCAGCAGCCGGCTGGGCTCAGCCGCTCGTGGTTGGCAAGAATCTGTATGTGACCGGCGCCGTGTCTCAGGCCGATCTGCGGCCTGCCAACTTTGCCAACGGCGTGAAATCCCCTCAAAGCATGGGAATCTCCCTGTTTTCACGGCCTCCAAAGGAACAGCTCACATGGAAACTGTTTTGTCTGAGCACGGTGGATGGTCGGATTTTGTGGGAGCAGACGGTAGCCGAAGGTCAGGCGAAGTTTCCGATTCATCCGTCAAATTCGTGGGCCACGGAAACGCCCGCTGCGGATGCTGATGGCGTCTATGTTTACAGCGGGGCGGCCGGTGTGGTGTCGGGGTTCAGTCACAGTGGCCAGGCACTCTGGAAGCAGGACGTCGGAGTCTTCCGAACCAGCAACAGTTTCGGCACCGGCAGCTCACTGGCGATCCATAGTGGCAGCGTCTTTGTGCAGAACCTGAACGAAGAGCAGTCACATGTCTGGTGTCTGGACACAAGGACGGGCACAGTGAAATGGAAGTTTGCCCGGACATCAGGAGGAACATCGTGGAGCACGCCGCTCATCTGGACCAACGCCCGGCGAGTCGAGTTGATTGTTTCGGGAGGCGATCAGGTGGACAGCCTTGATCCGGCTACAGGGGCGGTCAACTGGACAATCAGGAACGTCAAGGCGGCCACTGCCTGTTCGCCGTGTGCCGACGGTGAGCGGCTTTACTTTGGCGGGAGCGATCCGTTTTCGAAGGGGCCGCTGGTGGCTGTCTCAGCAGGTGCGTCCGGAGAACTGGTCCCGGAAGAAAAAAATGGTCGCTTCGACCACTGTGTGTGGCTGCAGGAGCGACTGGGGCCGGGGATGGCGTCACCGTTATCGACCGGCAAGTACCTGTACACCAACGACAACAACATCCTCAGATGTTTCGATGCGGCGTCCGGAGAGAAGCTGTATCAGACGCGGATCCCCGGTCTGGACATGCTGGCGGCCAGTCCGTTGCTCATTGGTGATCACCTGCTGCTGCTGGATGAAAACGGTCGTGCGTGCATTGTGAAGGTGGGCCCGGAGTTTGAGAAAGTCGGTGAGGGCCAGCTGGATGATGTCTTCTGGGCGACGCCTGCAATTGGCACCGGGGCCATTTTTCTTCGTGGAGTTGAGAGCATTTACTGCATTCGCCGGTAACTGACACGAACAATGACTTTCCGGAGGGTGAAGCTCCTGCTGAGCCACATCCCTCCCGCGAGCATCCTCTCTGCGGCAAAGCAGAAGACCCTCGTTCGTGCGTGTTCGAACGAGGGTCTTTGAGAATGAGTATCTTCAGTCTGACCCGGTTCGCGGGTCAGGCGGGACTACTTGGGGGCTTCGGTGGGAGCAGGAGCATCGCCTGCGGGAGCGTCACCGGCTGGAGCAGCGGGAGCATCGCCAGCTGGGGCAGCCGGTGCATCGCCAGCGGGAGCAGCAGCGGCGTCACCGGCGGGAGCAGCAGCAGCGTCACCGGCGGGAGCGGCAGCGTCAGCAGCGGGAGCGGCATCATGGGTGGGAGCGGTGCCTGACGGAGCAGCCATTGCGCCGGCGGAGGCAGTCGCTTCGGGGGACGGAGCGGGCGCCGGAGCTTCGCTCTGGCAGCCGGCAACAATGAGACCAAGACCGAGGACGGAAAACAGCTTAACAACGCTCTTCATTTGATTCTCCTGGGAAACGTAACGAGCAGCACTTAAGAGTGAAGCAGGGTCATTCCAGCTGGCCCGCCCCGGGGAGCAATCTACCAGCGCAATGCGGATACGTTCAACTGTGAAGACCCTGCGACAGGAATTCCTGCCGAAAGGAAGGCCGCTCGATTGTGAAGTTTGCGGGATTGCTGAATTCACAGCAACTTGTGGATTTCAGGCTGTATTCGGCGGATTTTGATTGACACAGGGCTGAGTGATGCGGGGGGGGCCGTGGGATTGCGGACGCAGCGGATGGTCCGAAAAGGCAGTCTGTTCCTTCCGGTTCATGAAAAGCCTCAGAATTTGACTGACCACAGGGAATTCACGGGGTTGACAACGGATTCCATGTGCGATTATCACTCGCACAAATTCAGGGGGGTCTCCCCATTCAAATACTGCCACGACATTCAACCACAAGGCGGCCAGCATGCTCCTGACTCGCGATCCCCTCACCTTTGAAGACAGCCGGAATCTGTTTCCGTACACCTGCACCGGCTCTGCCACCGTTAGCCCCGTGCTCCGCGGAGACGAGGAAGACGAAGGATTCGACGAAGATTTCGCCGATGAAGACATCGATGACGACGATGACTTCGATGACGAGGAAGAACTCGAAGAAGATGACTTCGATGACGAAGACGACTTCGACGACGACGATTTCGATGACGACGACGATGACGACTTCGATGACGAAGACGAAGAAGAGGAATTCGAGGGCGAAGAGGAATTCTGACGGCCGCTGACTGGCTGTGAGTCTGATCCGGGGCACTTCCGTCAGCGAAGTGCCTTTTTTTTCGTCCTGTCATGTGTCGGTTGGATGCAGGGAGAATTGCATGCTGGGAATCTGGGATGAGGTTCAGGATGCACGAAAGTTTCTTGCCGATCGCTGGCCTCACATCCCGCGTGCCGGTCTGATCCTTGGCACCGGACTCGGCGGGCTGGCTCGCCGCATCCATGTCGAGGCCGAGATACCGTATTCAGAGATACCGCATTTCCCGCGGTCCACAGCTCCCAGTCATGCCGGTCGGCTGATTCTGGGCCAGCTGGAAAATGTGCCGATCATGGCCATGGAAGGGCGCTTCCATTACTACGAGGGCTATTCGCTGCAGAAGGTGACCTTTCCGGTGCGCGTCATGCGCGCCCTCGGCGCAGAAACGCTGCTACTCACCAGCGCCGTCGGCGGAATGAACCCCCACTTCCAGCTCGCCGATATCATCGTCCTCGAAGACCACATCAACCTCATGCCGGATAATCCGCTGCGGGGCATCAACGACGATCGACAGGGGCCACGGTTCCCGGACATGAGCCAGCCGTATACGCGCACGCTGGTCAACGCAGCCTGCCAGACCGCGCTGCAGCACGGAATCTCTGCTCACCGTGGAGTGCTCGTTGCCGTCCCTGGTCCCAACCTGGAAACGCGCGCCGAATATCGCATGCTCCGCACCATCGGAGCTGATGTCGTCGGCATGTCCACTGTCCCCGAATGTCTTGTCGCTGTGCACGCCGGGATGCAGGTGCTTGCATTTTCCATCGTCACCGACATGTGCCTCCCGGATGCACTCGAAACCGCCGATATCGCTCGCATTATCGCCGTCGCTCAGGAAGGCGGCCAGAAGCTTGAACACCTGCTCGTCCACCTCTTCCGCGATCACGCAGCACTCCTGCACCGCCGCGTCGAAGACGTCTGATTCTCCCGCTGCCTTTCTTTTCGGACCCCCATTCCATGCAACGCCCCCACGGCCACTCCACCCCGCTCCCGGAACCCACTGTCAAAATGTCCGAAGGCTGGCACTGCCTGCATCTCTGGTTTCGTGTCGACCAGCAGGCACTCAGACAACTCGACCCTGTCGACATCGCTCACGGCCGCGCCGAAGTCACTGAAATCCTCAACCCCACCCAGCCCGATGCACCTGCTCGCATGCAGACCTCGGTCACCTCCGGACACCGCGCGGACCTCGGACTGATGCTCATGGACCCCGATCCGCTCAGAATTGACGCCATCAAGCAGCGACTCCGCGCCAGCCGGCTCGGGACCGTCCTCATCCCCGCATGGTCCTTCGTCTCCATCACTGAAGTCAGCGAATACGTCCCCACCGCCGAACAATACGCCGAACGACTCCAGCGCGAAGGAACACTCCCCACCGATCCCGCCTTCCAGGCAAAACTCAATGCCTATCAGCAGCGACTGCCAGCCATGAATCAGCAGCGACTTTACCCGGAAATTCCGCCATTCCCCGTGGTTACCTTCTATCCCATGAACAAAATCCGTCATCCGCTCGCCAACTGGTACACCGAACCCTTCAGTGTCCGCAGTGATCTGATGGCGGAACATGCCACGTCCGGGATCCGCTTTGCCGGACGCGTCTCACAGCTCATCACAGCCTCCACCGGCTTCGATGACTGGGAATGGGGCGTGACACTCTGGAGCCGCTCCCCGGAACACGTCAAGGACATCGTGTATTCCATGCGGTTCGACCGCGCCTCAGCCCGCTACGCCGAATTCGGGCCCTTCTACATCGGGTATGTCATGGACGCCGCTGATGCGCTCCGACATCTGCGGATCTGAAACATTCCCCTGAGTCTCCATGGTGGCCGCCGGACTGGAAGTCTGTCAGAGCAGCTGTCATCATTTGTCCCCTGCGGAATTTCTTTCGTCAGCGATCAGGGGACGCACATGCCCAGGCAGGCCGCAACATCAGCCACTGCGTCATCGAACAGCCAGCCTTCAGCCCTGCTGGAGCTGGCTCTCGATGATCGACTGAACTATGCCAGCTGGCAGAACTCGGTCCCCCTGCTGCAGTCCCTCAGGATTTCAAACCCCGCAGCCGAAGCCCTCTCCGGACTCACCCTCGAATTCAGCTCCCGCCCCCCATTCGCCCGGTCGCGCACCTGGATTCTGGATCGCATCGCACCAGGCAGCAGCGTCTCCATCACCGATCGCAATCTTGAACTGGATCCCCAATACCTCGCCAGTCTCACCGAATCTGAACGTGCTCAGGTGACCTTCCGGCTGCTCCGCGGTCCGGAACAGCTGCAGGAAATCTGCAGCGAAGTACGAGTGCTGGCGAGACACGAGTGGGGTGGCTATCCGCAGATGGCAGAACTGCTCGCCGCGTTCGTCCTTCCCAACGATCCGGCTGTCGCCACGCTGCTCCGCAAAACCTCCGAACTCCTCGCAACCCACGGCCACTCGCCAGCTCTGGACGGCTATCAGTCAGGTGAACCGGGCCGTGCGTTCATGCTTGTCGCGGCACTCTGGTCTGCTGTCTGCAGCCTGCAGCTGATCTATGCCAACCCGCCCGCCAGCTTTGAAACGGAGGGCCAGAAAGTCCGCCTGCCCGAAGACATCCTCAGCACGCAGCTGGCCACCTGCCTTGATTCCACACTGCTGTTCGCATCAGCACTCGAAGCCCTTGGCCTGAATCCCGTCGTGGTACTGAAGAAAGGGCACTGTTTTGCCGGAGTCTGGATCACGCGGCGCACCTTCGGGCAGGTGGTCGAGCGGGATGTGCTGGAGCTTCGCAAGGCCCTGCAGGCACGCGAACTGGTACTCTTCGAAACCACGCAGGTCACGTCGCAGCCTGCCGGTTCCTTCGAACACGCACGACACCAGGCCGAACAGCAACTTGACCACAGGCAGGACGCCGAATTCGTGGCGGTCATCGACGTGCGACGCGCACGACTGTCCCGCGTGCTCCCGCTGGCGTCCCATCGCCCCGCAGCATCGCCGGCGACCGAATTGAATCGATCGGCCGGAATGCTGCCGCTCCCCGCTCTCCCCACCGCTGATCAGCTCCCCGTGCAGATCAGCGAAGAACGTCCCACAACTCCGAACGGCCGCATTCAGCGCTGGCAGCGCAAGCTGCTTGATCTCTCACTGCGCAATCGCCTGCTCAACTTTCGCTCCGCAAAACATGGCATCTCCTTCCTCTGCCCCTCATTACCGGATCTGGAAGACTACCTCGCGTCCGAACAGCCACTCACCATTATTTCACTCCCCGAACGTAACCCCGAAGCGGGGCGTGATCCCGCGTTGCACCGCCAGCGCACCGGCGAAGATCTGCATGCCGGTTTTGCGGCAGATGCCCTGAAACGCGGCGAACTCTCGGCCCTTCTGCCCCCCACAGAACTCAATCCCCGGCTGACCGAACTGTTTCGCCGTTCACGCAATGATCTTGCCGAAGGCGGCTCCAACACTCTGTTCCTCGTCATGGGTTTTCTTCGCTGGAAGAAATCGCCCGCAGATGACACCGCCTGCACCGCGCCGCTCCTGCTGATTCCCGTGCGGCTGAAACGTTCCAGCGCCGTCTCCGGCTATCAGCTGGAACGCATCGAAGACGACACCCGCATCAATTCCACGCTGCTGCAGATGATCCGCAGGGACTTCGAAAAGGACATCACATGGCTCGAAGCTTCGCTTCCCGCGGATCACCTCGGCATTGATGTGGCCCGCGTGCTGCAGGACGTCCGTGCCGGGATTCGGGACATTCCGGGGTTTGAGGTCCTGGATGAAGCAGCGCTCGCCACCTTCTCATTCGTACGCTATCTGATGTGGAAGGACCTCGCCGATCGCCTCGATCAGCTGCAGCAGAATCGAGTGGTGCGGCACCTCGTTGAAAACCCGGAACAGGCGTTCAGCAGTGGCGTGACGACTCCATTCCCCCGAAATCAGGAGCTGGACAGCAAATACCGGCCGCACGATCTGGTGCATCCTCTGGCCGCCGATTCGTCGCAGCTGGCTGCCATGGCTGCGGCCGCCGAAGGCCACGACTTCGTCCTCATCGGGCCGCCAGGAACTGGTAAAAGTCAGACCATCGCCAACATCATCGCACAGTGCCTTGCACGCAGAAAAACGGTTCTCTTCGTCGCAGAAAAAACCGCAGCCCTTGAAGTGGTCTACCGCCGGCTGCAGCAGAACGGACTTGGAGAACTCTGCCTCGAACTGCACTCCAGCCGCGCCGAACGCCGCAAGTTTCTGCAGCAGCTTCAGCAGTCGTGGGCAGCCACCGAAAATCGCAAACGCGATTCCTGGGAATCCGTCAACACAAAACTCAAAAAACAACGCGACGAACTCAACGACTACGTCGAAGCACTGCACCGCAAAGCCCTATCCGAATGGTCGATCTTTCAGGCGATGGGAATCGTACTTCAGGGCACCGGACGCTCCATTCCAAAGCTCACGTGGCCCGACACCGTTCAGCACACCCGATCCCAGTGGGACGCCCTCACAGCACTCGTCCGTGAACTTGCCGTCACCTTCAGGTCTGCCGCCAGTGCTGATTTCCCAAAGTTCCTCCGCAAATCCGAATGGTCACCGGTCTGGGAAACGGAACTGCTGCAGCAATCCGAACAGCTGCAGAAGGCTGCGACGCACATGAGCATTGTGCTCAGCGAATTCACTCAGATCATCGGTCTTGCCAGCCAGCGGGACGCCAGCGCCGAAACCCTCGAACAATTCAGTCTCATCGCCCACAGCCTCATCCGGGCAGCCAGCGGTTCCTTTACCACTGCACTGGCTCCCGATTTCCCGCAACTCGTTCCCGCCATCACTCAGCTTCAGCAGCACCTCGCCACATTTCAACAGGCGCGACGACAGACGACAGCCCGGTATTCCGCAGACGAACTGCCACGCATTCCCGTGGAACAGCTGGATCGGGACTGGCGCGAGGCCACCGTGAAGTTCTGGCCACTGTCCGTCTTCGCCCGTCGTCGAGTGCGCAAACTGCTGCAGACGTGGGCAACCGAAGGAATACCAGACCCGGCCATCGACCTGCCCCTGCTCCGCACCCTGCAGGACCGACACAAAGCAATCACCAGCTGCCAGGCCACGACGCGCCTTCCCGCCTGGCAGGGACTCGACACCGACCCCGAAGGCCTCGGGCGCTGGTTGCAGGACGCCACGCGGATTCTCGATGGCCTGCGCCCACTCCAGCAGCTCAGTGGGGACGTCCCGGCACTGCTCAGCCGAATGGCCGGCCAGCTCTCCAGCCCAGGCAGCGCCGAACAGATGAAACGCGCGGCCGAAGCCTGTTCGCTGGCGCTGGGACGCTTTTCCGCAGCAATGCAGGCGTTCAAAGCAGCGGCGGGTGGCAGTCCGGGCAATCGCAGTTCCGGCACGCTCCTTGCCGACACCGTTCAGGCCGCCACCACCCTTCGCGCCCGTCGCGGTGCCCTGCGACAGTGGGTTTCATGGCACAGCATCCGCACACGTTGTGAAGCACACGGGCTGCTGCCGTTCGCAGAGGCCCTCGAAGACGGCAGCCTGCTCCCCGAAGATGCGGAAACCGCATTCCCACTCGCCTGGGCTCGCTGGTGGCTGCCGCTCGCAATCAGTCGCGAACCCCTGCTGCTCAGATTTCGCAGTTTCAGTCATGAAGCGGCCATCGACGAATTCCGCCGACTCGATGAACAGGCGCGGGCGGCCGCCGGTGCTCACGTCGCCCACTGCCTGAACCGCTCACTCCCAACTCCCGCTCAGGCCCCCCGAAAGTCAGAACTCGGACTGCTCCGACATCAGCTGGAACTGAAACGCCCGAGTGCCTCGATTCGTGAAATGGTTTCGAGCATGCCCGAATCCTTTCCAACCCTCGCCCCCTGCGTGCTCATGTCACCACTCTCAATCGCCCAGTATCTCCCGGCAGGTCAGCAGCTGTTCGATGTGGTTATCTTCGACGAAGCCTCACAGATCACAACGTGGGATGCCGTCGGCGCCATTGCCCGTGGCCGGCAGACCATCATCGTCGGCGATCCCAGACAGCTGCCGCCAACCAGCTTCTTTGCCCGTGCCGACTCAGAACAGGACGCAGAGGAAGTGGAAGAGTATGAGCGGGATCTGGAGAGCATTCTCGATGAAGCCCGCGCCTCCGGACTCCCCACACTCCAGCTCACATGGCACTACCGCAGCCAGCACGAATCACTCATCGCGTTCTCCAACTGGCACTACTACGAGAATCAGCTGATCACATTTCCGTCCGTCGCCACGCAGGATCAGGCAGTCCGGCTCAGATACATCAGCACCGGAGTCTTTGATCGCGGAGGCAGCCGAACCAACCGGATTGAAGCCGAAGCACTCATTGCCGAAGCCGTGCAGAAAATGCAGGCATGGCTGAAGCTGCCGGAGGACCGGCGACCATCGCTGGGCGTGATCACCTTCAATCAGCCACAACAGAAACTCATCGAAGATCTCTTCGACCACGCCCGCAGTCAGCAGCCGGAACTGGAATGGTTTTTCGACGATGCCCGCACCGCTCCCACCATTGTCAAGAACCTCGAAAATGTTCAGGGCGATGAACGCGACGTGATCCTGTTCTCCGTGGCGTACGGAGCGGATCAGACCGGCCGCTTCACCCGCAACTTCGGAGCACTCAATCGGGATGGTGGTCAGCGCCGACTGAATGTCGCCGTCACTCGGGCCCGACAGGAAATGATCGTCTTCGCATCCTTCCGGGCGGAAGACCTCAACACTGAAGGGGTGCAGTTTCAGGGCGTCGTACACCTCAAAGCCTTTCTGGACTACGCGGAACGAGGCACCAAGGCACTCCCGGCGATGGACCGCGGTTCCGTGGGCACGCATGAATCCCCCTTCGAAGAAGCCGTCGCCGAACGGCTGCGGGCTAAAGGCTGGGAAGTCATCCCCCAGATCGGCGTTTCCCGCTTCCGCATCGACCTTGGCATCGTCAATCCGGATGCACCCGGTGCCTACCTCGCCGGCATCGAATGTGACGGAGCCACCTACCACAGTTCCGCCACCGCACGAGACCGCGATATTGTCCGCGAACACATCCTCCGCAATCTCGGCTGGAACATCATTCGCATCTGGTCCCCCGAATGGTGGCACGATAACGAACAGGAAACCGACGAAGTCCACCAGAAACTCACCGCACTGCTCACCGACTGGCGCACAGCACAGGCAGCCAGAGAGCAGCAAAGTCCGGACGCGATCCCGCAAAAGCACCCGTCCAGCTGCGATACGCCCCCGAAAAGCACCTGAATTCACGTTCCGGTCGGCATCCTCGACCATCCCCCGCCACACAGCGGGAAGATGTCAATCCCGAGGTGAGGGTGCGCGTGAGTGCATCCAAAGTCGCAACAGGAGCGTTTCCGGCCGCGGGCAATTCCGGTGTTCAGCAGCAGTTCAGGCGGGCTGTTCGAAGTGCCCAGGCTGCAGGCCACGTCACTCGCACAACATGCGGCAACCAATATCGCAATGGTGATCTCCGGGCGTATCGGAGTGGCGACATGCAGACCGCAGAAAGAAAGCGTCGTACAGCCACGAGCCCCCCCTCAGAATCCGCGACGTTCCGGAACCTGGGCCACGCGGATCACTGCCATGAATCTCCGCGGGTGCCATGCCACCATACCAGTCGCTGCACCACTCCCAAAGGTTTCCATGAAGGTCAAAGAGCCCAAAGGGATTGGGTTGCTTTTGACCGACACGATGAGCAAATGCGCCAGTTCGATTTCCATCAAACCACGCATGCTCACCCAAAAGTCTTTCGTCATCGCCAAAGCTGAAGGCTGTTGTTGTGCCGGCGCGACATGCCCACTCCCACTCCGCTTCCGTCGGTAGTCGATAATTTCGTCCGTCCATTCTGCTGAGCTTCTGACTGAACTCCACCGCGTGATGCCACGCGACATACGAGGCTGCAACATCCGAGCCGACCTGAGAGAGCTTTCCTTTCCACGGGGTGGTTCCCATTACCTGTTCCCACTGTCTCTGAGTGACCTGGCAGACCCCCAGCCAGAATGGTTTGGTAATTGTCATCTTCCCAAAGGTTCCCGCAGGAATCGGACGAAAGTTCATGCCGACACAGTTCGTCCACTCTTCGGGCTGCTGAAGCCATTGTGCGACAGCAACCTGAGCGGTTTTTGCAGCACGCGGGCTAAACGGCAATTTCAACAGTGAGGGCTGTCCGACGGACGTATCGGCCGGCATGGTTTGCAGTAAGCCCCTCAAATCCTTCCGCCATGCCTGCAACCGCTGCAGCATCAGCACTTTTTCCCTCAGTCCGGTAAATTGCAGGGCACGGACAGCAGCGTCAACTTCGTGATCCAGTTGTCGAACCTGATCACGCAGTCGTTCGCACTCCTGATAGAGCCTCTGATCAAGGAGGTGTCGCTGCTGTTTCGGAATCTGGTCCAGCGAAGCGAGGGCTTCAGCGTATCGCTGCGCGGCAAGGAGTTCGCGGGCCTGGGCATGCTGCTGAGCAACATTTGCCTGAGCGGCGTGAATCAGTTCGGCCCAGTGAGCACCAGCGGCTCGCGTGGTGAAAAGGTCAGGATTGATCGTCGCGGTCGGCTCTGCCATTGGTTCAGGTTCGCATGTGGATAATGCCACAGTCGCGGACCCTCTGCTGGCAGCCGTTCTCAGCGCCATGGCGAATTGCTGCATATCTCGGAAACGCTCCTCTGGCTGATCCTCCAAAGCTCGCATCAGTGGCTCACGCAGCATCGCAGGAAGATCGCGTTCCCTGACAACAGTGGGTTTTCCGGTCAGCAGCCAGTGCAGGGTTTTCGCGAGCGCCCACTGATCAGCACGGTGATCGACAGTGGATGCATCCACAATCTGTTCCTGGGCCATGAAGTCACGTGTTCCAGGGACCACTCCTGCAGACTCTGGCCGTCAACCCACTCAAGAACCACCCACGGGCCAAACTGGTCCCGATCGGCTGAGTATACGGACACAATATTCCGATGTTTGAGCCTGCTTTGAGCCTGTGCCTCATGAAGAAAGCGTTTCTGAGATGCTTCATCCGCAAGTAGCCTGGGAAGCATTCGTTTGACAGCCACGTCGCGGTTGAGGATGGTGTCTCGCGCGTGGTAAACCACGCCCATACCACCCGAAAGGGCAACTGGAGTACCATCCGGCCGACGCACCTGCTGGTAACGCTGATCTCCGGGAAACGGACTGGCATTCAGTTGAATTTCAGTGGCGAAACGAAACGTGCGTGATCCGGACATTGCTATGTTCTGGAAGGCATATGGCAGGGCCTGACAACCATGTAAAGATCGTAGTGCAAATCTGACTCGGAGTCACGCGAGTTGCAGGTGTTTGAGAGATGGAGGCGATCCACCAGCCCCGACAAATCCCCGATGGTCCACGTCATCCCGTCGGAAGCCGTTTCACCATCAATCGTTTTCGTCTCTCCAGTTCACAAGCCCGGTTTTCATCGCCTGGGTGGCTGTCTTCGCATCGAATGCTTCTGAGTCGATTCCGCCCCCGGTCCACTCCAGCAGCTCCGCGTGCTCTTCGTGATCCGGGTTGCTCAATGCTTCCAGCATGTTTTCATAGCCCCAGACGCCTCCGCAGTCTTCCGGGGGACAGGCGCGTGCACCTTCGAGGCACAGCGGATATTCCGCCTGCGGATCAACGGGTGGATAGCCCTCGAAGAGCACTGTGTGCTCCCAGTTGTCGCCGAAGTCGTACGTGTATTCGAAGGCCAGCTGTCTGCCCTTCGCGGGGAGCACTTCACTGAGCAGCGTCTGTGTGGAATCGATGCACTCGCAGCCTGCGAAACCGTCATCCAGAAGTACCGGATCGCCGTACAGTTTGCCGCGGATCGTGAACTCATACAGATGGCTGTTTGTCCAGCCCATGGAAGTCTGAATGTGTTCGTGGAGTTTGTCGAGCGTGCAGTCGCGGACCTGGATCTGTCGCCAGATCGGAGGGTCGCTTTCGCGGAGCGTGATTCGGAATTGAAAGAGCAGTTCAGTGGTGGCCGAAGGCTGCGTATGCGAGCTCTTTGAGGAGCGATGGGGAACCGTGGCGTTTGGGTCTTCGAGCAGCTTCTCCACGCGACCCACAACGGCAATGAGCCGCGATTTGTGCGGGCTGCGGGCGCGCATGGAAGCAGCCCCGGCTTTGTCCTTAAGCTGGTTCACTTCATTCGCGGTCATCGGGATGATCCGTGTGCCGTCCCCGGCTTCGCTGAGCTTTTTTCGGAGCGGACTGGATGTGTCATCAGTGGGTTGCTGCATCGCTGATGTCCTTGTTAAACCATAGGAACAATTTGAGCAGACTCGATGAACGGAGTTGTGCAGTGCGTCATTGAACAAACGGGACGGGTGGCAGGTGACACGGTGCGGGAGTGAACGCGACGGACTGAAAGTCCGTCGTACACTCTGGCCACGTCTGCGTCAGATGCCGCGCGCCTTCAGCTGTCGCTGCAGGTCCGCTGCGAGCTGCTTGAGCTGATCGGAGTCCAAAGCCGTAAGTTCGTCCGGAGTCAATGCAGGCAGGCCAGGAATTTCCTGCAACAGTCCGACGCGCCCTGCCTGCAGACCCTGCCTGCAGACCCTGCTGACGCCCTTCCCTGAGTCCCTGCTGGTGCCCAATCATGAGCGACCCTTCCCGCAGTGCGTACTGGTCCCGCTGAAACTTCAGCCGAGCTTCGTATTCGATCTTCTTCTGACGAGACTTCGAGATCATTTCCAGCACTCCAGCAGCCTCGGCGAATTCTTCGCCGGGAAAATGACGGATGATTTCCTTCGCAGTCAGCCTGTGAGCCTCCCGCACAAAGAACAACCAGAGTTCTTTTTCGGAGGCAGTATACAGCGTTTCTGTCGTCAGTGGCAGCCACGTCTGCACCTCGATGTTGAGGATCCGACCCAGATTATCAGTGGCCAGGATGTCCAGAATGGACTGCTTGCCGTTGGCCGTTGTCCGGTTCCGAACCGAATTCAGAATCTGCACGCTCACAATCCGTGGTTCCCCACCCAGCATCGCATTCAGAAAGCGAATTGTGAGCCGCGGATGCTGTTCATTTCCGAAAAGCATTTTAAATGCAAAATCCACAAGGAGACTGATTCCAGGAGCCATGGGTGATTTCCGTGATTTTGTTTGGCATACTGTGTCGGGATGTTGATAATCCCGCCCTGCTTCCAATACAGTACGCAAAGGCTTTAATAAATACCACCCCTATTTTGTCAAAATTCTCGTGGAGGCGATCTTCATCGACGGATCGACACACGGTTTTTCCCGCGCTCCGCTTGCTTCGCTGTCTCCACTCCGGCACAATTTCCTCAGTCCTTCCCACCTCCACTGCACGTGAAGAAACGGCCATGCCCCGCCAACAATTCACCTCCCCGCCGTGCCGCATATCCAGGTTACTCCTGCTGATCGCACTGGTCCTCGCCACCACATCCCCCACAACCTCCCACGCCAGCGACGAAATCCGCTACTCCACGGCCATTGCCCCGCTGCTCAGAACCTACTGCTCCGCCTGCCACAACCGCACCGAAGCCAATGGCGGCCTCTCCGTCCTCTCCCCCGATGAACTGCTCAAAGGCAGCGAAGACGGCCCCGTCATCAGCCTCGACTCGCCCGACTCCAGCCGACTGCTTGCCGTCATTGCCAGCACCGGTGAAGATCATATGCCACCGGCAGATCAGCCTCAGCCCACGCCCGCCGAACAGGAACTGCTCCGGCAATGGATCCGTGCCGGCACAAAGTTCGATTCGCGAATGGCCCTTCTGCCCTCCCTGCCAGCCGTCAAACCGCGCACTTCCCGCCCGCCAGTCCCCACCTCCCTCGACATCAACTCCGACGGCACTCGTCTGCTCCTTGGCAAATTCCGCAGCGTTGAAATCCTGCCCTTCACCACCTCCCCGCCTGCCCCCGCATCCACTCCCACACTCACCTCACTGACCATCCCCGACGGTAAAGTAACCGATGTGCACTTCAGCCGCGATGGCTCACGCATTCTTGTCGCTGCCGGCACCCCGGGACTCGCCGGTCGCGCCGTGATCGCCACCGCCGCCGATCCCACAGTGCTGGCCGAATTCAGCGGTGCCACCGACATCCTGTACTCCGCCACGTGGTCCCCCGACGAATCGCTGGTGGCCACCGCCGGTTATGATCGCATCATTCGCCTCTACCAGGCCAGCTCCGGACAACTGATTCGTGAAATCACCGGACACAACGGCGCCATCTTTGATCTGGCCTTCAGCCCGGACGGGACGCTGCTGGCATCCGCCAGCGCCGATGCCACCGTCAAGATCTGGCAGACAGCCACCGGCGAACGCTTCGATACACTCAGCCAACCCCTCTCCGAACAATCTTCACTCGCCTTTCACCCCGACGGCAACTCAGTCTACGCCGTTGGTGCAGACAGTCGCATCCGCCAGTGGAAACTCGTCTCACGTTCCAAACCCGACATCAATCCCCTGCTGGTCTCACGCTTTGCCCACGAAGGTGCCGTCAGTCTTCTCAGAATTTCACGCGACGGCCAACTCCTCGCCACGGCCTCGGATACCGGTTCAGTCAAGCTCTGGCACGCCGCCTCCGTCACCGAACTCGCCGCCCACAGCTTTCCCGATGACGCTGCCGTCTGCCTCCAATTCACACCATGGCACTCGCTCCTGCTCATGACCCGCAGCGGTGCCCGCCATCTGCTGCCGCTGCCCGATTCAAACACAGCGGCTGCCACCATCGCCCGCACCTCGACAGCCACCAGCATCCCCATCCCCGTCGTCGCCACAGCCAACGCTGCGGCCCCGCCCGCGTCAATCACCGAAGCTGAACCCAACACTGCCCTCTCCGCCGCTCAACAGGTCCCCTTCCCGGCCGAGATCTCCGGGGTCCTGCATGACCCCGCCACCGCTCAGCCTGATGCCGATCTGTTCCGCTTCCCCGCCCTCAAAGGACAGCCAGTCCTCATCGAAGTGCTCGCCTCCCGCAACAAATCTCCAGTCGATTCCCGCGTCGAAATCCTCACCCCCGACGGACAACCCGTGCTCCACATGAATCTGCAGGCTGTCCGCGATTCATGGTTCACCTTTCGCGGCAAGGATTCTGACACCAGCGACGATTTCCGCATGTTCAACTGGCAGGAAATGGAACTCAACGAATACCTCTACGCCGACGGCGAAGTCGTCCGCCTGTGGCTCTATCCCCGCGGCCCCGACTCCGGTTTTAAGGTCTATCCCGGCTTCGGTCAGCGACACACCTGGTTCAATACGACTCCCGTAACCCATCCGCTCCAGGGTCCCGCGTTCATTGTGGTG
>JBJTOM010000072.1:0-11065 GCA_046074585.1 Planctomycetota bacterium | reverse complement strand
CACCGAAGGGGCTCTGCAGGACACCGATGCAGCAAATGATGTCATTGCAACCACCGCTGTCATCACGCTCGAAGACGCAAACGACAGTGGAGACGACGTTGGCACGCTGGTGAACCCGATTCACACGTCCGTCGACGACCTCACCGTCTTCACAAGCGCCGGCAGTGTCTTCGGTAATCAGTTCCTGCGGGAAGCAAACGGACTGATTCAGATTAACCTCGACAGCAAGGCGGCCCTGATCGACCTGAATCTCACAGAAGGGACTCTGCTGGACGCCGATGCCGCCAATGACGTCATCGCAGCCACCGCTGTCATCACGCTCGAAGACGCAAACGACAGTGGAGACGACGTCGGCACACTGCTGAATCCGATTCATACGTCCGTCGATGACCTGACCGTGTTTACCAGCGCCGGCAGCGTCTTCGGGAACCAGTTCCTGCGGGAAGCCAACGGGCTGATTCAGATCAACCTTGACAGCAAAGCAGCTCTGATCAACCTGAAGCTCACCGAAGGGACTCTGCGGGACGCCGATGCGGCGAATGACGTCATCGCGACGACCGCTGTGATCACGCTCGAAGATGCAAACGACAGCGGAGATGACGTCGGCACGCTGGCAAGTCCGATTCATACGTCCGTTGACGACCTGACGATCTTCACCAGTGTCGGCGACCTCGACGGCAGTCAGTATGTGCGCGAGGCAAATGGTCTTTTGGCCATCAATCTTTCGGCAGGAGAAGGTTCTGTTTCGCTGGTTCTGACGGAAGGTCGTCTGCTGGACGGAGATTCAGCCGTGGACGTACTGGCGAATCGGCTCGTAATTCGGCTTGAAGACACCAACGACTCCGGGGACGACGTCGGTGCAGTGACCGATTTTCTGCTCGTGCAGGTGAATGATCTGACTGTCGATACTGCGGCCGGGATGGCACATGGAAGCCAGTACATCACGGAGGCGGATAACCTCAGTGCCCTGAATCTGAATGCGGGCACTGGTGACATCACTCTCGTCGCTCGCGGCAGCGTGCTTGATGCTGACGACGATGTTGATATTTGCGCCCACACCGCTCGACTCACCTTCACCCAACTGATCGGGAACGAAAAACGCGTTCAGACTCGTGTCGATGTGCTGGAAATGACGGCCATCGGTGGTGGCAGCGTGTTTATGGTTGAAGAGAACGAGCTGCAGTTGTCCGGAGTGTCGATTTCGGACGGATCCCTGTTTGTCCAGACCGGCGGTACGCTGACGATTGATGGCGTCGGCATCGAAGTTCTTGGGGGGTCGGTGCAGCTGACCACCACGGGGGCGCGGAGCGATATTCGTGTTCAGGCGGATATACGAGCGACCGAGAGCATTCTGCTGACTTCCGGACAGCACGTGTTCGTGGGGACTCCGACGGCCGGTGTGATGATCCGTTCTGTGGGTGTTGCCGGCGAGGTTCTCGGGATTCGCACAGAGAACGGCGTTCAGCATGTGCGTCTCAATTCAGTGGATGGATTGACGGTCGGACAGCTTGTAGAAGTCCAGAGAAGCACGACTCTGAGGTCCCTTTCTGCCGTGGCCGACAGCTTCCGGATCACATCGATCAACCTGCAGACGGGGGAGGTCATACTCGACGGCCAGATTACAGGATTCTCCGGCGCCCCGATTGCACTGCATGCGTTGCGACAGCAGACAATCGAACTGGCCGCCACTGGAAATATCACGATCTTCAATGATTCCCTGCTGAGTACTGACGATCTGCCGTTTGGCAGCTATCCGCAGCCATCTGCCCACGTTCAGGATCGCATCACGATCATCGCCGATCGACTCAACCAGTCCACTCCGCAGGATTCATCTGCCGTCCGTGATGGGCGCAGGAATCCTGCGGATCTGCGTGACCCGCGTGGCGGTCTGGAGCGCGGACTGGTGGAGTTTGGCGATCGGGTCGAGATTCGTACCGATGCGGGAGTTGCACGCATCTTTGCGCCGCGTCCGATGATCCCTGAAGCCAGCAAGGGCACGGCCTATTTTGAGGATCTGAGTGACCCGATTCCGGCGATCCTGAATCCCGGCAAATCCAACGACTACATTGCCAGCGTCAATCTCAACATCGGCAACGCCGGCGAAGAAGGGCTCAGACTGGATATTGACTGGCGAGATCCCGATACCGGAAGCCCGGACGTGCCTGGTGAACGCATTCAGGCGTTGTACTTCGACGCCGGCACGCATGAGATCACCCATCGATACTCCGTCGAAGATTTCTCCAAATACTATCGTGAGGCTCGGCTGCGGGATCTGGTCATCGACTTCTCCGTGTCACACCACGAATCGATTCAGGTGCTGGGTGATGCCGTGATTCAGCAGAACTTCGCCAATGTGCTGATCCAGCGACCTGATCCGCAGAATAATGGCGCGCTGCTGCTTGGCGACCAGATTTCCTCAACCGATCGCATCGCTACCGGGCGATTCAACACCACCGACCGAACCACCACCGATATCGAACGCAGCCTGCTGCGACTGGCCAGTGCTGAAGAGTCCGACGCTGACTTCCACTTTGACGGTGGCCTGCTGCTTCTGCGAATTCCGTCGATGCCGTTCGCACCGATTGAGACGCCACGACCAGCATTTACTCCACTCCCGGTGCCTCAGGAAATCCCTGTGCTGCTGCCGACGAATCCCGTGATGATTGAAGCGGTCGAGGTTCAGGAGGCAGCTCCGGAATCCGCGTACGAACCGACCAAAGGTGAATTCATTCTGCGACAGACAGGCTGGCCGAAGACTGACGAACTGGAAGTCATGGCTCCGGAGGAGTTCAATGATCCGGACACTGACAAAACCAACGCTCTCTCGCACCCCAATCCCGAGCAGTTGCTGAATCCGGAAGAGCTGCGCAACTGGCTTCAGCAGTCTCGTCCGCTCCAGGATGGCAGCGACTATGAACTGCTTATCCGCACCACCAAAAAGCTGCCCGGCGGAGCGACGGTTGTTCTCGAACGACTGCTGCTGCGGTTCGACGTGCGGGAGGGTCAGCCATTTCCCGCCGCGGATGAACCACTGCCTGCCCCGCTCCCGCAGCCGGAACTCATTGAAATCCCGGAAACAGAAGACGATCAGCCCACACAGGTTTCCAGCAAGGCAGACCAGCAGCCGGTGGCTGAAATTTCCAGACCGCATCTGCAGCCCGCCTCCACTCCGGATCATCGTCCCCAGGCAGACGAAAATCTGAAGTCAGAAGATCCTGCGCAACCTGTCGATGTCGACGTGCCGGCGCGACCGGCAGCCATCGCGCTGCCAGGTGCGGCCGCGATGATCGTCAGTCGCGTTCTGCAGAACTCTGCGGGCCAGCGTCTGCCATCTGCTGCGGATCTGCGATCCAGCGTTTCACGGGCACTGCGGATGCGGAGCAGGACGCCCTCTGAAACGCAAAACGTCCCCCCACTGAAGACCCCAAAGGAAGTTTGATCCACAGACAGCTACCGGAACTCGGCCCCGAGCGAATCAGCGAACGCGGAGTAGTGTGATGAATCAGCCAAATCAGCCAGCAGATGACTTCGATCCGGAAAAGACTGTTCCCAGTCCTCCCCTGATGCGTTCACATTCACCCCCGCAACAATCGGATGGAGGTGACCTGTCGGCAACCATTCTCGGTCCGGATAGTATCGGCCCGGAAAGTCCTGTCACACCCGGTGATATGGAGTTTGCAGCCGATCCCCACGCGACACTCCCACAAACCGAAGCCAGCCAGCAGCCGACACACACAACACCGGCACCTGCCGACTCTTCACCCGACTTCGACGCCACGATCGTCGGTGCGGTCGACGACAAAGATGTGACCGGCTCAAAGGATCTGGACGCAGAAGATGCGGCCGGAACGCAGCCCGGAATTCCGGACCTCGAAGCCCTCGGTGCGACGATCGTTCCACCCTCCACCAGCGAAGTCGATGCTGCCGACGTGAATTCCACACAGGCATGGTCACCGGAGCTTGCTGCCACCCAGGCGTCCGAAGGACCTGACAAACTGCTCCTTGATCAGGACGATGACGGCTCTGCCAACACCATCCCGGGAAAGAAATCAACCCCCGGACCTGCTGGCCCTGCAGGATCAAAACCTCCCGCCACCCACGGATCCGCGCCCGGCAGATCTTCACAGCCAGCGCGTTCCGGTGGCGGATCTGCACCACGGTCCGTGTCTGCCTCCGGGGCCGGCCGCGGCGTCGGGAAGTCGACCTGGAACCTCAAGATTCACTCCCATCTGGTCAATGGTGAGATTTCGGGGATCGTCAATTCGGCTTCTTCCAGCACTCCTGGAGTGAGCGGACTTGCCTCAGCGATGTTCCGCAGCGGCGAGGCACCGGAGTATGAGGTGCTGGGGAAACTGGGCAACGGGGCCATGGGCATCGTCTATCGCGCCCTGCAAACCTCACTCAATCGCGAACTGGCGATCAAAACCCTCCGCGGAGACGTACAGAATCCACGGCTCTCGCAGGAAATGTTCGTTTCCGAAGCCGTGATTACTGCCAATCTGGTGCACCCCAATATTGTTCCCATTCATGACCTCGGCCGAAACTCCGAGGGCAAGCTCTTCTACTCAATGAAGCAGATTCAGGGCCGCGAGTGGCGAAAGGTGATGAAGACTCTGAGTCTGGAAGAGAACCTCGATATTCTGCTCAAGGTCTGCGATGCCGTCGCCTTTGCTCATTCCCGCGGAGTGATTAACCGCGACCTGAAGCCCGAAAATGTGGTCACCGGAAGCTACGGCGAAGTCGTCGTGCTCGACTGGGGACTGGCTGTCACCTTACCAGAGTTTCCGCAGCGTGAGAGTGTGCTGACGGAAGTGCGAGGTGGAGCGGGTTCTCCGGCCTATATGGCCCCCGAACTGCTCGATACCGATGCCTCCGGAGTCTGTCGCCAGTCCGACGTCTATCTGCTTGGCGGCATGCTCTACGAAATTCTCGAAGGCCATCCTCCTCACCTGCTGAATTCCATTCGTAAACTGGCAACTCCCCGCCAGCAGATGCAGGCAGTGCTCACCGCTGTCACCGAGAATCAGATCGAGGAAGACACGAAGAATCGCGGCGAGCTCATGCAGATTGCCCGCAAGGCGATGGCCACAAAGCCAGCCGATCGGTACGAAACCGTTGAGCTGCTGCAGGATGCCATTCGTGAATACCGCATTACCGGTCGCGCTGAAGAACTGCTGGCAAAAGCCCGTGCAGAAAAAACCACAAACTATGACTTCTACCAGCAGGCTGTTGCGCTCTTTACCGACGCGCTCAGCAAATGGCCCGAAAACGATCGCGCCACCCGCGGTGATCTCGAAGCCCGCGAAGCCTTCGCCGAACTGGCACGCACAAAAGGTGACTTCGACCTCGGTCTCGAAGTGCTCGTCAACACCACCGAACCCCGGCTGGCCAAACTGGCGGCAACTCTGAAACGCGAAAAAACTGTCCGCAAGGTGGTCCGTACGACGTGGACCGTGCTCTTCGCCGCCACCGCGATCCTGCTGGTCTTTTCCGTAAATATGCTGGTTCAAAACGATATTTTGCAGGGCAAGAACAACGACCTTGCACTTGACATTGAGAAGAATCAGGAACTGGCAGCAAAGGCCGACGCGCGGGCAAAGGCTGCCAACAAGGCCGAGGAGCAGTCCAAGGAGGCAGCCCAGCTTGCTGAGGCAGCAACTCGGTTAGCCGAAGAGACCGCAAAGCAGGCTGAAAACAATCGGATTGAAGCCGAGAAAACTGCTGCGGCAGCCATCGAAACCGCTACCGCAGCCGAAGAACAGGCGACAGCCGCTCGCACCAAAGCTGAGGCCGAAGTCAAAAAGGCAAACATTGCGGTTGCCGATGCCGAAATGCAGAAAGCAAAGGCCCAGGAACAGGCCGTCGAGGCACTTGAAAAAACCGCCGCGGCCGAGGCCAAACAGAAACTCACCGAAGAAACCTCGAAACGCCGTGAAGCCCTTGACGGGATCCGCACTCTCGTGAGCAGCGTGGAGTCCGGCTACGAACTCCGCGACTACGCCAAAGTCCTCTCCGCTGGCCGCGAAGCCATCGAAAAAATCCGCGGATTACTCTCCGACGAACTGTTCGCAAACGACCTGCAGTGGCTCGAACAACAGGAAAAATCGCTCCAGGACAAACTGGACAGAGCTGCCCGCGTGCAGGGAATCGGACAGGCGGCCTTCCCCGGAAACACTCGTCCCGTCCTCTCCGCCCTCAGCTCAAATGGCCGTATCTTCGCCTCCATCTTCAATCCGGAAGCTGTCGACGGACGACGCCACATTGAATTCCACAACGTCACGGACATTGTTCAGCCACTCACTGACAATCTCACCGGTCGACTGGAGTTTCCCGTCACCGAAACCCGGAGTCTGCTGATTTCAAAATCAGGCAACGCCGTCTGCCTCACCGGACCGGCCACGCCCTTCCTCTGGATCCGCCGGGACTCTCAGGGCTGGCAACAAATCCCGCTGGAAATCGAACATCCCCCGACCATCGAAGCTGTTCGGATGCTCCATGCCCACTTCTCCCCGGATGAACAGCGACTCTATCTCATCGGTGATGACCGCGCTGCGACCCTGCAGATCTTTGATCTCACCACCGAGACGCCTCGCCCGCTGCTGGCTGTCGGCACCACCCTGTTCCTTCAGGAAAACGCCAATTACCGCTGCAGCGACTCCGCGCTGCTTCCCGACGAATCCGCACTCCTTGTCTGCTCCCGCAGCGGACGCGATCATCAGCTGCGGGCCTTCAGTCTGCAGTGGACTGACGGAACACCCCAGCTGATCGCCCAGGGGCCAGGACGCAAAGTTCCTTCCCTCACAGGTCTCAACTCCACCTTCAACGACACGCAACTCCCCGGTGACGCCGCCATTCGCCTTCTCCAGGTCGCACCTGATGGCCAGCGTCTGCTGGTTGGCTTCGAACGCCCCGGCCAGAACCTGCTGCTGCTGCTGGATCGCAAACCGCAAGTCGCCGATTCCCCTCCGCAGACGAACTTTCCTTTTCACTCGCCCGATTCACCCGATGCCACGGCCCACTGCCAGCTGCTCTCTGTCGCCACCGAAAAACTTCCGGCAGCGGTTCGTTTTTCTCCCGATGGAACGCTGCTCGCAGCGATTCTGAAGATCAGTCGCAGCAATCTCCAGTTCTGGAAACAACAGTCAGATGGTCGCTTCACAGCCCTGACATCCTCGACTGACAGCCCGGCGGATTCCGTCCTCGAAATCATCGACCGTGGTGATGGCCGTATAGCAACACTGCTCCCAGGCCACGCTGCCCCCGTCCAGGACGTCGCCTTTCCAGCACAGGATGGATCCAGAATGCTGGCAGTCGACAGCCGCGCACTCTTCCACTGGAACTTCAATACCCTCAAGGACTATGTCCAGGCACTTCGTGATTTCCGTCAGAGTACTGACGACGTCATGCAGGAACTGGAGAAACGCGTGAAAGCCCCCGGCGCTGCGGCCGTCGCCCCACCCCAGGCAGCCCTCCAATCCACTGCCCAGCCACAGCCAGGACAATTCTCGGCACAGGTTGGCTTGCCCATCTGGACGATGCTCCCGCAGCCACCCGAAACCACCGACACCCCCGTTGAACCCGCATCCGGCCAAACGCGTCGCGTCACTCGCGGAACCGCCATCTACTCGGCCCAGTTCAGTCCTGATGAACGCTGGATCCTCACCGGCGCCGATGATCTCGCCGCCCATGTGCTGGATGCCACCAACACCGAACACACCCTCTCCATCAGCGACCGCCCTGATGTGCTCAGATTTTCCGACACTGTCACCGACGTCCGTTCCACGGAACGCACTCCCGCAGCCTCCGCTGCAGACAGAACCGGCGGAGTCAATTACCTGCTTGAAGGACACAGCTCCGGAATCAGCTCTCTCCGCTTCCTTCCTCCGGACGGAAACCTGCTGGTCACCTCAGACAGCCTTGGAGCCATCTCTGTCTGGGACGCCCGGGACGACGCGGACGGTGTTGGCAGCGAACGGTCCCGCCTGCTGCCGTTTTATTCCTCCAGCGAACTCACGGTCTCCGCTGACGGGCAATGGCTGCTTGTCGGCGGTGCTGCACGCCTCCCGGACGACACCGCAGCAACCCCGGGGGCTCTCGAATACACTGGTCTTCTCTACCGCACGTCCGACCTGAATTCCCGTATTGCGCCGCTGCCCGTGCTTGAACTTGTCAATGGACATCCAGATGCCCCGATCACGGCCACCGCCATCTCCGCAGACGCACAGCAGGCCGTGACTGCGGATCGCAGTGGGCGCGTTGTACTCTGGTCCCTGATCGACGGAAAACAAATCGCCTCCATCGATGCTGCCCATGACGGCGACCGCATCTCCGCCGTCACCTTCACCGCCACTCAGCAGTTTCTGACGGCCGGGTACGACGGTCGAGTCGTCAGCTGGACGATCACACCCCGGCAAACTCTGCTGCCTCGCGCGATCTATCGCGGCCAGCAAATCCTCAAAATGGAAAGATCCCCGGACGCCACCCGCGTCGCACTGCTCGAAGTTGACTTCGTCGAAGAAGAATCTCAGGACAGCGAATCCAAAGGAACATCATTTCTTGTCTGTAGAATCCTGAATGTGGAGAACCGGGACGCGGCGGCTGCGTCTGCGACGTTCATCGAACTCTCTCGCCTGCAACTTGACGACACCACTGCTGAGGTACCGCAGAACAGCGGCTGCGCGTGGACAGCCAATGGCGCGCACCTGCTGCTGCTCATTCGTGACGTCCTCTCCGTCTGGCGAACCGAGGACTGGAAACGACTCAGACGGCTGCGATCCGGAACAAGGGCCGCCACGGAACAGGCATCCCCAGGAACCGTGGGCGCTCTCAGCCTCGCCGGACTCGCCTGTACCTCCGATCCTGACGGCAGCATCCGCATCGCCACAGCCAGTGGTCGCCGCGCTCAACTCTGGAAACTTCCAGCCGCTGACGCCGGAAATGGCCGATTTCTCGCCTCTCTCAGCACCCACCACAGCAGACAACTCACCGCCTCCCTGTCCGCTGACCAGAAGTTTGTGCTGACTGCCAGCGATGCACTGCGAGTTTTTGCCACCGCTGCGGCCTCAGAAACCGGCAAAGCCGGTCAGACCCTGCTCCGACTCGCCGATGGCGATGCCCACCGCTACCCACTCACGAGCGCCGCCTTCAGCCCCGTTCCCGGCGATCTTCGCTTCGCCAGCTCAGACAGTTCCGGTCTCATCCGAATCTGGAACTGGGATGGACAAAACCTGCCGCAGTCCACTCCCGTGACAGCCCCCGCAACTGACGAACTCGCCTTCCCCGTCTGGGCCCGGCAATTCAACATTGCGAGCGCACAGACGAAAGCAGCGTGGAATCAAAAGGCCACCATGATTGCCGGCATTACTCAGGGAAAAGCCGGCTGCTGGACGCTCACGCAACAGGGGCCGCAACCCACCACCCTGCCGCTTCCCAAAGACGCCGAATTCCTCTTCAACGATATCACATTCTCCGGAACGGACAACGTTCTCGCCGCCGCCGGACTTGCATGGGACCGCAACACCCGTACGGTCCAGTTCGCTGCCTGCATCTGGCGACTTCCCGATCAGGGCCCCCCGGTGCTCGCTGCCGTTCTTCGCGATCGTGATTCGGAACCGGAAGCTGCCGGCAGCAATCAGGAATGCGGAGGCCTGACCGCCATCCGCCTCGATGCTGCTGAGGCCATCGCCATCACCGGTGCTCAGGATGGACGCGTCCGCACATGGCGACTGCCCGACCTGCAGACGGCTATCGCCGGTGAATTCATCTTCGCCGTCGATATTGAAGACCGCATCGGCTCAGGTCGCTCCAGTCGCGTGATTACTCACAGCAGCCGCATCACCTCCATCGACCTCTCCCCCAATCGCAGACTGCTCACCGCCGACAACGAAGGACAAATGATTGTCTGGTCACGTGATGTGTACGGCAACTGAGCGTCTAAAGCATCAATCGGCCCGAATTTTCAAATTCAAGGTCCTGCATGAATCCCCGATAAGCATCAACTCGGTCGAATCCGGCACTCAGCAGAACGTCGTGCACCATACGGGACTCCTCCGTTTGTTTAACGACCCAGCCGCAGGCATGCTCAACTGTCATTGCACCTATCCCTTTTACCACTAACAGATCCACCACCGTTACTCGATTCCCTTGGCATCTTCCAGCCCCTCATTCTCTTCTGCCAGTTGTCGCAGCCACTCCAGGGCTTCTTCCGGAGTGGACACGCGTCGGCCGGGCTGGCGTCCTTCGCGGTCGCAGCGGGCGAGCAGATCGAGGGCTTCGCTGTCTTCTGCCTGTGACAGCCGTCGCTTTGCACGCACTCCCGCTGTACCCTCGAAGGCCTTCTGCGCCAGGCCGTGGTTTTCAATCAGCCACAGGACACGGTCAGAAACCCAGCCGCGGAGCATGGCGAGGCCAGCTGCCACGTGGTCCTGGGGATCAATGCCCTTGCCGACGTCATGGAGCAATGCGGCCAGCAGCAGGTCTTCATCCCACGGACAACGCTCCCGAGCCAGTTCAAAGACCTGCAGGCTGTGGTACAGCACATCACCCTCCGGATGCGTGTCGCGGTCCTGACGCACACGATCCAGTGGCAGCAGGAGCGACAGAAAGTGCTGGTAACGCTGGTCCTGCCGGGAATCGTCCGTGGCTTTGTCTCGGGCGTCTGCGGAGATGATCTGGTCCAGAGCCTGCCGAATTTCGAAGTCGGTCGGGAGCGCATCGGAGGGAATGCGGCTGCGAGTGATCGCGCGGGCCGCTCGCCACCGCGCCTGGTTGAAGCTGGTTTCTCGGCGCTGCGCCATCAGCCGCGCAGCCTCGAAACCAATCTCTCGCCGCAGCCGTTCCGCGTCCATCTGAAACTCTCGGCCTCTGCGTCCCCCGCACCTGCCTACGTCTGCTCAGACTGCCAGACCACCTTTGACTTTGTCATTTTGTCATGAATCGCACGCCGGTCCGGTCGGAACGCGCACATGATGAAGCCTATGAACAGCGTGAGCACGGTGACGAGCGAATTGAAGAAACGCTTGAGAGCCTGATCCCGTGACATGGGCCTGTCGTCGTCTCTGAGCAC
>JBJTOM010000071.1:0-22435 GCA_046074585.1 Planctomycetota bacterium | reverse complement strand
CTCATGAGACGGATGGCCCGCGTAACGAAACAGGGGGGAGTTCCTGGGTCCTTTTCGTTGCGTCCCCAGTCCGCTGAGAGTCCCACGAAGGCCGTGGCAGTGCTGTTGCCCGCGGACTGCCGTCCGACGGCTCAGCAGCGCGTTGCCGGGGGATTGACATCCACTGCACGCCTTGTGATGTGGGGCGACGTCCGAAAGACGGCTTCCGCTGTTCTGAACACTGTCTCGTCATCCCCGCTTCGCACTTCCGGCAGCAACTTTGGCGGGAAGTCGATGCCATCAGGCACATCAGCCTCCCGACGACCGCAGATCTGCGTTTCACGACATGGCGTACAACTCACAACAGGGGGCTCAACAGTCGACACAGGTTCTGAATCACGCGGGTAAAACGCCCGCGTCGCTCCCATTCCGCGGATGTGAGCCGTCGACTGCGGTGAAGATCCCGAGCCTGCAGCAGCTGCAGGCTGAGTGTAAAGGCGCTGTCGTAGATCAGCAGGCTGATTTCGGCATTCAGCACGAAGGAGCGGATGTCCATGTTGCATGACCCGATGACGCTGATGCTGTTGTCAATCGTAATGTGCTTGGCGTGCAGGAAATGTCGGCGGAAAAGCTGAATGCGGACGCCACATGCCAGCAGCTCCTCATACCACGAACACTGCGCCTGACTCACCAGAAACTGCTCCTCCCGCTCGCTCACCATCAGCCGCACTTCCACGCCCCGCAGTGCTGCCGTCTGGAGCGCCTGCAGGAAGGCTTCGTCGGGGATGAAGTAGGGAGTGGTGATGACAACGCGGTGCTGTGCGGAATGGATCAGCTGTACGACAATCCGCTGCAGGCTGAGTGGTGTCCAGGCGGGGCCGGACGGGAGCACCTGAGCAGCGATGGAACCGGCAACCAGGGGCGACGGGAAAAACTCGGGGCCGTCCAGCAGCTCGTCGCATTCCATAAGCCAGTCACAACAGAAGACGTACTGCAGTTCAAGTACCACCGGCCCGGTCACTCGCACAACAAGCTCTTCATAGCGGATTCCGTGACGAAAATCCGGACGAATCAGATTCTGGGAACCCGTATAGCCGATCTGCCCGTCAATGACTGCGAGCTTGCGGTGATTGCGGAGGTCGCGGCGAATACCGGCTCTGGAAAACAGTCCGGTCGGCAACACCTCGCGAATTTCAATCCCGGCGTCACGCAGCCCGGCAGCCAGCTGCGGCAGGTGGCTGCGGGAGCCGTAAGCATCCACAAGCACGCGACACTGCACTCCGCGAGCACTCGCGCGCCGCAGGGCATCCACGATCGGCTGTGTTGCTGAATCGCTCGCAAAGATGTAATAGAGCAGGTGGACATGGTGCACGGCCGCGTCGATGTCCGCAGCCAGACCTGCCAGGGATTCGTGGTAATCCGCGATCAGCTCGATGCGGTTTCCGTCAAGGATCGGGAGCGATCCTACGCGGCTGGCCAGCTTTGCTGCCGGCAGCGCTGCAGCGTCCACCGCAGGCTGATGGATCTCCGGTCGCTGCCGAAGCTGTTCAGCCACAGACGCCAGGCGGACATTCAGCTGGCGGATGCGACGGCGACGAACACGAGGCAACTCGGCTCGCCCCAGTCCCCCGTACAACAGCAGGCCCGCAAGCGGCTCGAAAAAGATCAGCAGCAGCCAGCTGCGGGCCGATTCCGGAGACCGACGGACGGGAACCCAGATGAGCATCAGCAGTCGGATTCCCCACTCGAGCAACAGCAGGAGTGGGGACAGGAAGGCCCAGAATTCAGGGAACTGCACAAACATACCTCAGACTCCCCGGCTGACGGATTGCGGACGGAAGTACGAGCCACCGGCAGCGCGGGAGTGCAAAGGATGTGCCAGCTGTTCAGGCAGCGCGGCGGAGGTGATCGGTCATCGACAGAATCTCGGCTGGCTCGCCTTCGCGGGCCGCGGCATCCACGAATGCTTCGAAGATCTGCAGGTCGAGCGCTGAAGCCGTGCCGTTCTCGGGATGCCACTGCACTCCCAGACAGAACCAGTCGTCCTCAGTCGACTCGTAGGCCTCGATCACGCCGTCCGGACACGCGGCGCTCACGCGAAACCGCCCGGCCAGATCGCGAATCGCCATGTGGTGAGCACTGTTGACACGGACTTCGCCGGGACCATAGATGGCGTCCAGGCGAGTACCGGGGACGATTTCCAGAACATGGCGAAGGTTTTGTTCAACCGGGTCACGATGATGCAGAGCGCGGGGAATATCTTCGGGGATATGCTGATGCAATGAACCACCGCAGAGCACATTTACCAGTTGCATGCCGACGCCGATGGCGAGGACGGGGACTTTGCGCTGGATCGCCAGTTCTGTGATGCGGCGATCGTAATCTTCCCGGCGTTTGGGCATGACGCGGACCGAAGGATGCGGATGCTGCTTCATGCGAGCGGGATCGAGGTCGAGGCTGCAGCCGGCGAGCACGATACCGGACACAGCATCGAGGCTGCGGGCGATGTCGTCGTCGGATTCGAGCGGTGGGAGGAGCAGCGGAATGCCACCTGCGGCGGTGACGCTGTCGTAGTAGCCGGTGTTGAACCAGCTGAGTGCGGCGGCGTTGAAGCGATCCGGACGAAAATCCCCGGTAATTCCAATCAGCGGCTTCGGACGATTACTTACGCTCATGATCAGGTTCCTTCCCGCAATTGAGCTGTGGTCGATGTGTTCGACCATGAAAATCCCAAAGACCCCCTTCGGGACGCTTTGTCATCAGCCGAGTCCCTGGCTGGGTGACGAAGGAGGGGGAGCTTATCGCGGCAAAAACTGCCTGTAAACAAAACCCGCGATTTTGTGGCAAAATAGATTTGCACCACAACATCCAGGGGGGTGGGCGTTGCAGAAACCAGAAAATCTTGTCGGAAAACCCTTGTCAGTGGGCGGTCAGCATTGACGTGCATAAGGACGATGTTATACAATAACCTTGGATATTTGCATTACCAGCTCAGTTCCGTCTCAAACATCAGATTTTCTCAGTCAGCAGTCCACGCAGGGACTGAAGTTTCATCACGGATCGGGTATCAGTCATGTCTGGGGTGTTGGCGGCGTGTCGCGGCACCACGTTTTTGGGCATTCATCATTATGCTTACCATGGTCCAGCCCGGTCCAAAACCGACAATATCAGCGGGTTCGGTCCCTGCCGGGGCCACGTCTTCCGGTTCGGGCTCTGCGGATCTGTCTTCAGCGGCGGTCATTGATCCGCGACGACTGCTCGACCCGCTCCGGAAATGGTGGGGCTACCCTGGTTTTCGGCCTTTGCAGTCAGAGGCGATGACGCTGGTGCTGCAGGATCGTGACTCTCTTGTGGTGCTCCCGACGGGTGGCGGGAAGTCCTTGTGTTATCAGGTTCCTGCATTGGCGCGTCCCGGCCTTGCGGTGATTGTTTCGCCTCTGATTTCGCTCATGAAGGACCAGGTCGATTCTCTGCAGGCCCTTGGTGTTCCGGCGGCCTGCATCAACAGTTCCCAAAGTGGTGCCGAAAAATCTCAGGTGGCCGCTCAGATCCGTCGTCGCGAACTGAAGCTGCTCTATATTTCTCCAGAGCGACTTGTGCAGCCTGCAACTTTGGATTTTCTTCGGGATGCCGGGTTGTCATTCGTCGCCATCGACGAAGCGCATTGTATCAGCCAGTGGGGTCATGATTTCCGTCCCGAATACCGCCAGCTGCAGATGCTTAAACAGCATTTCCCGGGAATATCTGTGCACGGCTACACAGCGACGGCAACTCCGCAGGTGCGTCAGGACATCGTCCTGCAGCTGGGGCTGCAGCAGCCGGAAATTCTTGTGGGTTCGTTCGATCGGCCCAATCTGGTGTACCGAGTGGAACGTCGGGTGGATTCCATCGGGCAGATTCGACGGATTCTGGATCGTCACAAGGGCGAATCGGGCGTGATCTACTGCATCAGCCGTCGCAACGTCGAGTCTGTCAGCAGTGCGCTCAATCAGGCCGGCTACAAAACGCTTCCTTACCATGCGGGGCTCAGCGACGACGACCGTCGGCGTGGCCAGGAAGCCTTCATCGACGAATCGATCAACATTATCGTGGCCACGGTGGCGTTTGGGATGGGGATCGACAAAAGCAACGTGCGATTTGTGATTCATGCCGAAATGCCAAAATCGCTTGAACATTACCAGCAGGAGAGTGGCCGGGCGGGGCGAGACGGCTTAGAGGCTGAATGCACCCTGCTGTTCTCTGCCAGTGACGTGGAAACGTGGACTTACCTGATGAAGGACACCACGGACGACGCCGTCCGGGAGGCCGCCGAAGAATCGCTGCGGTCCATGCGTCACTACTGTTCAAGCATTCGCTGCCGGCACAGCATGCTCGTGGAGCATTTCGGACAGAAGCTGGAAAAACCTGCCTGCTCAGCATGCGATGTGTGCCTCCAGGAAATGGCACCTGTCGCCGATTCCCTCATTGTCGCTCAGAAGATTCTCTCCTGTGTCGTCCGCCTCCAGGAACGCTACGGCGCCTCCTACACCGCTCAGGTGCTCAAAGGCTCCAAAGCCCGCCGAATACTCGAAAATCGCCACGAACAGCTCTCCACCTGGGGCCTGCTGCGCGACGACCCGGAAACACAGATCCGCGTCTGGATCGACCAACTCACGTCTCAGGGATTTCTGCGTCAGACCGGCGAATACAACTGCCTGCAGGTCACGCCCTCTGGTCGCCAGCTGCTCCGGGGACAGGCGGTCCCCGCCCTGCTCCGCACCCGTTCCAGCGAGAACCCGGCCCCTGCAGCCTCCGCACCGCTCGATTCGTGGGAGGGCGTCGATCGCAACCTCTTCAACGAACTCCGTGGCCTCCGCACTCGCCTGGCGGTCCAGCGGGGGCTTCCACCGTATATCATCTTCAGCGACAACACGCTCCGATCGCTGGCGCGCCACCGTCCTTCAACCGCTGCGGCACTCGCTTCCATCCCCGGCATCGGCGAAAAAAAGCTCAACGATTTCGGCGCTGTTGTGCTCTTCGAAATCCAGCAGTGGTGTCAGGCCCGGGGACTGCCATTCGACGTCGATCTACCCGGCACTCAGCGTCCCGCCCCCAGCGCCCCCCCTGGCACCTCAGCCACCGGATCGGCGTCTTCTCCTGCCAGCACGGGGGCATCCGGTCTGCGGCCGTCGGCCAAACTTTCCACACAGAACTCAGACGAGTACTACGATCTGTTTGAACAGGAACTGTCCATTGAAGAGGTGGCTGTGCAGCTGGATCGGTCTCTGGATTCCGTCAGCAGGCATTTGTCGGCGTGGCTGCAGATTCACCGTCGCACGGATCTGACGCCGTGGGTCTCCCCGTCCATTCGTACGCGAATCGAAGAGTCTCTGGGGCGTCTGGGGGCTGAACGCCTGAAGCCGCTCTTTGAAGATCTGCAGGGGGCGGTGGCGTACCACGTGCTGCGAGTGGTTGTCACCGTGTGGCAGATTGAACACGACTCTTAAGAAACCGCTCAAGAACCTCACAGTTCCGTCGGTAACTTCGGCAGCAGCGGCACAGCCTGAGGCTGCCCCCATCAGCAAGAGCCGTTTTCCAGCCGCGTGGCAGGCGACAGGGACGGCGACCGCGGATGACAATCAACGGGTGCACCCGATCTCCTGTCTGGCGTTCCAGCCAGCCCAGCATGGCCCCGGGGCTGGCAAACACGTCGCGGTCGTCTCCGCGAAGGCTGGATGTGGGCACCAGCAACCGCAGGGGGTATTGGCCGGCATGGCTGATGGCAGCCTGCAATCCAATTCTTACGGAACGCTGCATATGGTTTAAGGTAAACAGTCCCCGACTGCCTGGAAGGACAATCAGGGAGCGGGCGTTCAGTTCGATGGCCGTTTCCACAGCTCGAGCGGTGTCGTCCATCGCCTCTTCGAAGGACAGGTGCAAAGATCCGGTGTAGCCTCCGCAATACCCAAGGCTGCTGACGGAGATTCCGGCATCCGCCAGAATGTGCAGCAGGCGTGCGGGCTGGATTTGCATCGCCTGCTGGCGTCTGACGGCGACGTAGCGAACCCCCTGAGCCTGCAGCTGTTCAACTTCGGCCAGCAGGTCTTCTTCAGACATGGCTGAAAGGCTGGCAGACACGGCAACGCGGGAGACCAGCGGACGGTCCTCCCATTCACGGGCAGATTCCAGAAAGACGTCCATCGTGTGAGCTGCGTTACCTGAGGAAAGGAAGGAGCGGAGGGCCGCTGACAGGAAAATCGGCGTCAGAGTTTGGATTCGTCTGACGGGCCGAAGTGTGCGGCATTTTCAGCACGAAGTAAACAGCAGCACGGGCAGAAAATTGAAGACGACAGAGGATTCAGAAAACGCGATTTTCAGCTGCCGAATTTCCCTTGACTCGCCCGCGGGCCATGGCTAGCGGGCAAACCTTCTGCTGAAAATTCCGGTTGTGTCGCTCCGGAATTCGCGATAAAAATTCAGGTGGAGGATGCCGGATGCGGTGCGAAGAACGAGCAGTTTTTTGGGGACGTTGCCTTGTCACACGGTGCTTTTCTGCCAGGTGATCTGGTCATCTACACGGTCTCAAAGCAGGGGCTGCATCCTGGAGCCGGCGCGCGCGACATTCAGCCGGTTCCGAATGGAGAGGACTACACGTACGTTGTCGACAAGTACTGGATGGTGCAACATCTGACAGACGACGGGCGAATCATCATCGTGACCCGCCGCGGAAAATCGCGTGAGGTCTGTGCCACGGACCCGCTGCTGCGGAAGGCCACGTGGTGGCAGCGACTGCGTTACCGTGACCGCTTCCCCACCGCTGAGGTTTTGGGAGAAAAACCCCTGCAGTAATTCCGCGAGCCTGTCGAAACCGGCAGATTCCGCCGGATGCGGACTGCTGATTCTGACGGATGGTGCGATTTTTCAAGATTGAGGGATCGCCGTAGTTATTCCGTCAAATTGTGTTTTGCAGATGATCGATACTGTTACGAGACGGGCCGATCCGCGTCGTGTCTGCGGTGGTTCTGTGGAATTTTCAGGCCAGCTACTGGCAGAGAAGATCATGAAATTTGAATTCCTCCCAGGAAATCGTCGCCAGCGTCGCCACAATCTTCCAGTGCCTGCCCCGGCAGCACTCGAATCACTCGAATCCAGGATGCTCCTGTCCGGAGCGCCTGTGGTGACCTTCCCTGGCATCGCTGTCGGCACCAGCGGACTCGCCGAAACATCCAATCCTCAGCAAAAAATCGCCTTCACCGAAGTGCCAGGCGCCAGCGGTTACGAGATCTGGATCAGCGATATGGAAACGCGCCAGCGATTCGTGCTGGACACCTCCATTCCCGCGACCGCTCGGGAATACACCCCGCAGATTCCCTTGCAACTGGGTGTGAATCGCGTCTGGATGCGAGCCCTCTTCACCGGGGCCGCGCCAGGCCCCTACAGCGCTCCCTCCGACGTTCTGCTCAAGACCGTCCCCACAATCACCGGGCCGACGGCTGCAACTCCCGGCCTCCCACGAAAGCTCGATGGCAACACATTCCCCATCGCCTGGTCCGATGTCAAGGGGGCTCGCGTCTATGAGTTCAATCTGAGTAACCAGACGACTCAGACGTCCACCGTTTATCGCGTGGCTGCCCGCACCGAACAGCGCGATGCGCTTGGCCGAGCCATCCCTGATGGCAAGGGTGGAGTGCTTCTGCAGGACATTCGTGAATTCTACACCAGCGGCGCTGTCACGCTTGCCCCTGGAACTCCCCGGCCAATCTCGGGTGCCTCCAACACCAGCGACATCGAAATCATGCTCAATAACCACGGGCTGAAAACCGGTGAGCAGGTGCGGATTTCCGGAGTTGAAGGCAACAACGCCGCCAACGGCACCTTCACAGTGACTGTCACAGGCGCCAACACGTTTCTGCTGAAGGGGGTGAGCGGTTCCGGGAACTGGACGGGCGGTGGTACCATGGTCCAGCTCACACAATTCCGCAGCGAACTTCCCATGGGGCAGTACCGCCTGTTCATCCGCAGCATCGATGACTCCCAGGCCGGACGCATTTCAGAATGGTCGCCGGGCTATGACTTCGAGGTCGCCCCCACCGTGAAGGTCCTGCGTCCGTCAGGCCCCTCCTTCGACACTCCCATCACTGTCGAATGGGAACCCATCGCTGACGCCACGCACTACGAACTGATCGTTAAGAATCGAGGTGCATCCGACGCCAGTGCGCTCGTCAACATCCCCTTCTATCAACAGACGTCCTATGACCTCCCCACCAGCCAGGTTTCCACCATTGCCTTCAACGGCAGCCCGACTGGTGGCACGTGGAGGCTGTCCTTCCGCTTCCCCGGCACCCGCGTCGACAGCACCGCAGCCCTGCCATTCAACGCCACCGCTGCTGACATTCGCGCAGCTGTGCTCGCGCTGGGCTTCCAGGATGTCACTGTGCGAACCACCACCGCCGGGGCCAATCCGGTACACGAACTCACACTCCGACGCGTACCCGATCTGCTTGGCGTCACCACGATTTCAAATCTCACCACCGGATCCGTCAACGCATCCACCCGTGAAATCTCCACCAACTATGGGGACATGGAAGTCAGCGTCCGTGCCCGTCGGCTGACGCAGGTCTCCGATGTGGCAATCACCGGGACCCCGACTGCCGGCTCGTACCGTCTGCGGTTCGCGACCACCGGTACGAGCGGCCGCACCGTGACCACCGCACCACTCGCCTTCAACGCCACGGCCAGCGAAGTTGAGGCTGCCATCCGCCTGCTTGACGGGTACGCCAAAACGACCGTCACCACTCGCGGAACGGCTCCGAATCTCACCTTCAGCCTCGTAATGCCGCAGCGGAATGGACAGATCACGGTGACTGCACTGAGTGAACTGTCGCCGGGAAGCATCACAAATACGGCCAATATGAATCCCCGAATCACCCAGACGACAAGTGTCGGGGTCTCCGGGACACCCACGTCGGGGACGTTCCAGCTGAGGTTCACGAGGCCAGGGGCCACAGGCAAGACCGAAACGACAGCCGCTCTGCCGGTCAATGCGTCGGCAGACGTGGTTCAGGCTGCCATCAGAGCTCTGCCAGGTTATAAGAATGTGAGCGTCAGCAGCCGCGGCACGGCTCCCAATCTGACCTACAATCTTCTGCTGCCGGAACTTGGTGATCGGGTTGCCGTCGCTGTCATCAGTGCGCTGACTCCGGGAACCGTTGCCGTTACGGGCAACGACTACGTGACGGGCGTATACGGACTGGCCGCTCCCCCGACACAGTTCTCGACGTCCATTCGCCCGGTGATCACCCCGCTTCCCACAGCTCAGATCTACACCTCCGAAAAGCCGACGATCACGTGGAATAAAATCGACCGTGTCGCCGTGTATCGCGTGTGGGTCGAACGCAATGCAGCAACCTCTGTGTTCCTCAAAACGGAATCCCCGACCAACAGTTTTACCTTCCCCGACAAGATCCCGGCAGGTGGCTATTTCTTCTGGGTCCAGGCTGTGAGCACCACCGGGGAACTCAGCCAGTGGAGCGAACCGTATCAGTTCACCGCCACAGGCGGGGCTCCGGTGGTCCTCACTCCTGCCAACGGCTCGACCACCATCAACCCCCTTCCCGAGTTCTCCTGGCTGGCCGTACCCGAAGCAACGACCTACGAAATTCAGGTGGCACTGATCGGTGTGAAGTTCGACTTCATCACGCAGTCCGGCATCACCACCACCAGCTTCACGCCGAACAACCCGCTCACCGCCGGTACCTACCGTTACTGGATCCGTGCCGTGCTTGCTGACGGCACAAAGCTTCCCTGGAGCACTCCGTCGACGTTCACTGTCGTCAATGTGGTTTAGACCACAGGCAGTTTGCTCTCGGCACCCGCCGTCTCGCGGACGTACTTTGGTACGGCGTAACCCGGCAACCGTTTACGGAGTTCAGCTTCCAGCTGAACTCCGATCGTTTCCGGGACCTCAAAGTGAGCCGCTCCGGCCACTCGATCCAGCTGGTGCAGGTAATACGGCAGCACTCCAAGATTCACCAGCCCAAGACAGAGCGATTCGAGGATCTCTGGTGAATCGTTGATACCGCGGAGCAGTACGGCCTGGTTGAGCACGGGCAGTCCGGCACGCACCAGACTCCGCAGAGCATCCGCGCAGTCTGCCGCAATTTCCTGCGGATGATTGGCATGCACCACGAAAATGAGCTGACAGCGGCGTCTCTGAAGAGCAGACAGCAACCCTGACGTCACTCGTGACGGAATCACGATCGGCCATCGGGAATGAATGCGGATCCGATCCAGATGCGGAATGGCGTCGAGTCGTTCCAGAAGTTCGCCAAGTCGCCGATCGCTCAGACTGAGCGGATCACCGCCACTCAGAATGATCTCGCGAATCGAGCTGTCGTGAGCGATCAGCTGCAAGGCCGGGTTCCAGTCTTCAGGGCGACGAGGTTCGTCGGCGTAGGGATAGGCACGACGAAAACAGTAACGGCAGTGAACGGCGCAGGCTGAGGTGGTGATCAGGAGTGCGCGCCCGTGATACTTGTGCAGCAGTCCAGGACTGCGACGAGCCGCGGCATCACCTACCGGATCGGCCGCAAAACCGGGCGGTGATTCCAGTTCTGCGGTCTGAGCGAGCACCTGCAGGAGCAGGGGATCCCGTGGGTTTCCCGGCTGCATCCGCCGCAGAAAACTCTCGGGGACCAGCACAGGGAAATCTGCTGCAGCAGCGTGTGACACAGTGGAGTGCGTCGGCAGGTTCAGCCGGCGAAGGAGTTCGTCCGCTGAACGAATGGCGTGCGCGAGTTCGTGCTGCCAGCCTGAGCCGACAGAGACTGGCGCGAGCGTCATCAGATCCTCAGCGATCGAAGGAGAAGGGACCATGGGAGCCGACAGAGAGGATTATCTGGACGGTGAAGCTGCAGGGAGGTCCTGCATGCCCAGTTCACGAGCGAGAAAGGCCAGTTCGTCAGCCGATTCTTCGATGATCTTGGCGGTTGGCTTCCCGGCACCATGTCCGGCCGATGTTTCGATACGGATGAGTGCCGGGGCGGGGCCAGCCTGACAGGCCTGCAGTCGGGCTGCAAACTTGAAGCTGTGCCCTGGGACCACGCGATCGTCTGTGTCCGCTGTGGTCACCATGCACGCCGGATACTTCGTTCCTGGCTTGAGATTGTGGTAAGGGGAATAGCGGTAAAGGGCCGCGAATTCCTCTGGCTGATCCGCACACCCATAGTCGTCTGTCCAGAAGCGGCCCGCGGTGAATCTGTGAAACCGCAGCATGTCCATCACCCCGACACCGGGGAGGCAGGCCGCGAACAGATCGGGGCGCTGTGTCATGCAGGCGCCCACCAGCAGTCCACCGTTGCTGCGTCCCTGAATGGCCAGCCGGCGATTGCTGGTCCAGCGATTTGCGATGAGCCATTCGGCGGCGGAGATGAAGTCATCGAAGACGTTCTGTTTCTGCAGTTTTGTGCCGGCTTTGTGCCAGGCCTCTCCGTATTCGCCGCCGCCGCGCAGATTGGCCACGGCGAGCACTCCGCCCATTTCCATCCATGTGAGTCGGCTGACACTGAAGCTGGGGGTGATTGAAATGTTGAACCCACCGTAACCATAGAGGAGCGTCGGGTTGCTGCCATCCAGCCGGATCCCTTTTTTGTGGCACAGGAATATGGGAAACTTTGTGCCATCCCGGCTGGTGCAAAAGACCTGGCTGGTTTCGTAGTCTTCGGGAGTGAATTTGACGCTGGCGCGGCGGAATTCGCGGCTTTCGCCAGTGAGCATGTTGTAGCGATAAATGGTGGGCGGCAGAGCAAAACTGCTGAAGGCATAGAACGTCTCTGTGTCGCCGCGGCGACCATCAAAACCCGCAGCCGCCCCGATGCCTGGAAACTCCACGTCACGGATCGGAGTGCCGTTCATGGCGTACAGACGGACCTGTGTTCGAGCGTCCTGCAGATAGCTGCAGACAAACATATTCCCCACAAGTCCGACGGATTCGAGTGTGTTTTTGGCTTCGGGAATGATCTCCTTCCAGTGCTCACGCTGCGGATGCCGAAGGTCGATCGCAATCACCCGACGGTTGGGGGCGTCCAGATTGGTCTGGAAATAAAGCACTCGACCGTCGCTTTCAATAAACGAATACTCGTGTTCAAAGTTATCAATCAGTTCAAACGGGAGCCCGTAGTTTTCGGTGAGGTCCCGTACCACGATGCGATAGCGGTCGTCCGTACCGACCCAGACTGTGATAATCAGATAGCGACCATCTTCAGTCACTGACAGCTGAAAGCCCCAGTCCGGGTGATCGGGACGTTCGTAGACCAGCACGTCCGCGGACTGCGGAGTGCCAACGCGGTGGTAGTAGACCTTCATGTTGGTGTTCAGAGACTGGAAGGCGGCGCCGTCTTCAGGCTGGGGGTAGCGGGCGTAGAAGAACCCGCGACTGTCCGGCGTCCATTCGGCACCACTGAACTTGACCCAGCGAATTTCGTCCTCCAGCACGCGGCGTGTCTCAATCTCCATAATTTTCCATGTGTTCCAGTCTGAACCGGCTTCCTGAACAGCATAGGCCACCCAGCGACCGTCGTCGCTGAAGGCGGTCCCGGAGAGTGCTGATGTGCCATCCTTTGACCAGGAGTTGGGATCCAGCAGGATCGAGGGCTGGCTGTCGAGCGATTCCTGGGTCCAGAGCACGTTCTGGTTCTGCAGGCCGTCGTTTCGTGAAAAATAATAACGCCCGCCACGACGAAACGGGGCACTGATCTTTTCGTAATTCCAGAGCTCCGTCATCCGCTTTGCAATGGCCTGCCGCTGCGGAATGGCGCCGAGATAGTCAAATGTCAGCTGATTCTGGGCCTTTACCCATGCGGCGACGTCCGTCGAGGTGCGCACGTCGTCTTCAAGCCAGCGGTAGGGATCCGGCACCGCGGTGCCGTGAAAGTCATCTGTCTGCTCGACGGTCCGCGTTTCGGGATACACCAGGGCTTTCTCCTGAGCCACCAGCGGGGCGATTGCCAGCAGGCACACCGCCAGACTGCACACCGACCGGAGGGAAGCTGTCATGAGTCCGTCTTTCTGAGAATGGAACGGCGGGAGGCTGAGACCCCTGTGAAGGACACCCGCAACGCCGCACAGTGTGTACAACGCCGGGAGAAAAGAAAAGTCACGCGAACAGGGGATGTCCGGGGTGAGGCGACTTCTCTGAGCTGATCAGGGGGAGTCTGGAGTGATCGGGGGGCTGCCCTGAGCATACGCCTGCAGCGTGGCGGACAGATCACGCACCAGTGCATCGACGAGTTCCTCCGGCTCAAGCACTCGCGCCAGCGGACCAAAACTCTGCACCCAGCTTTTGACTTCCTCCAGATTTCGCAGCTTCAGCTTCAGCGTGAGACTGCCGTCGGGATGCAGCTCGATTTCCTGGCTGCGGTGCCAGTGTGATTCCCTCACCACTGCTGCCACCGCCGCCGCAAAATGGATCCGCACGTTCCAGGACCGTCCGGATGGGCTGAAAATCCCAAATCCCTGATCCAGATACTCCTGCGGATCAAAATCGGCCGGTGGCGTGAAACGACGTTCCAGGAGTTCCGCGGAGTGCACGCGGTCAAGCTTGAAATGCCGCATCGCTGCTGCTGCCTCACTGAAGGCAATCAGGTACAAAGCACCATGGTGATGCACCAGGCTGTAAGGGTGCAGCAGATAAGCGGAAGGCTGCGCGGCCGCCGTCTTCTGATATTGCAGACACAGCACCACACGGGTCCGCACCGCCTCCAGCACCGTGGTAATCAGCTGGCCCCGATCGGAATAGTCGCTGATTCCAATCCGCGTCTGGTGAAAACCGTCAGACAGTTCCTGAAGCACCGAACGGGACTCCCGGAAAAGGCGACGTTCCAGCTTCTGAAACAGCGAATGAATGCCCTCGAACAGTGGTGTCCCCGCAAAGGGTTCCAGCAGACGTCGCCCCAGATACAGCGAGAGCAGCTCGTCATACTCAAAAGTCAGTTCGGTCAGCGGTGCGGAGATTCTGAGCAGTCGCCGGCCACGGTCTCCCAGAGTCTCCTCGATCGGAATGCCTTCCTCCTGCAGCATCAGAATGTCGCGACGGATGGTTTTGACACTGAGCTCTTCTGATCGGGCAAGATCATAGATGGACACCCCCTGGCGATGGCGGCAGAGTTCGCGAATCAGACGCAGTGCCCGCCGGAGCCGGGCGGATCGGGATGCTGCAGACATGGTTGGGAACTCCCAAAGTCTGGAGAAAACACGACGCGACACCACTTCACCACCCACCACCCACTAACCACTAACCACTAACCACTACTCAGGTCCCGAGCACAGCTCGATCACATGATGATCGGGATCCGTCAGAAACACCTGGATCGCGCCGTCCGGTCTGAGTTTTGCGTCGTCGAGCAGTTCGATGCCGCGGGCCTTCAGGCTGGCCGCAGCCGCGCGCGCATCGTCCACGGCGAAGGCCACGTGGTGGTTGCGGGAGGAGCGTTTGAGCACTTCAACGGGATAGCCGGCCGGACCGCTCTGCGGATGTTCTTCGATCAGATGTACGAGCGTGGCGCCTGCCTGGAACCAGGCACCGCCGAAGGAAAAGGCTGGGCGAGCGACTTCGGTCATGCCGAGGACGTGGACGTAAAACTGCCGGCTGGCAGCGACGTCGCGGACCACAAATGTGACATGATCCAGCTGACGCACCTGGACGGGGGCTTGCACGATACGGGGCTCCTGATCAGTAGTTCACGGGCTGAGTGGCCCGCAGGTAGGCAAACAAATCCCGCAGCTGCTGTTCATTCAGTGCCCGGAGCGTGCCTTCGGGCATGACGGATTGGGGGACCACGCGGAGATCTTCGATGTCGTCCTGCTTCACGATGACATTCTGCCCGTCGACACCTCTGAGAATCACGACCTGGCCGTCACGTTCCACGAGGAAACCATTGAGAATCCGGCCGTCGACGGTGAGCAGCAGATGATTTTCGAAGCCTTCGCGGATTTCGATGCTGGGGTTAATGACGCTGGCAAGCATGCGTTCGAGGTTGTCGCGATTGAAGGGAGTCAGGTCGGGACCGATCCTCCCGCCTTCCTCGAACAGCAGATGACAGCGTCCGCAATTCTGGAGAAACAGCTGCTTGCCGGCGCGAGGGTTTCCGGAACCGGCGGCGAGAGCTGTCATGACAGCGGATGTCTCGGCCTGCACCTGAGCTGCTGAAAGTCCGGCCACGGCGAGCGACAGACGCTCCAGTGACGCGCGGATGGCCGGGCTGTCGTGCAGCTGCATGCGACGAATCGCGGCGGCAGACAGCTGACCGGCCTGAAGTTCACCTGCTTCCACGGCGGCCAGGAGCTGTTCAGTCCAACCGGCGCGGCTGGCAAGGAGCGATTCGGCAGCGAGTGCGGCGTCGCCTTCCAGTTTCGGCAGACGGGCGAGCACATTGCGGGCGATTTCAGGGCTATCGTAGTTCTGCATGGCAGTCATCACGGCTGCAAGCACTGCGGGGTCGGTCTCTGCGGCTGCAAGTGTCAGCAGGGTGGGCAGCAGAGCAGGTTGACGCAGCTGTCCGCAGATTTCAATGAGCGAGATACGGGTGGCGACGGGGGTGGAGCGATCGGCAGCCAGTTGCAGCGCTTCCGCGACTGCGTCGGGCTGTGCCTGGCGGAATCGCAGTGCCAGTGAGCCACCGCCGGTGGCGGCAAGGGCCTGGACGAGCTCGTCCGGGATCCCGGCCAGACTGCGGCCCTGAAAAGCTTCCTCGAAGCCTTTGAGCAGACTGTCGGTCGTTGCGCGATCGGGGGCAGCCCGAAGCAGGCGCGCGGCCGCCACAAGGTCAGCACGGGTGCCGGCCAGTGCGCAGCGTTTCATGATTCGTTCCGCGAGATGCCGGGCGATGAGCGGTCGCTGCCATATCTGCGGGGAATCAAACACCGTCTGCAGAATGGATTCAATGGACGTACGGCCCATCTGCGTCTCCATGGCCCACCACAGCAGCAGCGGCTGATGCAGATCGGCGGCGTCTTCGTCGAATTGCAGGAGAGCCCGGAGGATGGGCAGCGCCAGTGATGCAGGCAGCCTGCGGGCGGAACTGGCCATCTGTTTGCGAACATCGATATAGGTTTCCCGGCCGGCGGCAGCCGCGATTCCGGCAGCCACCTGCGCATTTGTTTCTGCCTGATCACAGACGATCCGCACTGTCCATGCCCGCACCTGAGGTTCCGGGTGCTGCAGGAGTTCGAGGGCCGCTTCGTTGCTGAGCCCGGCGGATGCATGCAGAGCCCAGAGGAGTTCCAGGGCGGTTTGACCGGTCGCCGCAGACAATTCGCGCCTCAGCTGCGGAATCAACGCCGCGTCACGTCGGTCCCCCAGAAGCCGGATTGCTGTCTGACGGCGAGTTCTGGATGGTTCCCGCAGCACAGCCAGCAGCTGCTCAGATGTGGCGTTGTCAAGCGGCGCAGCCGCCGCCGGATGCTCCGCAGCTTTGCTCGTCAGCCGATAAATTCGACCACTCGACTTGTGCACCCTCCCCGCATAGTGACTGCTGTGGTCGATCCGCTGTTCGTACAGATCCGCCACATACACTGCTCCGTCAGGCCCCGTGCGAATGTCAACGGGACGAAACCACGGGTCGTCTGTTTTGAGGACCCGTTCGATGTCTTCTGTCTCGAAGGAGGATTGCCAGGGACGCAGATCGCTGAGCACCACCTGGCCCTGCAAAGGTTCCACACCGAACAGACGACCACGGAAGCGATCCGGGAGCAGCGGGTCTTCGCAGATCACGAACGTGTGAGTGAAGCGGGGCACACTGTGATGCCGCATGTGTTCGAAGAAGCCAAATGCGTAGGGGTTTGAAAGTGGGCCGTGCTTGCCAAAGCCCTTGCGATAGTAGCCCCCCTGAACATAGTGGAAGCCGCGAGTATCTCCGCCGTTATGCCCGGAGAAAATGCGGCCCTGCGCGTCGATTTCACAGCCAAACGTGTTGCCCCCGCCTTCCGCAAAGACTTCGTAGACCTTTGTCTCGGGATGATACCGCCAGATCACCTGGCCCAGGGATCGCACGGGGGGGTGAGCACTTCCGGGGACTTTGACGGCGGCGGACACCGTGCTTCCCTGGCCCCCGTACAGCCAGCCGTCAGGACCAAAACGCAGACTGTTGATCACCGAGTGCGAATCCTCGATGCCAAATCCCTCCAGCAGCACTTCAGGGTCTCCATCGGGCACGTCATCCTGATTGCGGTCGGGGTAGAAGAGCAGATAAGGAGGATTGGTGACAAACACACCGCCACGGCCGATGGCAAAGGATGTGGCGATGTTCAGACCATCGACAAACACGCTGTGCGTTTCCGGGATGCCATCCTGATTGCGGTCTTCATGAATACTGATCCGGTCGGCGCCCGGCACATGATGGGGTGGCGGGAGCGGAATGCGATCATAGACGGACCGCAGGAATGTATCCCGACTTACCATTTTCAGTCCGGCCGGATCGGGGTACTGACGGTATTCCATCACCCACAGCCGCCCCCGTGCGTCCCAGGACATGAACAGAGGCTGAGCGATGACCGGGTCGGCCAGCACGAGCTCCACCCGGAGATCGTCCGGGGTCCTGAAGCGGGCGAGCGCCTCCGTCGGGGTGAGCGGGTCTGTATCGCCGTTGCGGCGTGCCACGTATTTCTCGACGTTGTCCACACCGTCTACTCGACGATGCACCCCCAGCTTCACGGCGTCTGCGTCGCTGAGCGGTTTGGTGGGGTCAAAGCCGAAGTCGGCCGGTGTCGCCGCCGCCCACTGACTGTCATCTCCTGGGCGGTACTGCCAGATGCCCTCAAGACGAATCGCCTCGCGTCGCGCTTCGTTCATCAGGACCGGCGGGGCAACACTGAAGTTGGGCCGTGGATCGTACTGATACACACGAATGGCAATCGGCAGAAATGAGCCACCGTGGACGAGTTGCGGGTCCACCACAAACCGCCCGCGCTCACCCAGACCACTGCGAAAATTGGGCGGGAAGGTGCCTGTGATACCCACGGTCTGACCACCAGCCCATGCCGAACGCGCGTCATCGAGGGCTTCGATAAACAGCGTCAGCGGCTGCTGGTTCCACTCTTCGGGCACCCGCACAAGAACTCGATACCACGAATAGCCGTCAATTGGCTTGAGAGGACCGGACGGAACACTCCGCCATGCATCGGGGATCGTCAGCGGGTGCCAGTCCTGAGCGGATCCAGGCGAGGTGCAGAGAATCAGCAGGCAGACGCGGAGCAGACGCTGAGAGGAAAGGTGGCGAACAGCCTGTTTGAAGAGGTGCATGGGGCGGTTCCGTTTTGGGCGGGAGGATTCCGAAAGCGAAGTTCCGGGGAGGGAGCTGTGCGGAGTATCTCATCCCGGGGAGCTGGAATCCAGGCCGCAGGGGCATTCGGGGCGGGGAACGCAGGTTTCCTTGTTTTTTTGCAGCTTTCAGCCGCGATCCCCGTTCTCGTCAACTCGGAAGGGATTGAACCGCACGTATTCCCAGTGCCTGTAGAGCTCGCTTTTCTGGAGCAGCTGGTCGTGAGGACCGTCTGCGGCCACCTTACCGTCATGAATGATCACGACGCGGGAACAACGCTTCACGGTGGACAGACGTGTGGGCAGGAAGATCACCGTGCGGTTTGCCGAAAGTCGCTGATAGGCGTCATCCAGCATCGACTTGGTGGCAGCATCCAGCGGAATCGAAGGCTCTTCAATGATCAGAATGGCGGGTTCCCGTACAGCGGCCCGGGCGAGACTGAGACGGAATCGCTGGCCCACATCCAGACTGACACCGTGTTCACCGAGCGGTGTTTCGTAGCCTTTGGGGAGCGTGCGGATGAAGTTGTCGGCATGGGCGAGCTTGGCTGCGTCGATCGCCTGCTGCCGCGTGATATCGGGCTGGCCGCAGGAGATGTTTTCGAGTGCCGTGGCGTCAAACAACGGCTCGTTGCCACTGACAAACAACGCTTCCGCCCGGAGTGATTCCAGAGTTCCCTCGCGGATGTCACGGCCGTCGATGAGCACCTGTCCGGGATCGGGGTCGATGAACCGGGGAATCAGACTGGCCAAAGCGAGTGCTGGTTCCGGGGCCAGGGATAACAACGCAATCCGTTCTCCAAAGGTCACGCGCAGATCAAGACCCTGCAGCAATGGGGCGGCCTGGGAGGGGGCGAAGGAGACCTGGTTGAGCGTGAGAGTTCGGGACATCGGCTGAAGAAACGTGGCGCCGGGCTTCTGACTGACAGCCGGTACGCGATCGATGCAGGCTGCAATCTCGTCCGCCCGCTCGCTGCCTTCGGACGCCAGTTCAGGGAGCCGCGTGAGATCCCGGAGGGCGATACCGGTGATCAGCAGCACGAGGGCCATGAGGAGTCCGTCGGCCGGTGCCAGCCCGGCATGGAGACGGAGACAGAGGATGACAAAAGGAATGCCGATGGACACCAGCAGAACGAACTGCTGCTGCAGATCAGCGAGTGACTGCTGAGTTCGCAGCTGTTCATTTTTGCCACGCCAGGCTGCCAGCTGCTGTTCGAACTGCTGCTGCTCGTGCTGCTCCATCCCAAAACTGCTCACCAGACGCGCTTTGCGCAGACTTTCGGTCATTCGCAGCAGCCCGCGCGTGGCCTGGTCAGCGAGCAGGTGTGTGGATGTGCGGGCCTGCTGGTGTTGTCGCCGAAGCAGCAGGCGGCCCAGAATCAGCGGGATCATCGTCTGTACCGCGGTCTGCCAGCCAATGCAGACTGCCATCGTGACTGCAAAGATGAGTTCCGGTGTTCGCTGACAGACAATCTGCGCCCACGCGGTTGCTCGATCCCCCAACTGCTGTGCGGAGTCCTTGAACAGACGATCGAGCAGGTGGCTTTGTTCGCCGGTGATATCCGCAGGTTCCAGTCGAATGGCCTTGCGGTGCAGATGCTGACGCTGACGCTGAATGACCGCGTCAACACCGCGGGCACATCTCCCCTGCGACCATGCTGTCAGGAATCGGCTGAGGAGGAACGCCAGGCACGCGAGCGAAAGCAGGAGCAGCAGGCTGGAACGTCCGGACTGGAGCGCCGGGAGTTGGCCGGCGAGAGTCGCCGGCAGACGAGCTGTCAGGCCAATCGGCGCGTCTGCAGGGGCGGAGTGCAGGGCAAGTCCGACGCTGGCTGCGGCGGTGAAGAGCGAAATCAGGAGGAAAGCGGCGGCAAGGGACGACGACAGTAACGCAGCAATCAGCCCGGGTTTGAAGAAAGCCGGGAGCGACACAATCCGCTGAAATTCCCTGGATGCATTCACGGCACTGCTCCGAACACGCGGCCCGCCGTCAGGAACACCTTCGCACGCTGCCTATCTTAGGCGATTGCGAATTGCTGTGCCGGGGAAAAACGGCAAAAGACGGGGGAAGTGGCTGAATTGACGACGTCCGGATGACAATCTTCTCCCACTATGCCAGGTCCCGATCCTCGAACAGCAAAAAGCCGAGCAGCAGCATCGCAGTAATATAGGTTGCCGCGTAAAACAGACTGTAACCCAGATACTCTGGAGGAACCACGCGACCGGTGGCCACGGCCGAGGAAATGTTGAAGGCAGAGAGTGACGGAATCACCATGGAAATCAGCCTGGCTGTGAAGGTCACGGATTCCGCCGCGTCGCCAGCTACCGTGCGATTCACAATAATCTCAGTGAGGTTCCCGATGACAAACACCGCGAAGCAGATCACCAGGTTCATGACCATGGGCAGTCGCGTCGCTGCCGTGACGCTGATGGCTCCCAGAACGCACACCTGCAGGAAGGTCAGCGCAATTCCGGGAAGCACCTGGGAAATGGCAGCGGTCCGAGCCGGGTGTGGCAGCGGCAGTTCGACGTCCGCCAGCGTCACCCACTGCACATAGGGCGACACGTCCTGCGACTGAGCTTTCTGGTCGGTGCCGACGCGGCGGTAGAGCAGCACAGAGAACACCAGCGTGAGAATCACAAACATCCAGATCACAGCCTGCACAATCCCCACAAACTTCCCAAACAGGAACTGACGACGATCGATGGGCTTGCTGAGCAGCGTCATGGCCGTCTTGCCCTCGATTTCGCTGGTGATGCTGGTTCCAGCCGTCCAGACTGCCAGAAATGCACCGGCGATCAGCAATGTCGCCAGACCACATTCGCTGAGCATCTTGATTTCGTCTTCGAAAGTGAAGAACGGGAGTTCGGAATTGAGCAGCAGCACGAGCACCGAGACGACAACCAGAAGCAAAAACAGCGGCTGGCGGATCGCCTCTTTGGTGGTCGCCCGAGCAATCACGCCGGGACGCGTGCCGTAGGATACGGCCACAAGACCCACCAGCAGGGCAAACGTCACCAGCCAGCACCAGGTCCAGTCAATCTGGGCGCCGGTGACCTGAGAACGGATTTCTGCAAGCAGAAAAAGATTCTGAAACACGCCCGGAACTTTCTGATTGAACGAAGTGGATATGCCCAGAGACGAGCAGTGCGCGGTGCCGACCCCCGCAACCATACGCTGAATTTGGTCGCCGTGTTGGAAGTTTCCTGCCACCAGGTTTGCGTGGTGCAGTTTACACGGAAAATCACCGTTTGCCCCGGAAATTCCAGCAGAACTCCCGAGGGACCCCCGACTCCAGTCTCCGAGACGCATCGTGCGGGGGATGACGAAACGGTGGGAAGAAAATCGGTAGTCGTCTTTCGGACGCCGCCCCACGTGAAAGGGCGTGCGGCGAATGTCAATCCCCAGGTAAGGCGCTTCTGAGCCGCCGGACGGCAGTCCGCGGGCAACCGCACTGCCACGGCCCTCGTGGGAAGCTCCGGGGGACTCGGGACGCTTCGCAGAGGCCCCAGGAACTCACCCCTGTTTCGTCCCGCCGGCCATCCGACTCATGAGTCCCCTGCGTCCCATGTGTCCCATCACAAAACCCGCGTAAAACGCATTCCCCGAGCCGCGCCCGTGAGGAAGCGGGCGACCCGGACGACCCATATGACGGTTCGCAGTGAGAAGTGGAGAGGAGACCGCTGGAGTATAGAGAAAGTCGAGAGTCTCCTTTCTCCACTCTCCTGCTCTGGTTTTTGACGGCAGGTGCTGTCAAAAAATGGATGTGAATCTCCCGGTAAGGGTGCGTGTCCGCGCGGCCAATACCGCACCAGGGCCGCACCGGCCGATTGACATTAGCCGAACGCCGGGCTCAGACGGCTCAGCAATCCGAGACAGAACCGCAACGCGCAGCCACATCCGACGGACTGGAAGTCCGTCTTACGGCAATAGAGCGAACCGGGGCGCGGAACGGGGTGGGCGGCTCAGCAGGAGCTTCGCCCTCCCGAGCCTTTTTGCGGACATCGCCAGGGATCAGGCCAGTGCTTTTTTGAGGACCGGTTCCAGCGCTTCAGCGTGGCGGAAGAAGCCCAGGTCGGAGGGGTGGGATCCATCGGTGGTATCATCGCGATCGCTGCCCAGGAGTGCTTCGCCGTCGACATAGAACAGTCGGTCAACTCCTG
>JBJTOM010000070.1:0-2643 GCA_046074585.1 Planctomycetota bacterium | reverse complement strand
CTGTTTGAGCGCCGTTTCACCATCCCAGGGCGAGGCTCCTGCCGGTTTGACTCCGCTCCCGTGCCACGTCAGAATGCTGCCCGTCGCCTGAACGCCTTCAGAAACACGTTCTGTTCAGATTCCAGGGACCCCTCAGTGCCCGGCAAATCCCCAATTCTGCAGCCTTCAACACGCACATCCACGGCGACAGCCACCGTTCACAGAATCATGCTGCTGTGCATCCTGCAGGCGCTGCAGTGGACCAGTGCCGCTCAGGCAGGCGAAAGGCCTGTCGATCGCGGAGTGGATCCGCGACCGAATGTGATTTTCTTTTTAACAGATGATCAGGGTTGGGGTGATGCTGGCTTTGCAGGGCATCCTTATCTCCGCACTCCCGGGTTGGATCGGCTGGCAGCTGAAGGGACACGCATCCAGCAGTTCTACACGGCAGCCAGCGTCTGTTCGCCCAGTCGCACGGGGTTTCTGACGGGCACCTGTCCTGCGCGGCACAGGATTCACGGTCACTTTTCCACGGCCGCTCAGAACGCAGCCCGTGGCATGCCGAACTGGCTGGATCCGTCCGTCCCGACCCTGTCGCGACTCCTGCAGCAGGCGGGTTATGCCACAGGGCATTTTGGTAAATGGCATCTGGGAAGCGGCTCCGGTGCACCGCTCCCGGAAGCCTACGGATTTGATGTGTCCCGATGTGTCAATGGCAACGGGCCGCAGCTGGGAAACGAATCTGAGGAGCCCTTCTTTCGTGCCCGATCCACAGCTCGGATCGTGGATGAGACGATTGCCTTTATGCAGACGCACCGTGACCGTCCATTTTTCATCAACGCATGGACGCTCCTGCCACACGCCCCACTCAGGCCGCTCCCGGAACAACTGGCCCCCTTCGCAAACCTTGAACCTGACGCCACCCACCCTGCCTTTGGTCCATGGCTGCAGTCGTATTACGGACGAGTGGACAACCTGAAATCTCAAATGCAGGTGCAGCTGGCGTCGCTTGCGGACCTCGATGCCCAGGTCGCGCGTCTGCTCGCTGCAATCGATGAACTGCAACTCACAGAACACACCCTGATCGTCTATTCCAGTGACAACGGCCCGGAGGATGACCGGATTGGCAACGCCGCCAACGCCGGAGTGGGCAGCACCGGCCCGCTGCGCGCTCGGAAACGCAGTCTTTACGAAGGTGGCATCCGCACTCCCGGCCTGATTCGCTGGCCCGGTCGGATTCCGGCCGGACGAATGGACGACGTGAGCGTAGCGGGGGGAGTGGATCTGTTGCCAACCATCTGCCGCCTCGCCAATGTCACGCTGCCGACCGGAATCCAGCTGGACGGTGAAGACCTGAGTCGCAACTGGCTCGGCGCCGCTCACCCCCGTACGCGCCCGCTTCACTGGGAATGGCTGTTCAGCGTTCAGGGACCTGCAGACGGCTATCAGCCCCCGCCACTGGCCGTCCGCGATGGCGACTGGAAGCTCTTCGTGGATCATCGCGGTCTGCATCCGCAGCTCTACCGGATCCCGGCTGATTCCGGAGAAGAGCACGATTTGAGTGATGCGGAGCCAGAAGTGGTGAAGCGGCTCACGAAACTGGCTCTCGAATGGTCCGCCACACTTCCCGCATCGGCACAGCGCACACAACTGGCTATCGACGGCATTCCGCGGTCTGTCCCGAAGAAATCAGCATCGCCCTCCGGTGTGAATCGCGCGGCGGCCATGAAACGCTGGGATCGAAACGCTGATGGACAACTGACGCTGGAAGAGTATTCCAGTGGACTGGCAAAGCCGGATGCAGAACAGCGATTCCGTCGGTTCGACACCAATGCCGATGGAGCACTCAGCCGAGACGAATTCGTTGGCAAGGATCCCGGCTAGCCGCATGTCTCGACGAACACTCATTATCGGCCAGGGGCTTGCCGGTTCGGTGCTGGCGTGGCAGGCGGCATGGCGCGGCGATGATCTGCTGGTGGCAGATTCCGGCCGGACCGGTACAGCATCGGCCGTCGCAGCCGGACTGGTGATGCCTCTCAGCGGCCAGCGACTGGCTGTCAGACCGGATTACCCAAAGCTCATAGCAGCAGCGGAGGCGTGCTATCGCCGCATCGAGCAGCAGACCGGACGATCGCTTTTTCACAGTCGTATGATCGAGCGGCGTTTTCTGTCGGCCGTGGAGCGTGACCAGTGGGAAGGGCGGTTGCAGCGTGTGCCGGCAGCGTCGCCCGCGGATCCGGCTTTCGGTTGTTCTCTGCTGCCGCATTCCGGCCGTTACGGCGCGCTGCGAATGCCCGGCTGGCAGCTCAATGTTCCGCTGCTCCTGCAGGTGACTCGCGAATCGCTCATGGCTGATCACCAGTTCCTGCAGCGTCAGATCGATCCGACTCAGGTGGTGGTGCGGGAGGGGCGTGTGCAGATTGCGGGGGAAGAACTGGAGGGCGAGCGATTATTCTTCTGTGAGGGCCATCGGGGCCGCGGCAATCCCTGGTTCCCCGGGCAGCCGGATCAGCCGGTGCGGGGTGAGCTGCTGCGGGTGCGACTGAATGAACCGTTGTCAGCAGACGTGGTGGTCGGTCGCGTCTGGGCAGCGCCGGTTCCGGGCGAGCAGGCGTCAGCGGAGTACCTCATCGGGGCCACGTGGGATCGGGAGCAGCTGGAGGA
>JBJTOM010000069.1:0-1615 GCA_046074585.1 Planctomycetota bacterium | reverse complement strand
CCCGTTTTGGTATCTCGTTCAGCAACACCGAGCAGCTTGACGACGTAGCCAAACTTGCGGGCCATCGCAATGTCACCGGCGGTGATGAATCGTGAATTCGCTGCTGTGCAGCCGGGCGGTGTCCCTGAGTTCGATGAGCGACTCGCCATCGAGCACCAGACTCTTCCCGTAAGCCCCTGTTGCCGGCTGAACATTGCCGTGAAGAATCAACGCATCCGCGGCTTCGTCGAGGGACCAGTCAGTTTCCCCGGTCGGCGATGCCGCAGCAGCCAGCGTGGATGTTTCCGGCCTGGATGTTTCGTCATCGAGGGCGAGTGCCACCAGCGGCAGGTGCATCAGGAAGATAAGTGTTGCAAACGTGGCTTTCATGTTCAGGGTGTCTTTTTTTTTCATGCTGACAGCTTCGCAACTGGCCCTGGCACGAGCTCTGACATTGCGCGTTCAGACGAGTATTTCCTGTTCGTGGAACGTCGTCAAGCGGGTCTCGATTGTTCCGGACCGGGTAGAAGATGAGCTGACGTCACGTGAATGGCAAATGAGTTACGAATTCTGGAGGCGGATGTGTCGTTGGAGCAAAAAGCACCTGACGCAGGTACCGGTGAAAATCAGGAACTGAGTGTGGGCTGGCCCTGTTTGCCTGGCGTCATTCTGCGAGTGGCTTGCCGGTCTGCATCTGGCCGGGCTGTCGCCGGACCAGCAGTCGCAGAACCTGCAGAAGGACGCATGGTGCAAACGCTGGCGGTGGATTATCAGCGTTGCTCTGTCTGCAGCCCGGCGACAGCGGAAGACGGCAGTCGTGGAGCTCGGGGTTGAAATTTGACGCCTGCACTGCGCGCTGATCCGTGCCGACGGCAGGCCCTTGGGGTATCCGCCCCGCGGGCCACCCGGGAATCCGGTGGAATCGACTGAGAACGGCCCTTACAGGGCGACGCGCTTGCGGGGGGCCGTTGACGTGGCATTTTCTGCTGCCATGTGTCTGCCTGTGGCTCACTTCGTCTGCGACGTTAGACTTGACCATCACATATGACCTGTGAAGTATCCTGTCGATGCCAGTGTGCTCAGCGAAGTGACAAAGCCCGATCCGCAACCCGCGGTTGTTCGTTGGCTGCGACGACACGAACGATTCATTGCAGTGACACCTATCGTACCCGGGGGAAATCAAAAATGGTATCGGACTGACGACTTCAGCTCGCATTCGAAACGCACTGAAACGCTGGTTTGCCGAAGGTCTGCAACGGTTGAAAGTGTGCGATCCGGATGCTGACACAGCATCCACCTGGGCCGCGTTGCTTGTGCTTCTCCGAAAAAGCGGCAAAGCAATGCCCGGGAAAGACAGTCTGATTGCAGCGTCGGCACTCCAGCATCAATGAATCATCGTGACTCGCAACATCACCGATTTTCAGAATGCCGAAGTTTCACTGCTGAATTTGCACCCGTCAAAGGTCCAGCCTGAAACCTTCGGTTCTGAAGTTCCTTAAGGCTTCCTTCTGCGTTTCTGATGCAGGCGAAAACTCGGATTAACGGAGGGATGAGTGGGGGGGACTTCGAAGAGCCATTCTCAGCCTCCAGAATCGCGAGACGCGCGGCGCGGACAGGCCAGACTCCAGACACCTCG
>JBJTOM010000068.1:0-7263 GCA_046074585.1 Planctomycetota bacterium | reverse complement strand
CTGCAGCTGCTCTTTGACGCCTGCCGCCAGCGGGCGTTGCAGAGCCTGACGCAGGACAGCGACAGCTTCGTCGGACCGATTCTGTTCCACCAGCAGGTCGGCCAGATTCAAAGCGGCGGGAGCGAACAGTGGCTTGACGGCGAAAGCTTTCTGCAGGGTCAGGATGGCTGTCTGCGGTTCGTGGGACGCGACCTGCACCAGAGCCAGCGCGTTCAGCACCTCGGGATCCTGCGGCCGGGTTTCCAGCACTGCTTCGATCAGCTCCCGCGACTCCTCCAGCTGACGGTTTACCAACAGCTGGGCGGCAAGATTGAGCCGCGCGACGGGGTTTGCGGGCTGCTGACCGAGCTCTGTCCGCAGAGTCTCAGCCTTTCGAAGCTCCGTTTCATCCGGTGTCAGGTCGCGTCCCCTGACGTCGCTGGTGAGCCCGAACTGGGACAGGGTCGCGACTGTGGAAAAGGTTGACGGCAGCGGGCCGGGCTGCAGCAGGACTCGCAGGAATGGCACCAGCACCAGAACTGCAGCGATGGCCGCGAGCACCGCGATGGTTCGCTGGAGTCCCGATTTGACCGCCCGCATTGGCGGATCGGCTGGACGCACGGTGGCAAGGAGTACCCGTGCCTGTTCGAGTGTTGCGGGAGGCGGGGTGACGGCGGGGGTCACGGAAGCAACCGCCTGAACCCGGGGCACCCCCGTTCCAGCCGGCGCGTCCATTCGCCCGTCGAGGTCCTCCTGCTCCGGCTCCTGCAGCTCAGTCAGCGGATAGTGTTCCCGCAGATTGTCGATGACGTCACTGCACAGCAGGCAGCCGCGCAGATGCTGACGAAAGTTGGCAAGGGACTCGGCGGACAGCCGGCCGGCCGTAAGATCCGCGATGAATTCGTCGGAATCCGTGGGATGCTCTTCGTCCAGTTCTGCGTCGAGCTGGTCGAGGCAGACGTCTTCGAGAATGTCATGCAGCAGCCTTGCTGCCCGCTGGACTGATGGGTGATCGCTCATGGAACCGAGCCCTGGAAAGGGGTGAAAAAACTGCGGATGTGGCGGGGACGCACGTTGCGTCAGTCCTCTGACCCAATTGAGCCCTGTTGGTCTGTTGAGTTGCGCAGGATTTCATGCATGCACAGTTCGACGCCCGCACCGGACTGCGACGGCTGCGATTCTTCCGGCACATTTCGCATAACCAGTTCCCACGTGGCGTGCAGCGAGGGTTGCGTGGTGGGGAGCGGTGGCAGCAGCGGCCACGATTCAAGGACCCTCATCAGCAGCTCTGCGAAGGTCGGGCATTTGCTGTTGGCGTAGACCAGCTCAAGACAGGCCAGCGTCTCTTCGTCGCCCGCAGACTCCTGGATGAACCTGAACTGTTTGCTTAACTTCTCGATGATCCTGTCCCGCTGGCGGCCGATGTTTGCCGTGTGAACGCCCCGTTCTTTTGCCAGCTGTGCCTGCGGTTTGACGAACACGTTTCTCAGCAGTTCAATCTCACTGGCTGTCAGCTCCGACTGAATCAATGCCGAATGCATTAGTTTCTGCAGGACTGCAGTGCAGCGATCCGTGATGGCTGGATCTGAATTGCCGGAGGAGCCTTCAGAGTCGAAGGCGTCTGCTGGCTGCAGTTCGCGTCGGGTTCGGTGCACCAGCCGCACCGATCCGGGAACCGAAACCGTCGTTTCGGCCGGCTTCTGCGTGATGGCACTGGAACGGCTGTGCACATCCAGCAGCCGTGTGCCCAGCGGCCTGCCATCCCTGCCCGCACCGGAAATCCGCACAAACGCCCGAATATGCCGTGTTTCATGAAAGTAACCCGTGTGCAGGAGCAGCTTGCTGGCACCGGCGGCAATAGTCCCGGTGCCCAGTTCTTCGGTGGACGAAATCGAGCGAAGCACCTGCAGCTTTCGCAGCAGCCGCGGGAGGATCCGGCAGATCCAGTTGAAAAGCGGCGTTTGGGCCCGAAAGGAACGCAGTGGCAGACCTCGCAGCGGGAGCCCATCAAGTTCGCCGGCATGCTGGCCGTCCGGGCGACTTTTGGTGCCTTTCCGGTATTCTTCCCTGGAGTCATGCAGCAGTGCCTGGATCGTCGCTTCAATGGCCGCGTCAGACCGCGAAAAATCCTGTTGAGAATCCGCCGGACCTCGAGAACCGGGTGAACGTCCCGATCGATGTGTGGGATCGATCTTCCGCATCGTTTTTTCCGCCACGCCCCGAATCCTGTCTGCGAACAGGCTGACAGCCGGCGAATGCCCGCGCATCACCAGTTCGCAGAGCACAAGATCCTGCAGCGGATGGGTGGTCGTGTAACGTGTGCCGGCAATTGGCCGGGGGGCAAGCTGTTCAAAGACGAGGGCGTCGGATTCCCAGCGCTGCCGATGCCAGGCGAAGGCCGCCTCAGCACGTTCGCTGCAGATTTCCAGCACGTCCAGGTACTCGTCGCCGGTCGGATCGGTCAGCCGATCGCTGTACATTCCAATTGCCTGAACAAGGAGCTCTTTGACACGCTGCCGAGGCGAAGGGTGACTGCGAGTGCCGCTGTTCATCGTGAAATCCTGATCGGGCGGAAAGAGCAGATGTGTCTGTGGAGTTTTGCTGTGGCTGAAAACCCTGCTGCATCCTGCTGTCGAAATCAACACTTGTCAATCAACATCAATCCACCGTCTGTCGACTGCGTCCCACACTTCTGACGGTCCGCGGTTTTCGCCCGAATCCCCGCAGGAGCCACCACAGGGTCAGCGGCCCAGCGGCGAGGAACAGCCATTTGGCGAGTTGATATCCCGCGGGCTGTGATTGAGCATCGTATGGCTGCGGATTCGCGGTCCCGGGCCCCCCAACCGCTGCTGTTGCGCCAGTTGCCGTCCTGCCGGTTTCCATCTCGGCCGCGGCAACGGATTCCGCGGCTTTCGTCAGCCGAAACACAGTCTGCTCATCGCTCACGACCGGTTCCTGCAGGAAGCCGTCGAGGGCTGCCAGTTCCCGCACGCGTGACGGCACATATCTCCCCAGCTCGAAGGTATCAATCCAGCCGTCCTTTTCGGCGTTGCCAAGGGGCTGGTCCGCCTGTCCCTGAAGCGCTTCGACGACGGCAAGGGTGAAATAGCCGTGACCCAGGCGATGGTGTTCATAGGACTTCAGCCCCGGACGGCAGCCGGCAATGACAACCGCCTCCGTGCCCCGGAACACATCCGCCAGGGGTAACCGGGCTTCCTGTTCCTCCACCACAGGCTCCGGCGCCTTTTCTGCGACTGCGGATGGCTTCAGCGGGCTGCGGCAGCAGTCGAGCAGCACCAGTTTCTGTCTGGCGGGACAGGCCAGCAGATAATCACGGAGATCCGAGAATTTCAAGCCGGTATTCAGCGGATCATTGCGGTCAAAGTCATACGGCACAAAGACCCATTCGCCGTTGACGACCACAGCATGTCCGGAGAGGAAGAGAATCAATCGGTCTGATTCGCGCATACCCGCAAGTCGCTGGCGGAATTCCCGATGAATGTGCTTCAGCATGGGGACATTGGCGCCGTCCGCCGCGTTGTCGGCAATCCGCACAATGCTTTTCTCGGGCACACCGCCGGCAATCAGCGTTCGCTCAAATAATTCCGAATCGGCCACTGCACATTTCAGGTCGGCGTCTTCCGGATTCTGGTTTCTGTTCACGCCGATCACGATTGTCCGGTCGTCGGCCATGCTGAACGACGCGTGCCACAGCAGCAGCAAACCGGTCAGAAAATGGCTGGCTCGGCAGCTCATCATTTGCCTGAAATACCACATGTTCGATTTCTCCTGCCCAATGGCATTGAAGTTCTCTCTATCACTGCAGAAAAGCGGGAAAGGCGTGCGGGGAATGTCAATCCCCCGGTCACGGCAGGTGCCCGCCTGGCCAGCGTCTCAGCGGGAACGCACCGAGTTTCAAGCGGCCGATGGACGTCGGCCGCACGCCTTTCACGATCGAAAACAGCCGTGTGCATGTCTCAGGTCCCCGGCAGACCATTCTGCAGATACTCCATCACACGAGCCAGCGACTGGGTGGCGGACGTGCCGCGGGACTGTTCAGCAGTCACCAGGTCTTCCAGCGGACGCACCGGTCCCCCGGACAGCACCTCGCGATTGCCCGCCAGCAAGGCATCCACACCAGCCACCAGGGTGTCGCCACTGGTCTGCAGCTGCCTGGAAATCAGCAGTTCCTTCTGCGTATCCAGCAGCGACAGGCTGGTGCTGGTGTTGCCCAGCTGGACCGTCAGCTGTCGGATTCGCTCGGCCGCCGCCTGCCTGGCCTCACGAATTCGCTGCACACCGGACTCATACCCGGACTGCTCATCCAGCAGCATCGCCACCTGCGACTGCAGCTGTTCAGACGTGTAGGACCGCCCCAGAACCGTGACGGGGAAACTGCCGGCCTGCCATGCCGTACGAAAACTCTCCAGCATGCGGGAGGCATCTTCGAGCAGTCGCTGGCGAGTTGCCAGGAGCGTCTCCAGCCGTTCGTGTTCGGTCTGCAGCTGCGAATGGGAACTTCGCATGTCCGCCAGATCCTGACGCAGCTGTCCCCGAACGTACTCCACATACCCGGCAGGATCGTCCATTCGAGCTGCTTCGGTCCAGCCCCCGAATCGTTCGTATGTCTGCCGGACCAGTGCTCGACAGGCAGGACTTGAGGCCGACAGCACACAGCCACCAATGATTACCACCATCACCACCACAAACCTGATCATCACTGCACCCTCCATCCTCAGTTTCCATCGCAGATCACCAGACACCCGCCACCATTCAGCCAGCGCCCTCCGCGACTACCCGTATGCAGGAGCAGCTGTGGCTGTTGTTGCGCAGAATTCTGAAAACTTCAGGGACTTGCCAAAACGGTGACCGCGACGGACTGGCTGTCGGTGACATCATCCCCGCAGACGATGGCCTCGCTGTTGAACTGTTCCGTGGAAACGACGCAAACGCGTTGCAGTGGATGGTCTGTCACGTCCCGGGACCGGACTATCCCCCATTTTCGGGCAAAAAAAAAGGCTGCGAGCGTCCGCTCGCAGCCTTCGCAATGCCCATTCCCCGCAAACACTCAGCGAATCTCGGCTTCCGGAACCGCCGGAGTCTCCGCGGTCTGCGATTCACCCGGAAGCGGGCCGGCCAGAAAAGCAGCCACTCGCACTTTATGGGCGGCAATCTCAGCCGACTCCTTCGGGAGCATCGCGTTGAGCTTTTCCAGGAGCGGAATCGAGTCCGACGGCAGCTGCTGTACCATGATGCGGCTGGTCTGATACGGCACCAGCACGATGCTGGCTTCCAGAGAATCAATCCCGGCGATGATCTGGTCCGTCTCGTTCTGGCCGTCCTGCAGATTCTTTTCCAGCAGATTCACGGCCGCCTGCAGTGCCAGTGATCGTGCCATCAGAGTGCTGGTTGTACGCACCGCATGCGCCCGATTGCAGATCTGCACGCCATTCAGACAAAACGGATAACAGCCCTTGCCGACATGGCAATGCAGCAGCTCGAGGTCCCGGTTGATCCGTCCCAGTTCCGCGCGAATCTCCGCAAGCTTCTGTTCGACGCTCGCACCGTCTTTGGAAAGTCGATCACGCGCTGCCATGCGGGCCTGGCGTTCCTTTCCCAGCACTTCCAGGAGCTGCGTGGCATGCTCCACCGGATCCGGAATCCCCTCGACAACCGCCGATTTGGCCGGAACCGCTGTCGATACAACCGTCGAACAGGGCACTTTGGCCTGATCCCCGGCCACGACCGGACGGCTGCATGCCACCAACACCACTGCCACACCAGCCACCCACACGAACACATTCTTCATCGGAATTCTCCTGCAGAAAACCACATAACGCGGAACGCGAGGAACACCGTGCTCCCCACCCATCCCGCATCCGCTGTTTTCCATGCCCGCAACCGGAAACAATCGCGAGCCGGCTGGTGCTTTACAGGCACGCAGGATTTGAGAGTTGCGCGAAAATGGAAAGAGAATTCGTCGGGCCGTCACTTTCTGTCGAAAGGAACCCCCCGGCCCCCCTCTCCCCTCCCAGGGGAGAGGGGTTGGGGGTGAGGGGTCACCCACCTACTACGGAGAAGGTGCATGGCACCGCAAACGCCAATGGCACCGCAAACGCCGATGGCACCGCAAACGCCGAAACCGTCTTCCCAACTCGAGTTACGACGATTCAGATTTCCCGGATCCTCGCGGTTGCAACGCAGGTGCCGCCGCCCTCGAAACGTTGCAACTCGGCTCCCATTCCCCTGCCGAGCCGCGCCCGTCAGAAAGCGGAAAATCAACCCGCATACAACCAGGTAGTCACTTAAAGGTTAAAGGTGCATGGCACCTAAAATCCCATGCCACTCTCAGCCTCGTGCCCTCGCCACTTCCCATTTCCCACTGAGAACCGTCATCTGGTTCGTCCGGGTCCCCGGCTTCCTCACGGGCGGGGCTCAGTGATTGTGTTTTGCATGGTTGTGTGACGCAGGCAAAGGTGCACAGGCAAAGGTGCATGGCACCGAAACGCTGCCGGTTGTCGTCAGAACTGTTGGTCTCACGCAAAGGCGCAAAGACGCAAAGGAAGGACAGAAGGTTCAAATTTCAAACAATTCCAGCTTTGCGCCTAGGCGCCTTTGCGTGAGGTCAGATTTGGTACAGCAAGATGCCCGCCGGCGCGTCTGCATGAAATCCGACAGACGATCTCAAGTGTCCGTACCATCGTTTCACCATCCCAGCTTCGCCCTCCCGGCAACGGCCTTCACTGGAAATGGAACGCCACAGAGGCGACGTCGTCGGTTCTGCAGGGACTGTCCCCGGCGGCCGCGCGGGCCGGATTTCGGCCGCACCCCCGTGGCTCTGCAATCGCGGTGATCGCTGCAACAGCCCAAATCACCACAAACGGTACAATCGTTCCAACCGGGGCAGTCGGATCAGACGCTCCGACTCGCTCTCGCCGCAGTGACTGTCCCCGGCAGCCCACGAACCCGGCCACGGTAGAGGCCAATGTGCATGGCACCGGAACGCCAAGGTGCACGGCACCCGAACGCGGAAGGTGTTTGGCGGATATCCTTTACGACGGTGGCTCAGCAGGAACTTCTTCGCCCTCCCGGCAACGGCCTTCGCCGGAAATGGAACGCCACAGAGGCGGCAGCGTTGGTTCTGCGGGGACTGTCCCCGGCGGCCGCGCGGGCCGGATTTCGGCCGCACCGCAGTGGCTCTGCAATCGCGGTTATCGCTGCAACAGCCCAAATCACCACAAACCGAATAATCGTCCCAACCAACGCCCTCAAATCAGATTCTCC
>JBJTOM010000067.1:0-2734 GCA_046074585.1 Planctomycetota bacterium | reverse complement strand
ACGCATGCCGTAGTAGCTGAATCGTTCCCACATTTCCGTGAAGAACAGCAGGAACAGTCCGGGGGTATGACCGAAGACATCAGGTTCAGTCTGCGGTGAACGGGAGTTGGCAGTGAGGGTGCTCATGAGAGATCCGTGTGCAAAATGGAAGGACCGGGGTCAACGGAATGGAGGTGGGGAGAATCGCCGATCAGGCGGGAAGGTGTTTCAGCGGGAATTGAGTGCCATGGTGATGGTTTTGAGTTCGGTGTAGCTGGCGAGCCCGGCTTCACCCAGTTCGCGCCCCAGACCGCTCATTTTGAAGCCACCGAACGGAGCGGCCGCGTCAAACACATCATAGCAGTTGATCCACACCGTGCCGGCCCGCAGCGCCTGTGCGAGGATGTGGGCTTTGGAGACGTCGCGGGTCCAGACAGCCGCCGCCAGCCCGTAGGCGGTGTTGTTGGCCCGGCGAATGACCTCGGGCACGTCGCGGAACTTAAGCACGCTCAGGACCGGCCCGAAAATTTCTTCCCGCGCGATGTCCATGCCGTCTTCAACATTGGCAAACACTGTCGGCTCGATGAAGTATCCCGTCTGTCCCACGCGACGACCACCGGTCAGGCAGGCGGCACCCTGAGCGTTGCCGCGGTCGATGTAGGACATGATCTTATCGAATTGGGCCCGATCCACCTGGGGGCCCTGTCGAGTGGCCGTGTCGAAAGGATTGCCGACGGAACGCTGGCGGGCGCGGGCGAGCACTTTTTCGATGAAGGCATCGTGCACGGATTCTTCCACAAACAGTCGGCTGCCCGCACAGCAGCACTGGCCCTGGTTGAAGAACAAACCGAACTCCGCACCGGCCGCTGCGGCATCCAGATCTGCATCCGCGAAGACAATGTTGGGGCTCTTGCCGCCGAGTTCAAATGTGAGTCGCTTCAGCGTTTCGGACGCTTCCCGCATGATGATCCTCGCGGTCGTGCCCTCCCCCGTAAAGGCGATTTTGTCGACTTGCGGATGCCGGACCAGAGCCGCACCGGCAGTAGGGCCGTAACCGGGCACCACGTTGATCACGCCCGGAGGAAAACCGGCTTCGAGTGCGAGTTCAGCCATGCGGAGGCAGGTGAGCGGTGTCTGTTCCGCAGGCTTCATGACGATGGTGTTGCCGGCCGCGAGCGCCGGGCCCCATTTCCACGCTACCATCAGCATCGGAAAGTTCCAGGGAATAATCTGCCCGCAGACTCCGATCGGCTCTCGACGCGTGCAGCAGAAGTAGTCGCCGCGGATAGGGATGGTATGGCCCTGAATGTTGTCGGCCCAGCCGCCGTAGTAACGCAGACAGTCGATCACCAGCGGCAGGTCTGCAGCGCGGGAATCGCTGATGGGTTTGCCGTTGTCAAGCGTTTCAAGAGCTGCGAGTTCATCAAAGTTCTTCTCGATCAGATCGGCCAGCTTTGTGAGCAGGCGACCGCGGTCGCGGGCGTCCATGCGGGACCACGGACCGGTCTCGAAGGCGGCCCGAGCGGCGTGGACAGCCAGATCCACGTCGGCCGCATCGCCCTCCGCAACCTCGCAAATCAACTCTTCCGTCGCTGGATTCAGCGTGGCAAAGGTGCGGCCACTGACCGCGGGACGAAATTCGTCCCCGATGAGGATTCCAGTCTGACGAATGGATGGTGGACTGTACATGGCCGTCGTCGACATACGTGGCTCCAGCGGAAGTCAGAAGGTGGGAGAAGGCAACCGGATTATGCCAGGCGGTTCCCGAATTTGCGAACGTCCGCGGCAGAAAACGAAAATTCGCCGAAATCCCGCACGACAACTCTGCACCGCCCGCACAACGGAGTTCCAGTCGGAAGGGCGAGGCTGGGTTGACGAAACGGTGTTAAGAACACCGGAAGTCGTCTTTCGGACTCCACCCCACGTGACAGGGCGTGCAGTGGATATCAATCCCCCGGTAAAGCTGCAGAGCCGTCGGACGGCAGTCCGCGGGCAACAGCACTGCCGCGGCATGCGTATGTCGCCGGGGCGCAATGAAGAGGCGTTAACGATGGACAGGAGCTCAGCCCCGCTCCGGAACGCGGACCATCCGTCTCATGGGTCTCATAGGTCCCATTTGTCCCATCTGTGCCATAACGCAAAACGTCCCACAAGAGCCGCGCCCGTGAGGAAGCGGGGTACCCAGCCAAAGAATATGACGCCTCGAAGTGGGAAGTGCGTTTTGGTGCCCTGCACCTTGTGCTTGCAGCTTTGCCCGGTACCCGGACTGCCGGGGACAGTCCCCGCAGCCTGCGGACGGAGAGGTTCAGCCGGTCGTACAGACCGCAAGACGACACCAGAGCTCCGCGTTGCGGGGATAGTCCCTGCGTCGAGCACGAGTCGGAGCGGTTGATCTGACTGCCCTCATTGGAAGGATTTACCCGTTTGTAGTGATTTGCGCTGTTGCAGCGATAACCGCGATTGCAGTGCCACGGGGGTGCGGCCGAAATCCGGCCCGCGAGCCCGCCGGGGACAGTCCCCGCAGAACCGACGACGCCACCTCTGTGGCGTTCCATTTCCGGCGAAGGCAGTTCCCGGGAGGGCGAAGCTCCTGCTGAGCCGTCGTCGTAAAGCATTTCCAATAAACACCTTCCGCGTCCCGGTGCCATGCACCCTGGCCGGGTTCCTGGTGTCGCGGCCGGAGCATGGTTGCGATGCACCGGGAGCGTCCCCGCGGCGTCGACGACCTCCACGCATCCGCCGTCACCCGCACAGG
>JBJTOM010000066.1:0-6938 GCA_046074585.1 Planctomycetota bacterium | reverse complement strand
CCGGAACTGCGAACCAACCGGGCCCCTTTGGAGCCAGGACTTGTGCGACGCTCGACCTTCAACAGCAGCTCTTCCGACATGGGAACAGCCCTAAAAAACCACCAACAATGATTGTCTGAGAATACCTGGTGGATACCAGCGAATACCAGTACGACGGCTTACGGCGCAGCAACCGCCCTTTTTCGTCCGAGTATCCGGGCAAACCGCAGAAAATTTGCCGCAGAAGACTTTGAGCAGTGGCCGGAATGCGCTGTTTCGGGCACACTCCACCGATTTTTCGAAACGCGGGAGCATATCGCCGCGTTGTGCAACGTTCAACTCCGGAGCCCCGGATTGCAGCGAATTCGCGGATGTTAGGAAACCCGAGCGGTTGTTCAGGCCATATCTCGGAGTGCATCATCGGAGATATAGCGGCGTTTGACGCGGCGGCGAAATTTGTGCAGCCAGCGGTCTTCCCCGTCGTTTGTTTCTTTGAAAAAGGATCCAGACAGCAGGCGATAGAAAAAGAGCAGGATGAAAGCACCCATGACCGCCGCGAAAAAGCCACGGACGCTGATGGGATCGATGGTGACATCGCGCCAAAAGAACATCGCGGTCCCGCAGCCAATCACGCTGCCAGCGATTCCTGTGAGCATAGTAGAGACGGCCCCTCCCGGATCCCGGCCCGGCAGAATGGCCTTGGCCGCGAGCCCTGTGAGGGTTCCGAAACCGACCCACCGTAAAAGCTCATTCACGCTGGACCTGAGTATCTCCACAAATTCTGTTTCGGACATCTTGTCTGCTCCATCGCTGACGGCGACCACTTTCTCTTCGCCCAATCGTCAAACTCCCCCTGAACTGCTCAACCGGAATCCCCTGGCGGGCGCGGAGTTCTGGCGACTGTTTTTGCCTGGCTGTCGGGAGCGGCAGAATCTGCTGCATGGCGGCCCCTGCTGTCGGCTGTCTCTGTCTGGAGTTGCATCCTGCCGCACGATTCAGCAGAATTTCCCGCGTCCCTTCCCGGCTTCCCTTCAGCCACTTTTCGGACCTCTCTCCATGTTTGTTCGCCGCCGGTTCCTCTGCGTCCCCGCCATTCTTCCCCTGCTGACTCCAGCTCTGTTGTCCGGCTGCGAATCCCCTGCCGGCAGTCGGCTGGCAGACGCAACGGGTGATTCCGGGGCGGGTGCCGCGCCCTTGCAGCGGGAAGCCGTGACATTTTTTGATCGGGAATCGCTGCAGGCTGGAGTGGGGCCGGTCGATCAGGATGCAGCTCGGGAATTTCAAGCCACCGCCAGTGGCCTGAAGTACCGTATTCTCCGCACTTCAGAAGGCCGGAAACCCCAGGCGACGAGCACGGTTGAGGTGCATTACCGGGGTTGGCTGGACAGTGGCCGGCAATTCGACAATTCTTACGACCGTGGCAAGACAGCCTCTTTTTCGCTCAACGGTGTGATTCCGGCGTGGACGGAGGGATTGCAGTTGATTGGCGAGGGAGGGATGATTGAGTTATGGGTGCCATCCGAGCTGGGCTATGGCGCGCGCGGTATGCCGGGGTCTATCCCTCCCAATGCAACCCTGCACTTCATCGTGGAGCTGAAGAGTGTGCAGTAACCGAGTGACTCTGACCTCCACGTCCCGGTGCTTAGCCGTAGATCCTTGCCCCGGGAGCGGGAGCTTTGCCCGAGCATCCTCCGGAGTGGCCGTCGGCCGACGTCCCGGAGGCGCGTTCGAGGGCTTTTTGGTACATGCGGGCCCCGGCGAGTGTTGGGTAATGGCCGCAGACGCAGGCCTGGCAGAGTGATGTGGCGGGGAGTCCGACGCAGCTGGCGAGTGATTCGACGGGGAGGTATCGGAGGCTGTCGGCGCCGACTTCGTGCGCCATGGCCTGTTCTTCAGCGGGAGTGATTCTGTGTCCCTGCATGAAGGCTGGCGCGAAGAGTTCGCTGACGGTTGACATATCGATGCCGTAGAAGCAGGGTGCGATGATGGGTGGGCAGGCGATGCGGACGTGGATTTCCCTGGCCCGGCCTCGGGCGCGGAGGAGTGCGAGGAGTTCTCGGAGGGTGGTGGCGCGAACGATGGAGTCGTCCACGAGCAGCACGCGTTTGCCTTCCATGATTTCCGGGAGCGGCGTGTATTTCATGCGGACTTTGTCCGCCCGGTTGTTGCCCTCGATGAAGGTGCGGCCGATGTAGCGGTTGCGGATGAGTCCTTCGAGGGAGGGGACTTTGAGTCGAAAGGCCATGCTGTCCGCGGCAGCCTTGGCTGTGTCGGGCACGGGAACCACGATCACGTCATCGCCGATGGGAATGGTTTCTCGGGCTGCCAGTTCCTCGCCAAGCTTTTTGCGGGACAGGTAGACACTGGCACCATCAAAAGTGCTGCCGGCATTGGCAAAGTAGATCCACTCGAAAAAGCAGTGGGCCTGAGCGGGGCTTTCGGCATATTCATGCATCGACACGGAATCGCCGTCAACAACCAGCACATGCCCGGGTGGCAGGCTGTGCACATTTTCGTCTGCGAATCCCAGATGGGTGAGCGCAACACTTTCACTGGCGGCGGCGAACAGGGAGCCTTCGCGGGCCCAGCAGAGCGGTCGCATCCCGAGCGGATCGCGGGAGACGAACATCTGTCCGCGGGCATTCAGAAAGACGATGTTCCACGACCCATCGACACGCGCAGCGATTTTTTGCAGGAGAGCGACGGGAGTGATTTCGGGGTTGACGGAGAGTTCGTGGGAGATCAGGTGGTTGAGGACTTCGGTGTCGGTTTCCCGGGTGAGATGAAAGTCGGTGGTCTGAAGGATTTCTTCGCGCAGTTCGAGATAGTTGGCGAGCTGACCGTTGAAGGCGAAGCTGAACCATTTGGAGCGGGCGATGTGGTGCCGTTCGAAGGGCTGAGCGTAGGTGGGGTCATCCTTCCCGCAGGTGGCGTAGCGGACGTGTCCGATGGCCGCCTGACCGGCATGGTCTGCCATGAGCTGTTTATAGCGGTCCTCGTGATTCATGCGGAAGACTTCGGCCACTCCACCCACGTCCTTGTGGGTTTGAATGAGCTGCAGGCGACCGGCGTTGAAACTGGTGATTCCGGCTGCCAGCTGTCCGCGGTTCTGCATATCCAGCAGCATTCCGGGGACGAGTCTGGAGGCACGGTTGCGGACGACTGAAGGATCTTCGGATGCGGGATTGACAACCGACCGATCGGGCAGGCGCAGCTTTGGAATGAGCGGGCTCAGGCCACCGGAATTGAGATGGTAGACGGCAGCAATCCCGCATTCGTGTTGGAGTTCGTCCATAACGGCGAAGTTTGGCCTGCGGAAGGAGGGCGGTGGACGGAGATGGCTGGGAGCAGAAAACCACCGCAAAGTGTGAAGATGATACAGGGAGGCGGGAACGGAACCAACTGAGCGGAGCGAGCGGGAACAACAAATCTCCTGAGTCGCTCACGACGCACACAAATCCCCGAAAACGATCAATATCGGCCCCTTCGCGCCGCTCCGCTGCATTTCTGCATCCCGTCGGCACATTCGTCCTGCTCCACATGCTCTCGCCTCCGAATTTCCACCTGTTTGCTCGCGAATCGCCCCGAAAAAAGGTATCCTCAACGAGCCCGTATCCAGTCGCCGCTCACCCATTTCTGCACCCTGCCATCTGCTGCTCAGGAGCGTTCTTCGTGTCCATCCGCATTCGCTGCATCTGCACGTGGGAGGGCAATATCAACGACAGTCTGGCCGGGAAAAAGGTCCGCTGTCCGGACTGCCGGGGCGCTATTCAGGTGCCGCCCGCTCCGCCAATGCCCGAACAACCCGGCCCGGCGGCTGTCGTTCGGGCGGTCGCACCCGTACCGCCCGCACCTGTACCGCCCGCACCTGCTCCTGTATTCCCGCCGCCGGCACCCCCAGCGCCCGCTCGCATTTCACCCCCTCCCGCGCCGCTCCAGGCACGGTCCCCCGCCGCTCCTTCCAAACCCGCGACGCCCCCAGCCCCACCTGCAGTTGTCGCGCCAGTCAAAAACGCCCCAGCTCCCAAACCCGATCCATTCTTCGACGCGTGGGATGCTGAGATCGTTTCAGAAGACGACAGCAGCGGTTTCGACGACCCGTTCTCGGCCCCGCCCACTTCCAGAAACGCCGCAAGAAAGAAGTCTGCGCCCCAGCATCCGCTCAATCCCTGGGAGCCCCCGGGAACTGCCGATGCCAGCCATTCCGCCCGGGCAAAGATCCTGCAGGGTGCAAATCCATTCTCGCGACTTGTGGCCCGGATCCTCGAAGGATTTATCAGTCTTCTCGCCCTCCTTCCGGGAATCGCGCTGCTTTCCATCGGGGGTGCCCAGGTGGAGGAAGGGGGGGGACAGGGGCCCGCGGTGGTCTTCACCGGTCTCGGATTACTCCTTGCAGCCGGCATCAGTCTCACGGTCTTTCAGATCATCCTCTGCTGTCAGGGAAAATCCATCGGCAAGAAACTCATGGGATTAACCGTTTACGACGCGGCCTCCGGTCTTCCGGCAGGATTCATAAAGACATTCGGCCGAGAACTGCTCCCGAATCTGGTCAGTTTCTGCGTCCCGGTAATCGGGGGACTCGCGGCACTGGTCGACCTCTGCTTCATCTTCAGCAGCGACCATCGGCGGCTGGTTGACAAAATCTGCGACACCGTCGTCGTCGCCGACTGAAACCAACTCCCGCCAATCTGTCCCCGCTCACCCCCGCTCACTTGTGGCCGCCCCCGGAACAACTGATAATTCCCCTGCGGGCACGCCGGCGATTCGGGCTGCTGCCGCACCCGCAATCTTCCACCATCAGCCCGCCGTCTGTTCCTCGCTGGTTTCACCACCACCACGACACCGACGGAGCTCGCTTAACAGGGCAAATGAACCATGCACATTCTCAAGGGATTGCTCACAGGAGTACTGCTCATGACGTCACTCGCCACCGCGGCCCAGCCCGCGCAGGACGGCTTTGGAAAAACAAAGGACGGCGTACCCGTCGAATTGTATACGATCAGCAATAAATCAGGCTTCTCCGCCAGAATCATGACCCGCGGTGCAACGCTCGTCAGCCTCATGGTCCCCGACGCCACCGGTCGACTCGCCGATGTACTGCTCGGCTTCGACAGCGTCACCGGCTACGAATCAGACGGTAACCAGTACTTCGGCTGCACCACAGGACGTGTCTGCAATCGCATCGCCAAAGGTCGCTTCAAACTCGATGGCCGCGAATACACGCTCGCCATCAACAACGAACCTAATCACCTCCACGGCGGACTCGACAAAGCCCTCGATAAGCTCATCTGGAAAGCCGAACCCCTCTCGTCCGCCAGCGGACAGGGCGTCAGGTTCAGCGTCGTCAGCCCCGACGGTGACGAAGGCTACCCCGGAAAACTGGAAGTTACTGTCACCTACTTCATCCCGGCCGACTCCAATCGCATCACCATCAGCTACACCGCCGTCACCGACAAGGCCACTCCCGTCAACCTCACCAATCACGCCTATTTCAACCTCGGCGGTGAAGGCAGTCCCACCGTACTCAACCACGAACTGCTGCTCAACGCCGAATCCTGGACACCCACCGACGACACCCTGATCCCCACCGGAAAAATCGCTCCAGTCGCCGGCACCGACCTGGACTTCACCAAACGTACCCGCATCGGTGCTCGCATCGAAGCCGTCGCCAAAACTGCAGCACTCGGCTACGACCATAACTTCGTCGTCAAACGCTCCCCCGGCGAAGAACTCGCCTTCGCCGCAGAACTCGTTGATCCCGCTTCCAAACGACGCATGCGCGTTTACACGTCAGAACCCGGCATCCAGTTCTACTCCGGAAATTTCCTCAAGGACCAGGCTGGCAAAGGCGGCAAACCTTACCCCCACCGCAGCGCACTCTGTCTCGAAACACAGCACTATCCGGATTCCATCAATCACCCCGAATTCCCCACCACAATTCTCAAACCCGGCGCAAAGTACCAGTCCACCACAGCCTATGCGTTCGACGTGGAAAAGTAACGCCAAGCCCCTGGAAATGAACTGCGTGCGATATCGGGATGCGGGGGACGTCAGTCCCCCGTTCCATCTCCGCCTTCGCCACCCCGTTCCTGCCATCCCGGCACGCCGGCCCACCCGCAACGAAAGCCTCCCGTCCATGTGGCCCGAATCCGACAAAACCCTGGACCTGCTCCGGGATGTGGCCGACGGAGATGCCGCCGCCGTGAATCGACTCATGGACCGGCACCGCGAATCCGTTCGGCGAATGATCCAGATGCGACTCGACCAGGCTGTCGCTCGTCGTGTTGACGCCAGCGACGTCGTTCAGGACGTCATGCTGGAAGCCTCCCAGCGCCTGACAGGATATCTGCAAAATCCCAGCATGCCCTTTCACCTCTGGCTGCGACAGCTTGCCAAAGACCGTATTATCGACATGCATCGCCGACACCGCGCCGCCCGTCGCCGCTCCGTCGATCGCGAACAGAACTTTTCCGGGCTGGGATCCGACGATCAGTCCGCCGCTGATCTGGCCGCACTCCTCCAGGACGCCGAACTCACCCCCGCTGCCGCCGCACTCCGCAAAGAACTCCAGGACCGCTTCCTTGCCGCCATCGAACAAATGGATGACACCGATCGCGAAATCATCATGATGCGGCATTTTGAACATCTGGGAAACAGCGAGGTCGCCGCCGCACTGGGACTCAGCCCCCCCGCCGCCGGCATGCGCTATCTCCGCGCCATCCGCCGACTCCGCGAACTCCTCGATACCGACGGCCAGTCGCTCCCGGGAATCTAACCGTGCGCTTCGAATCTGAGACTGCCATCATGCAGCGTGCCCTGCAGCTTGCCAGCCGCGGCTTCGGCTTCGTCGAACCCAATCCTCAGGTCGGCGCCGTGATCGTGTCGCCCGAACGGGATTTCATCGCCGAAGGCTGGCACTCCCGATTTGGCGGTCCGCATGCCGAAATCCACGCCATCGA
>JBJTOM010000065.1:0-5395 GCA_046074585.1 Planctomycetota bacterium | reverse complement strand
TGCCCACACCACCCTTGCCAGTGAAGAAGATCAGCCGTTGAGCGACTCTGTGAGGTTCATGCCGGTGCCCCTGAACCTGCTGCAGGTATCCGCAGGAGGCTGCCGAGCGGCACTGCCAGGAGAGCTCCAATCACAGGTGCGGTCAGATAGATCCAGAGGTGCTGCAGGTTCAGGGAGACCAATGCCGGTCCCATTGATCTTGCGGGGTTCATCGAAGCTCCGCAGATGGGCCCCGCAAACATGGCCTCCAGCGCGATCACCGAACCAACCACAAGGCCAGCCTGAGCATTGCCGGGGGGGCCGTCTGACAGCCGCAGCACCACCAGCACCAGAATCCACGTGAGCATCAGTTCCAGTACAAATGACTGCAGCGATGACCCCGACGGTATCGTGGCCCCGAGCGTTGCGTGATCGGGAAACAGCAATTTCAGAACAAGGCTGGCCAGCACCGCACCGGCAACCTGACTGCCCAGATAGAACGCCAGAGATCGCCGCGGAAAACGGCCGGCTGCAAACAGCGCCAGAGTCACCGCGGGATTCATGTGCGCCCCCGAAATCGGGCCGAATGTATGAATCATGGCCAGCACCGCCAGACCAAATGTCAGCGCGATGCCAGGATGAGTCACCGCTCCTGAGGAAACACCATTAATTACGATCGCGCCGGTACCGGCGAAGACGAGAATGAATGTCCCGCAGAGTTCGGCCAGCGCCGCAGACAGCGAATCCCTTGAAGTTGCCATGGATGCCCCCTGAAGTTCAACAGCAGCCGCTGCCGGGATCACAGGTCGTATCCAGAATCTGCAGTGGCCCGGCGACCGCAGCAACTGGTGCTGACGCCACTGCGGGGCCCGCGGGAATCCAGCCTGCCAGCTGCGAACGCTGAGGATAAAAGCCCTGACTGACAAGAGCTCCGTCAACAAAAACCAGCGGCAGACATGCCGGACCGGCAGCGGTGAGCAGCTCACGGACGCGGGTATGCTGAGCAAACGCGGCCGGCTGCTGGGCAAGGTTGAAGCGGTCAACCCGATGACCAGCCCCCCGCAGCCATTCCAGATCGGAGGCGAACTGCACCAGCGCAGGATCCACGTCCGGACCGCAAACACCCGTTGAACAGCACATCGCCCTGTCGAACACCTGTACTCCTGCCATCACAGCCTCCGATTTCCTTTTTCAATCGTCAACTTACGATAGGGATGAAGTTGCTGCAGCGTTCTGATGAATAGCATCAGAGCCGCAGGAGCAGATCTTTGAACCTGCCGAGTACGGCGTGATGAATCCAGTAGCAAACTCGAGGACCATCCACTTCCCCATCGATTATCCCGGCCTGGCGGAGCACTTTCAGATGTTGAGAAACCGTGGACTGGGCCAGTGGCAGGTGATCGACAATTTCGCCACAGACGCAGAACTTTCTTTGCACAAGGAGGCTGACAATCCGCACCCGAGCCGGGTGTGCCAGCGCCCGCGCGAGCCGTGCAAATTCGTCCGCCCATTCCAGTTCTGGTATCGGCAGTTGTTCCTGGCGACTGCCACACGCAGACCTGCAGGATGGCTTTGATTTCTGAGCCTGATGCTTCATCGCGGCCACCGCGGAACAAAGGATGAGAAACAAACGTCACGACTTTGCCAAATGATCGTTGTTTAACGATAGATTTGCAAGTGGGAACGACGCCATCTGTCTCGCATTTTCCTGAGGAATGCCTTGCGGTTTCGTTTTCAGGTATCCAGGTTGCGTTGACTTTCGGGCACAGCGTGCCAGCGGGAGGCCGAAGCTCCTGCTGAGCCGCATCCCAGCCACAAGCACCGCACGGATCCACGCAGCTCCGGAAAAACACAGTCAGAGACTTACAGCGAACCAGAAAGCGGTGGCTCGACGGGAGCCCGGCCGTGGGATGATGAAAAATTGCAGGTGAGGCCATCCGGGCCGTTTTCGTAGCATTGCCCGTGGTCGTGCCCTACAGGCGAGCATCCGGCGTGCGGCCGATGTCAATCGGCCGGTGCGGCCCGGAAACGCTCCTGCCGCGACTGTGCCCGCGCAGACGTGCATTGTCGCCGGGGGGACCGCCATCCACTGCTCACCTTGTCGCGTTGGGGCGGGATCTGAAAGTCGACATCCGGGGGCTTACCGTCTTTTCGCCATCCGAAGTTCAAGGCTCTGTGAGTTGTTACGAGGGCTGGTGGTCTTACGCAAAGACGCAAAGGAAGCACAGAATGTTCAGATTCCCGGTTCAACGGCAAATTACGGTGCGCTGGTTGAGAAAAAGAGCTTCGGAGGGTTTACGGAAAGGGGGCAACGTGGTGTGATATGAGCCTGGTAAGCAGCTCAAAAATGATCAGGAGTCCGAGTTGACCACGGCAACATCCGAGATTTTGTACCGCGCTTTGGGCTGTTCGCGCTACACACCGGTCGATTGTCGTCAGGAAGACGGCGTTTTGGTCCTGGAAATGGAAAGTCGTCGCGAGAAGGATCGTTGCGTGGATTGCGACAGCCGGGATGTGATTCGCCGCGGGAGTCGGCAGCGGCAAATGGTTGCTCCACCGCTGGCTCTGTACGGGACACGGCTGCTGATTAACGTGCCGCGGCTTGAGTGTCGCAATTGCGGTCGGGTCCTGCAGGCAGCGACGCCGAATGTGGTTCCAGGCTGCAATTACACGAGTGCCTTCGCTCGACTGGTCGTGAGCTTGTTTCCGCTGATGACGTGCAGGGACATCGCGGGATACCTGGGTGTGAGTGAATCAATGATTCGAGGAATAAAAAAGGGGTATTCGCATAGAGATTTCGGGAAGCCGAATCTGAAGCGACTGAAGGTGCTGGCAATCGACGAGATCTGCATCGGCAAGTCGCGGAAGTTTCTGACCATCGTGATTGACTGGACGACAGGTGCGATCGTAGCTGTCGGCGAGGGACGGGGCGAAAAGGCGTTAAGCCCCTTCTGGGAACGGCTGCAGGGATCAGAAGGGAAAATCGAGGCGGTGGCGACGGACATGTCCAGTGGTTGGCTTGCAGCCGTCCGGAAGCACCTGCCCAAAGCGAAGCAGATGTTTGAGTAATTTCACGTTGTCAGGCAGACGATTGAAGAGTGCGATCAACGTCGACGGGACGTACAGAATGGTGCTCAGCATCTCCGGGAAGCTCAGGCCTCAGCCGCTCACTGCACATCGGTGACTGCGTCGGTCCGGAGCAGTCGTGACAAACTCACACCAGTCCAGCTTCATCGAGGGTTGAGCTCATGCAGCCCCTCGGGTGCAGGTCAGACAGCGAACGGTCGCTGCTGGGGAGCATGGAGCAACCATCATGGCTCGAGCGGAGCTGCGAAAGATCGTGGACCCGTCCTGCCATTCGGCGAAGGGAGTGCTTTGATGACTCAACGCCGGTTGTTTGCGGTGGTGGCCGATCCGGATGCAGAGAATGCCATCAAAAATCTTTTGTGCGAGCGACAGCCTTCACTGGGCATCAGCCTGGACTTCAACCCGGATCGGCCTCTTCACGGTGATATGCTTCGCTGCTCCGGTCGGGATTGCGGCTTCTGCAAAAAAAAGGCCTGGGAAATGGGTGGACGCCAGACGCAGTCTGCGTGATTGTCATCGACCCGGAACTTGAGGCCTGGGTTTGGGCAGATTCGCCGAACGTCAGACACGTTCCGGGCTGGCATGAAAGTGATGACGCCCTGCGGCAGTTCCTGAATGATCGCAGGCTATGGGACAATGCGGCCCCTGAGCCGCTCATCCAAAAAAAGCAATGCGACAGGCGCTTCGTGAAAAGAACAAACCATTCGGCGCACCACTGTTTTCCGAACTCGCGAAGCAGGTCAGCTTTGGCCGATGCGAGGATCCCGCCTTCAGGAAGTTATGGAATCAGTTGAAACACGGGTTCCCATCCGATTCCATTCACTGAGCCAAATCTGTTGAAGTGAATCCATTCAGCAGGAAACGTGTCAGCAGGAAACGTGGCTGGTCGACCTGGCCTGACAGGCCGGAAACCGGGCTTCGAATCCAGCGAGTTGTTCACGCCCTGGGACTTCTGCATTTCGACCGTTCGGTCATCGTCCGTATCGGGGCATGGTTGCAGGCATCGCCATTTCCTGAGATGCTCACGATGCGTCCTGCATCGCTTGTCAGGCAGCTCGCCAGCGGCAGACTTCGGATGCTGATGACTCACCGGGAGTATTTCATGAACGGGTTCTCATGCCGAGCGTTTTTGGCCTGCTGCTTCAGCGTCGTGTGGTGCCTCTGCGCTGCTCTGCCCGCCCCCGCAGTTGCTCAGGGGCCACCCGCACTGCGGGTGCTCACGTGGAATCTGCATCATTGCGAAGGTGTGGACGGGAAGCTCGATCCTGAACGGATTGCGGGGCGTATTCGGGACGTGCGGGCAGATATTGTGGCGCTGCAGGAAGTGGAGCAGGTGACAGGGCGGACAGGGCGGGTGGATCAGCCCGCAGAACTCGGCCGACTTTGTGGTCTGTCACACGTTTTCGGAAAGAACCTCGACTTTCAGGGGGGGGGCTACGGCAACGCAGTGCTTTCGCGGTTCCCCATCCGTTCCAGCTTCAACCGACGTCTGCCGATTGTCAGCAACGGCGAGCCTCGCGGAGTGCTGGTGGTGGAACTGGAGATTCCCGGGCTTCCCCTGCCCTGTACGCTGTTGTGCACGCATCTGGACCATCGCCCTGCCGATGCCGAGCGTCGTCTGGCAGCGGGTGTCATTCAGGAACTGGCAGCGCTCCATCCGACCGCTCCGCTGCTGCTGGCAGGGGATCTCAACGACACCCCTGAATCGCCGGCCTTCAAACTTTTTCTGCAGGACTGGCAGTGGCTGCAGTCCGGTCCGCTGCCGACCATCCCGGTGACTCGCCCGCAGCAACAAATCGATTTCATCCTGACGCGCCCCCTGAACCGCTGGAAACTGCGGGACGTGCAGGTGCTCAATGAATCCGTGGCCTCCGATCACCGCCCGCTGCTGATGGTGCTCGAATGGCAGTGAACGGCAATACAAATCTGCCACACTCCCGCGACCCTGCAATTCCGAAAGCCCCCTTTCAATCTGCAATTGACATCGCGCCCTGGTCTGCATAATCTCCAGTGAACCGTCGGTCGATGAACGGCCTGGACGGTCAGTTTGTGATCTTCCCAGTGCTTCGGCGAGTGCAAGTTTCGCAACGACGTGGGCACCGGTAGGGAAACCGTCTGTTTGATTTTTCTGGTTTGCATGGCATTGGCAGAAACTGCCGATGTTTCAGGCAGATCGGGAAGGTTTGCTTCAGGACTGTTTCCCATGTCGGCCCCCTCCCTCCGCCGTGAAACTCTGGACCAGCTTCGGCAGCAGCTCCGCGGGGTGCGTCCCTGTTCGCCCACAAGCGTTGCTGGCACTCCCACCGGCCTTGCTGCGCTCGACCAACTG
>JBJTOM010000064.1:0-6321 GCA_046074585.1 Planctomycetota bacterium | reverse complement strand
CGGAACTATTGGATAATGATCCGCGATATTTGCAATTACAATATTGCATTCTGATGCGGTTTCCGTATTGTGCAATTTGTCATCACGTTTTAGCATTAATACACACGTAGTATGTGTGTTTCAGTTGAGTGATGACATTAGCACTAGCATACGCATAGTCACCAGCTTTGTGTAATATAGGACTTCGTGCGTGCAGTTTGGTCGGGTGTTAGCCGTATTGATATGCACCCGTATGTTGTATCAGCTTTGTACTGCTGCTGATTGGATCGGACTGGAACAGGCTGTGAGACAGGTTCCGTCACCGGATCCTGGTTATAAGGAAATCCGGGTGCCTGAGCAATCGTGGGTGGGCATGCTCATTAGTCATCCAGCTCAGCACGCGACAGATCGAGGGCCACGAAGTTCATCAGCTCCCGGTCGCTCATTTCCGTCAGCAGCGTTTCAGCCCCATCTCCCAGAAGATCGCTGGCCACTGCCTGCTTGTCACGAATCATCTGATCAATGCGTTCTTCCAGTGTTCCGCGGCAGACGAATTTCTGCACCAGCACATTGCATTTCTGTCCAATCCGAAAGGCTCGGTCCGTCGCCTGATTTTCAACGGCCGGATTCCACCAGCGGTCGAAATGAATCACGTGTGAGGCGGCCGTCAGGTTCAGCCCCGTTCCGCCCGCCTTCACCGAAATCACGAAAAAGGCAATGTCCTCCCGTTCCTGAAACTGCTGCACGAGCTGTTTGCGTTTGCCAACCGGGACCTGTCCGTGCAGCACCAGTCCGGGTCGCCGAACAACACCCTGCAGAAACTGAGCCAGAGGTTCGCACTGAGCCTGGAACTGCGTGAACACCAGCACCTTCCCCTGCTGTTCGGCAATCGGTTCACAAAGACTCTGCAGAACCTGAAATTTCCCGCTTTCCTGCGGATCGAACTCGGGCAGATTGAGCATCAGCGAGGGGTGATTGCAGAGCTGTTTGAGCCGCATCAGCATCGACAGCACCAGCCCCCGTCGCTGCATGCCACCCGCCTTCTTCAGCTGCTTCGCAACTTCGTCGACAATCCGCTGATACATGGCCGCCTGTTCCGGAGACAGACCACACTCCACTGTCACCTCAGTCTTGTCGGGCAGATCCGGAGCGATTCCGGGATCCGTCTTCATACGTCTCAGAATACAGGGACGAACCAGCCTGCGCAGGGCTGCTGCCGCTGACCCATCCTGCGCACGTGATATCCGCCTGACAAAACTGCTGAACTGTTTCTGATTTCCCAGAAGACCCGGGTTGCAGAAGTCGAACAGAGCCCAGAGATCACCCAGATGATTTTCGACTGGTGTGCCCGTCAGTGCAATTCGCGAAACCGACTGCAGACGCCGCACCGCCTGCGACTGGCTGGACTCCGGATTGCGAATCGCCTGCGCTTCGTCCAGCACCACCAGTCGCCAGCGAAATGCGAATGGCCAGTATTGCTGTCGCACCGTCTGGTAGGTCGTCACCACCACATCCCATTCAGCCAGTAACTTTTCAGTATCAGATTCGAGGGCTTCGAGGTACTCCGGTAAGCATTCTGAGCGGTGGGCGACCAGAACCCGCAGCTGCGGCGCGAATCGCTCCAGCTCCTGCTTCCAGTTCCCCAGCAGCGAGGCCGGCACGACCAGCAGAACGTGGTTCACACCAGAATCCGGCACGCGTTGCGGACGGCGCCCCGCTGCACCCCGGCCACGGCTGACCGAAAACGTTCCCAGACCCGCCTTCAGTCGCAGAATCAGGTCAATCACCTGAATCGTTTTGCCCAGTCCCATGTCATCCGCCAGACACGCCCCCAGTCCCAGCTGCTGCATCTGCCAGAGCCAGCGCACACCAGCGGCCTGGTAAGGTCGCAGCGTCGCAGCCAAACCGTCCCCCGGCCGACACTGCAGATCGCTCTCTGGTTCCCGTAACGCCTTCAATGTCTGACTCAGCCACTCCCCCGCAATCACACCCGACCAGTTTTCCCGGGAATCGGCTGAGCGGTCTTCATTGTCCTGGAGACGCGTTCCCGCCAGCATCCGCATGCCCTCCAGCAGCGTGATGCCGTCCGCATGCTGGTCTCTGAGCGACTGCCAGTGCTGCAGTGCCTCGGCGAGCTTGTTCGGATCGACCTCCACCCACTTGCCGCGAAGCAGCAGCAGCCCCTCACCAGCCGACAGCAAACGAGAACGCTCCTCTCCTGTCAACGGCACCCCGTCAATCGCCAGCTCCACCGAAAAATCCAGCAGCGCATCCAGACCCACGCCCGCCGATCTGTCATTCCCGATGCGAACCCGCACGGCAGGCCGCGAAGTTCGACGAGCAGACCACCAGTCCGGTACTCGGACACTCAACCCCGACTGCTCCATCTCAGGCACACACCGCAGAAACTCCCACGCCTGATCCGCTGTCCATGCCTGAGGCCGAAAGATGGCCCTGGTGCTCAGCAGCGTCTCGATCACGCCGCACCGCGATGCCGCCTCACGCACCGGCACCAGCAGATCCGCCAGTGCCTGCTGGTCCTGCTCCGCCGCGAAATGCCGGAGCGCCTCAGCCAGCGGTATGTGCTGCACCTGCGAACGGTTTGAGAGCCGACTGGCCCAGGTTGCCAGAAACGCAAACGGACGATCCTCATCCCGCTTGTTCTCCACCAGATGCAGCGTCACGCGTCCCAGCAGATGCAGGTCGGGATTCAGGGTTTGCAGGAGCTCTCTGCAGCCATCCTTGAGACGGCCTGCCCGCACCGCAAATTCCTGCAGAACCTCACGCCATAACACCTGCAGCAGTGACACAGTGAGGTATTCGAGGCCACGCATGGGTGGAGCGGAGTCAATGATCTGAGTCAGCTCTCCCGCGTCGGGGGCCTCCGGAAACGGCGCCGCTGACAGCTCTGTTCCCCCCTTGCCGCGACGGCCACCTCGCACCCACTCCTCAAGCTGCTCAAAACACTGCTCATCCAGCTTTGCCAGTCCCTGCAGCACTCGCCTCCCCCAATTCCGCCAGAAGACCAGTGGCAGTGGGAGCGCCGCTGTGCGGGCAGGACTGGTGAGACACAGCAGGCCTGACGCGCTGGATTCCGCAAAGGCCTCAATCACAGCCTGAGCCACCGCTTCCTCCGGCAGACCTTCCGACGCTGACGGTGCAGATTCCCCGTCCTGTTCACAAATCAGGCGAAAGGAAGGAGTGATGCGGAGCTGCAGATGCATGGAAATTAAGGCTTGTGAATGGAGTTGGGCGGGGGCGGGGTGCCTTGACGTTTCGACAAAGGGTGCTGCCGGGAGGGCGAAGCTCTGGCTGAGCCGCATCCCTGCCGCGGGTACTGCGCCGATCCGGGCAGCTCGGCGGGAGCCTCGCCCTCCCGAGCTGTGGCCCGCATTTTCAGAGGATTCCAGAGAACTTCAAGTTCATGCGGCGGGTGTCAGGGCGTCAGGCAGTTCGGTGATCCTGCACATCTGTGTTCAGGCCGCTGAATGTGTTCTCTGCCAGCGCGATCGCGCCTGCCTCGGCCCCGATCCGAATTCCCACTCGCTTCGCAGGTTCACGCGTTTCACGAATGGTGTTGCCGGTGAACGTCAGATCGCGGACCCGCCCCAGCACTTCAATGGCGACGCCTTCGGCAGCCCCACTGTCCTCGATGACGTTGTGTTCGAGCACGTTGCGGTTTGGCCAGAAGTCCAGCCCGCGGTCTTCATTGCGAAACAGCACTCCAAACTGGCCACTGCGCCGAATCACATTCCGCCGCATGACGTTGTCCGTGTCGTTGTGGCCGATGGACACTCCGTACAACCGGTTCTCTGTGATCTGATTGCCTTCCGCCAGCCCGTACTTCACACCCCAGCACCAGAAGAGTCCCTGACTGTTCCGCTCCAGACGATTATTCAGAATCACCGGCCGCTGCGATCCGGACCCCGGATGCACTCCCAGATCCGCATTGTCGTGCGAATGACAGTTTTCAACGCGGACGTCATGACAGATCTGAAAACTGATGCCGTCACCATTGTTGTTGCGGGCAGTTACCCCGCGAAGCAGATACCGATTGCAGTCCTGCAGAAAAATGCAGCCGCCATAATTGCCGTCCAGATGCTCCGTCTGACCTCGATTACCGTCGAGCGTCAGATTTTCAATCACGACGTCCGCCGTGTATTCGCTGGTGAGCAGTGGATACAGGGTTGAGCAGGTGGGTTTGCCGGACAGCCAGAGGTTTTCGCGGAGCCCATTGTTCAGTCGAAAGCGATGTCCACTGCGGGCGGTGAGTGTTCGCTTGATGATCGTTGCCGCGCCGTTGTGCGGATTCACGGCCCGCAGCAGCACTCCGTCACCCACCTGAAACCCGGCAGAATCCGACAGCGTGATTTCCTGGTCATACCAGTCGGAATCTGCGGTAAGCGTTGTGGTGACGGATTCAGGGCGAGTCAGCACCGTGTCGACACCGCTCCCGGCCAGGCGCACTCCGGCTGGCAGAAAAACGGAATTACGCAGCTGCCAGGTACCAGGCAGCAATCGCACGGTCCCGCCACCATTGCGGGCTGCACTGTCAAGAGCAGCCTGCAGAACTCGTTCTGACGTGCCGGAAAAATCGCCCTCGCCAGCACGAGCCCCCACCGTGATCGTGAGTAACTCGTCCCAGACCGGTTCATGGCGCTCGTCACCGTCCGTCGCCCGCGGTGCCGTCACTCGCGGCGGGTCCTGAGCACCGCTGCGTGGCATTCCGGCAACACCACACGCCCCGGCAAATAAACCCGCTGTAAACCGGCGTCGTGAGCAGTGAACAGTCTGTAAACGCATTGAAATAATCCTCCAAAAAACCGATGTTCCACAACGTCCGCAGCATTCACGACCGAAAAATTTTTTCTCTATGGTGGCACGATCGAACCACCCCATCCGAATCGCTGCCGAATCGTTGAATTCGCTGCAGATGCTATCGATGTCCTGCCCCACAGAACCAGCCCGCCGGGCTCTTTTTGGCATTCCACGCGCGAATCGGGATGAATTTCACACATCTGCCCTGCGGGCCTGCACCAAACGCCCCCGCAAATGGCATGAGACTTGAACGCCCCTGCAGAAATGCGGCTCCGCAGAAGCGTCGCATTCCTGGTTTTCTCCTTCCCACCCATGCCTGCGGTTTCCCGGAAAGCTCATCATGCTCACTCACCTGCTGCAGTCCCTCCATAAATTCTCTGTCGCACACCACCGACGCCGTCGACTGACCTCCAAATCCCCCACTGCCGCCAGCATTCAACTTCTCGAAGATCGACAACTCCTCGCTGCCGCTGTTGTCCATTCGTGGAATGACATCACCCTGCAGGCCATTCGCGATGAACGGCCCGCGCCGCCGATGGCCTCCCGCGCCCTCGCCATGGTCAGCACCGCCGTGTTCGATGCCGTCAACTCCATCGATGGGCGCTATCAGTCCTATTCCGGTGTGCTCGCCGTGTCCCCGCTCGCATCCACAGAAGCCGCTGCGGCCGCCGCTGCCCGCGACGTCCTTGTCAGCGTGTTTCCGGCCCGCACAGCCACATTCGACGCTGCACTCACAGCCACGCTCGCCACACTGCCCGCAGATGCCAGCACCACCGCCGGTGTCAATGCCGGACGCGCCGCCGCCTCCAGCATCCTTGCACTCCGCACCGCCGACGGCAAAGACACTGTTCCCCCCTACACACCCTCCGGACTGCAGGGGCGCTGGGCTCCCACGGCTCCCAATTTTACCGCCCCCGTCCTCACTCAGTGGGGCAGCGTCAAACCGTGGTCCATGACCACCGGCTCCCAGTTCCGCCCCGCGGCTCCGCCTGCCATCACCACCACAGAATACTCCTCCGCTTTCGCACTCGTGCGCCAGCTGGGTTCAAGCACCAGCACGGTTCGCAATGCCGATCAAACGGCCACGGCCTTCTTCTGGGCCGGTGGCCCCGGAACGGCCACTCCCCCCGGCCAATGGAATATGATCGCCCAGACGGTCGCCAGACAACAGGATCTGACCACCCCCGAAGCCAGCCGCATGTACGCCTTGCTGAATATCGCGCTGGCTGACGCCGCCATTTCCTGTTGGGACGCCAAATACTTCTACGATTACTGGCGGCCCATCACCGCGATCCGCAACGGCGCCAACGATGGAAATGCCGGAACACCGTCAGACGGACCCACACCGTGGCTACCCCTGCTGACCACCCCATCCTTCCCCTCCTACACTTCCGGACACAGCACCTTCAGCAGCGCAGCGGCCGCTGTTCTGGCCGCCTTCTACGGCACAGACACCATCACCTTCACTGCCACTTCCGAAGTTGCAACGGTGGCCAATCGCACATTCCGATCCTTCACCGCTGC
>JBJTOM010000063.1:0-2594 GCA_046074585.1 Planctomycetota bacterium | reverse complement strand
CTGACCGCCATCGGTGCTGGTGCGAACTGTGAGTGCCACACGATCTTTGGGCGAATTGGGATTGCAGAAGGCGAGCCTTCCGTCAGTGAGACTGAGCAGGCTGGCCATACAGGTCGGATCGGGGACAGCAGACCAGTGTTTTGTCCATGTGCCGCTGCTGCGGTCGACATTCCATTCATAACGGGCCCACACACGCAGGCCACTGTGAGATTCGTCGCGCATGCTGAGGAGCAGACTGCCGTCGGGCAGTTCGGCAATCTGTGATTCGCTGGTGGGAGGCTGTTCGGGAATGGCCGGGGCGGAGACGGTCCACGTGACGCCAGCATCACGGCTGATGATGAAACAGGCATGCGGAGTGCCGTCCGTGTCGCGGTACTGAGCGGTGAAGACGAGCGCCCCGTCGCGCAGCTGAATGCCTCGGCCCGGGCCGTTGAAAAACAGCCGCCACTGAGGGCTGCGACCCTGTACGGCGGCCGTGATGTTGATCGGGGCTGACCACGTCAGACCGTCGTCGTCGCTGGTGGTGATCACCAGCTGACCGGTTTCTTCAGGACTTAAGCCAGGGCCGGATTCCTTCCAGGCACGGCGACCATGCGACCAGAGTGCGGCGACGAAGAGCTTGCCGGTCCGCAGGTCTGCCAGAATGGCCGGATCTCCGACCCCGTTGCCCTCCGCATCCGGCTCGGCCTGATCAAAGTTCAGGATGACCTGCAGCGGACTCCACGTACGGCCGTCATCCGCGCTCCGCATCAGCCCCACATCAATGTTGCCCGGCAGGTCCGTTGAATCCGCGTGACGGATGTCGAAGACGGCCAGAAGAGTTCCGCGGGCGGATGTGGTCAGGCCAGGGATGCGATAACTGTGAATGTTGTCGTCACCCTGGCGACGAACCACCACGCGATCGATCACAGCCGGAACCACGGTCCCGGAGCAGACACTGGACTGAAAGCCATTAACCCGCTGTGCACCTGTGTCCGCTTGATAGTGACGAGCGCGACCTGAAGAACGATGCCGCTGAGCAGTCACCGGTCGAAACGTGGAGCCTGAGCCCGGCCGTCGCGCAGTGGCCACCGACGGGTGGAGCGTCAGAGCGAGGCAGCCGAAGATCAGGATGCAGATGCCGCGAATCACAGAGAACACTCCGGGGAGGCTGGCAGCAGATGGACACGCGGGGCTGAGTATAGCTGGCGGGAAGGGCAGGGGACAGTCCACGGGAGTGTGAACAGGTTTGCGTTGCCTTTCCGGCAGCGAGAATTGCAGGGGGCAGTGGGCCCAATGGCCTTGACTTTCCGGCAAAGAACAATTCGGGGAGGGCTCAGCTCCTGCTGAGCCGCATCTCTCCCGAAAGGACCACACCAGGCCGCGCCGCTTCGCAAAAATGCCGGCAGAGGTTCAAAACGCGGACCAGCGTGTGACAGCTCGGCAGGAACCTCGCCCCGGGATGACGAAACAATGTTCACCCCGAACCATTCCACCGCGATCAGGCGTGCGGGGGGATATCAATCCCTCCGTGACGGTGCGTGTCCGCGCAGCCAAAGTCGCCACACGAGCGAACCACGGCCGCGCGGAACCGAAGACACCACCAATCAGCCCTGTTTCGCACGGCTTCTCCCTCCCAGCTTTTACCTCACGCGAATGCGACAAGGCGCAAAGATGAAATGATGGAAATCTGAACCTTTTGTCCTTCCTTTGCGTCTTTGCGCCATTGCGTGAGACCAACAGTCCTCGCTGCGTCTGACAGAGCGTTTCAGAGCCGCACCGGCCGACTGACATCGGCCGCACGTCGGATGCTCGCCTGTCTGCCATCACCGGTCTGAGGTGCGAAAACACGGGCAATTCCATTAAAGCAGCCCGGATTGCCCTGCTGACAACTTTTCGTCATCCCAGCCTCGCCCTCCCGAGTTGGAGGCCGTCTTTTCAGGGACGTCCGGAGATGTTCAGGGCCATTGGCCGGTGGGCGGTGGGACATTCGGGTTAGCTGGCGAAAAATCGTTCAGAACTGTCCTGCCGGAGCATTGCGGTGCCGGCTGACTGCAGGCTGTGCCGAGCGCGGAGCAGCCGGACCTGAATGCAGCGGATCAATCCCTCGTCAGCATGCCTTATGATGTGCAGCCGCAAGTCTGCGAAGGAAGGTTGTCGGAGAGCCTGAGCCGGGCGAAGAAGCATCAGCACGACGCCGCTGGATTCCACCGCCAGCTGCAGGCGACGCACCACAGCCGATGTGCAGCGATGGAGCCGGGCGAGGATGACTTTGACGCCACGGCAGCGCGCTGCCTGTTCGAGCGCCCAGAGGGCCTGACTATGCTCTGTAAGTCCGGCTGCCGATTTGGGCAGACGCAGCGGCGAGGAATTGGTGGCCTCGGGGGGGATTCGTATGAGCAGCAGTCGGGACAGAGGAATCCCATGGACTGACACGGCGCCCGGAAAGAATTCGCGATGCTCGTCAATCACCGCCAGACAACCGGGATGCTTCAGGAGCGGAGCAGCGGAACGCAAAGCCAATGAGGCAGCCGACTGGCCGGGAAATTCACTGACCCATTCGATTACGGAAGCGGATGGAATGCCACCATCCGGGAGCAGTTGGTCGAGCGCAG
>JBJTOM010000062.1:0-2265 GCA_046074585.1 Planctomycetota bacterium | reverse complement strand
CGCTGCCCGCAAGCTGGGCACCGGCCTGCACCGTCAGTGTCCCTGTGGCAACCGCCTGCAGGCCGTGCACCGCATGAATCCGCACGCCTTCGGATCTGCGTCGACCATCCTGATCCTGAACAATCCGACCGAAGGACATGTCTCCAGCTGCGGCAATCTGCCAGACTGACGAAGGCCCCGTCTGGATGCCAGTAAAGTTATACAGACTGAATTCCGCCGGTGCTGTAACCTGAACTGAGCCGGCCACATTGAACTGACCGGTCATCCGCAGCACCTCCGCCGCGTTGATCTGAACTTCGAAATCAGCAGCTGCTGTGGTCGCGCCGGTGGTTGTGACCAGTCCATCGAGGAGAATTTCAGGGGCTGCCAGCGTGATGCCAGCCGAGCTTCGCAGGTTCCCAGTCAACTCAGGCAACTGAATACTGCCAGTCGCTGACGTGACATGCAGCTGTTTTGGGGCAATCTGGCGGCATTCCTGGAAGGTCGCCCAATTCAGGCGCGACCGCCTGGCATCACCTCGCGTCTCATCCGATGGTGCGTGCGGAATCCTCTGAATGCAGTTCTGGCAATCTCCACGGCCATGGCTCTTGTGGCAGCGGCGGTGGTGGCGACGACCGCCGCACGGGAACAGGGTCAGATGCTGCAGATGACTCGCCTGGCCGCTGAACGTGAGAGAGGACTGCGGCACCGTGCGGAGGCTGCCGAACAAGCGGCCACACACCGTGAGCAGCAGGAGTCCCGCCTGCGGCAACAGTATCAGACTCTGCTCCTGAAGATCGTCGGCATCCTTGACGACACGCGGCTTGCAGGGACTGCACAGAGTTCTCAGAATCCTGGAGCGTCCGGTCCTGCAGGTGCATCATTTGCTCCGCAATTGCTTGCTGCCGTGATCCCCCTGATCGAACAGTCCGGATATCCGCCCAGCTGGTCTGAACTCGAAGTCACTGCGCGATTTCTGGCCCTGAAACAATTTCAGCAGGGGAGCGCTGACGTTTCCGTTCTGATCGACAAGGTGGATAAGTTTCTCAGGCTGCATGAGACGAGCCCGGAAGACCATGAAGCATTCGTCTCGTTTGTCTCGACTCGACAGCACTTTTTCGACATGTCCATCGACTTCCATGTGAACCTGCAGAATTTTTTTCGTGACTGGCTGCGACTGGCTGCTCAGTTTCGCCTGCAGGCAAACGCATGCGTTGCGGAAAGCCCCCGAATTCTGCGGCTGCTGAACGCCCGTGCGAAAGCAGCCCGACACGCCCGCGATCTCTGGGTTCCCCATGAACACCTCAGAACGGAACATCGTCAGACCGCAGGAGTTCTGCTGCAGGCGTTGATCGACGAACTCAGACAGCCGATCCCGCGGACGTCCGGAGCGCAATCAGACGAGCAGGGGCTGATCAGGATGATCGAAGAGGACCTTGAACGTCTCCGCGATGACACCGCAGCGAATTAAGCTTATCTGGTGACGACGAAGAATGTTCCTGAAAGCCGCATGCGGGCATGTTTTCGCCGCTATATTGGTGCCCTGTCTCCCTGAACAGCAGCGTGGGGCTTGCGGAGGAAGGCGGCGGTCTGCAGGCGTTTGCGGGGGCTGAGTGGCGGGCGTTTGAGTCCGTGGGCGAGTGCGAAGCATCGACCTGCCGCTGTGGGCTGGCCCTGAACCATGAAGAACAGGCCCCGATTGAAATGCAGCCAGGCATTTTCGGGTTCCATGGTGAGTGATTCTCTGAAGGCTTCGTCGGCTTCGGGAAAGCGTTCGAGTCCGGTGAGTGCGCGTCCGAGGGCATTCAGACCGCGGGCGAGGTCGCGGCTGCGTGCGGTTCGGGCGGCAGCGATGGCTGGCAGCAGGATTTCCAGAGCCTGATCGAATTCGCCAAGTTCGCTGAGCACAGCAGCGCGTGAAATGAGCAGTCCGGTGCGGGAGTGGTCGGGGGATTCCGGGAGCAGCAGCAGTTGGCCGTAGTCGTGGAGTGCTTCGACGAACTGATCGAGATACCAGTGAGCGGCTGCGCGGCAGCGGAGTGCGGTGTGATGTTCAGGTTGGAGAGCGAGCGTTTCGTCGGCGTGTTCGATGGCCGTGGCGTAACGCTCGTCTTCGAACGCCAGTGATGCCTGGAGCATCAGTCGTGCGGCCATGATGGAATCGGAGGCTTCCGGGGCGAGCAGAATTGCCTGATCGATGTCGTGCTGGGCGTCTTCGGGGTGTCCGAGCAGTTCGTGGAGGATGCTGCGGGCATCACTGGCGTTCGAAGACGAGCGTTACGCCAC
>JBJTOM010000061.1:0-8693 GCA_046074585.1 Planctomycetota bacterium | reverse complement strand
TTTCACCCTGCAGTCTGCGAGAGTGCTTATCGAACGTCGCCCGCTGAATGGTTTTCGATCGGAGTCGATTCCAGTGGTGAATCAGTTCATGCCAGGTCGCCGCTCGAGTTCCTCGATTCGCTTTTGCTGTGATGCAATGATCTGATCCTGCTCCTGAATCCGCGCGCACAGCATTTCGACCAGCGCCCGGCCTGCAGGCGTCATCTCATTCAACAATGCCGGACGTATGTCCGACATTCGTATCATGCACGAGGGATGGCACATTCTTCTCCATTTTCAAGGATCAATCCTGAAACTGTGAACGGTTACCCCAAAACTGCTGCTCAACACTGGAAGTGCCAGGTTCCCAAACTGCATCCCTGCTGCCGTAATAGTGCGTTCAAGTCTCACTGGAACTGACAAGCGCGAGCACCGTAGAAATCCGACGATCCGAATAATCGGCTTTAATCCAGGTCACATCGGACTTGTATTTGCTGAGCGTTCTCAGCAAGATGCCGGCGCGGCAGCGATTCGCCGACATGTTCAGGAACTTTTGCAGCGTCTAAGGACAGTTCACCCATGGTGCGGCGATCCGTTGCCAATCACCTCGGTGATATCGCCAGGGACCATCCGGAAGTGGCCCTCAGAGTCTGCGAAGCGTGGGGCGAGCAGCTGACGTGTTCCAGCGCGGAAGCCACGGCAGCGCATCGCTGCTGGATTGTGCGACACGCCATCAGATCTCCGGCGAAGAAAGGAAATGCACGAGCCATCAGCATCCGCGGACTGGCCGCACAGCGCATCCGGCGGAGCCACAATGACTGACAAAAACCGCAATCAGCAGCACGCAGTTCGCGCTGTCGACAACCCGGAAAGGTCAACGGCCGGCGTTCGCGGTGACCCATGTCCCGTGACGAAATCAATAATCCCGGAACCCTGCTGTGAGCGACCTGGCGACAGTACATTACTGTTCTCCTGGCCACAGCTCGATGAACAGTCGACAGAGGTCACCGTTCTCGCGGCACACCACTGCCTGGCTGCCTGCACCGACTCTGCCATCCGCGGTCTTGTACCCGGCTGGTCCAGCCTGGCCGTCCACTTCAGTCCGCTCGAAGTCGCCGCCGATGTGCTGGAACAACGACTGCGGCTGCGGCTGCAGCAGCCCATCGAGACTGCACGTGTCGCTCCTCGCATCATGCAGATTCCGGTCTCTTTCCTTCCCGAGCATTCGCTGGATCTGCCTCACGTGGCCGACTCCTGCCGAATGACCGTGGAAGACTGCATTGAACTGCTCACCGCAACTGTCTTCCGCGTGCGGATGATTGGTTTTTCGCCCGGATTTCCTTACCTGTCCGGCCTCCCTGAGGCGCTCCGCCTGCCTCGACGGGCCACCCCTCGACTTGCCGTCCCCGCAGGATCCGTGGCGATTGCGGGAGGACTGGCTGGCATCTACCCGCAACGTTCGCCTGGAGGCTGGCACCTTGTCGGCCACACATCCGTGCGGCTGTTTGATCCCGCGCAGACGCCTGCCTGTCTCCTGCAGCCAGGCGACGAAGTGCGGCTGGTACCGCTCGATCGGCCGCTCACTACGGCCATGCCGGGAGACACGTGATGAGCCGTCCTGTGCTGCGGGTGATCCGCGGAGGACTCATGACGACCGTCCAGGACTGCGGTCGCATGGGTTACGGGCATCTGGGGGTGCCTCTGAGCGGCGCTCTCGATCTGCTCTCACACCGACTCGCAAATCGGCTTGCAGGCAACCCGGATACCGCCGCCACACTGGAACTGACACTCCGCGGTGATGAATTTGAATTCCTTGACGACGTCGTGGTTGCCGTCTGCGGTGCCGATATGCAGCCGCAGATGCGGGGGAAGGCCGGTCCGGCGATCCCCTTCCCCGTGCAGCGCCCGGTGTCTGTCCCGCGTGGAACGGTGTTGAGTTTTGGAGGAGCGGTGCGTGGCTGCCGAGCGGTCCTCGCGGTCGCTGGCGGAATTGACGTTCCCGTGCTGCTCGGCAGTCGCTCCACGCTGCTCCGCAGTGGCTGGGGTGGCTTTGAAGGTCGCCGGCTGGCAGCCGGTGACTGCCTGGCAGCCGGTGAACATTCAGCCGGCAGTGGTCACGGGTGGCTGCCGACCGTCGGCAGGCAGACCCCCTGGAGCATTCGCCTGCAGTCGCTCCCGCTGCGCGGTGTTGCCACACTGCGTTTTCTGCCCGGCAAGCACTGGAACCACCTGACGCCTGACTCGAAGGATGCACTGTCAGGGCAACGCTTCCTGCTGCGGTCTGAATCCGATCGGATGGGGTATCGCCTGCGCTGCCAGGCTCTCCGGCTGCAGGGGATCGAGCCCGGTCAGCTCAGATCGGCCGCTGTGGTTCCGGGAACACTGCAGCTTCCGCCGGACGGACAGCTGATTCTGTTGATGGCAGACTGTGCGCCGACCGGAGGATATCCATGTGTCGGACATGTGATTACCGCGGATCTGTCCCTGGCCGCTCAGCTGCGTCCCGGCGACGCATTGCAGCTGACCCCGGTCTCTTACGAAGAAGCGCTGCTGGCACTGCGGCAACAGGAACGTGATCTGCGAAGAGCTGTGGCGATGGCGTCGCTCTGACAGACCCGTTCAGGCTACTGGAAGCAGTTCGCGGATGGGCTCGCCGTAGGGCAAAATGGGCATGGGACGACCGCTGTAGTCCGGAAATGGCAGATTCCAGTCGATGCCGAGGTGCCGGTAGACCGTGGCCCAGAGATCGTTGGGCGTGAGCGGCCGTTCGCGGGGCTCTTCACCTTTGGAATTGGTCGATCCGATTACCTGCCCCGTTCGCATCCCGCCGCCGGCAACCAGCATCGACATGGCTTGCGGCCAGTGGTCGCGACCGGGTTGGGGGACGCTGGTTTGGGTTCCGTTCTGAGTGTTGATGCGGGGAGTGCGGCCGAATTCGCCCGTCACAACCAGCAGGACTTTGCGATCGAGTCCTTTGTTGCAGAGGTCTTCGACGAGTGCGGTAACGGCCTGGTCGTAGATTGGGAAACGGACACGGGCGTCTTCGAAGAGGTGGCAGTTGACGGCGTGGGAATCCCAGTTGTAGGTGCCGGCTTTAAGCCAGGGGACGCCGGACTGATAAGGGTTTTCCATGACCATGGTCACAAAGCTGCAGCCGGCTTCGACAAGCCTGCGGGCGAGCAGGGCACGCTGGCCCCAGCAGTGCCGGCCGTAGCGATCGCGGAGTTCCTGTGGTTCCTGGCTGAGATCAAAGGCGTTGCGGGCTTTGTCGCTGGTGAGCATGGACACCGCCTGACGGTTGAAACGATCCATGGCGTTCATGAGACCGGATTCATCGACGCTGCGCCTGAGCCGATCGAAGTTGCTGAGCAATGCCACGCGATCATCCAGGCGTTCAGAAAGCTTCTGGTCGACGGACAGGTTTTTCACAGAGAAACCGGACTCACCCGGGTCGCCGGGAACGTTGAATGGCACATACGAAGGCCCCAGATACGCAGCCCCGAAACTGTACACATCCACGCCGGCCCGGCCTGGTTCCGTACCGGAAATGTAAACCGGAAGATCGCCGCCCGCAGACTCACGGCACCTGGCGACGATGGAACCGACTGCCGGTGCATCGTTGACAAACCCGGTTGGAGTGGCCGGGTGGCGACCCGTCAGAAACCGCTTGTGGCCACCTCCGTGGTCGGCAAATTCGTGCGCGACGGAGCGGATGATGTTGAATCGGTCGGCACACCGGGCATGCAGAGGGAGCAGTTCGCAGACGTCCAGACCGCTGACGCAGGTGGGAATCGGCCGGAACACACCACGGTATTCCTCCGGGGCGTCCGGCTTCATGTCGTACATCTCCATATGCGGAGGACCACCTGGCAGCCAGACAAAAATCACCGAGGTGTCGGAGGCAGGGGCACTGGGTTCTGCAGCCTGGGCCCGAATCCGCAGAAGGTCGCTGAGTCCCAGCATTCCCATGCCCAGGGAACCGGCCTCCAGAAAACTGCGTCGCGAAACCGGGCCAGGGCACAGAGACGCGGTGGTGCGGATGAGATTTCGCATGGCAGGGGATCCACAATTTGGGCGGGCGGACGCAGGGCGGAGCGACAACGGAGGAAATCCGGGCAGACTTCAAATTCTCAAACCTGCCGTCCGCCCTGTCAATCAGGAATCGGCAGCCACGGTTGCAGAATGTTGAAAAGATTGGGAAAGCATCGCCGAACGCCTTCCTGCAATTCTCAGGAAATCAGGAGCATCAACTTCGATTCTTTGTGGCATTTCCCCGCGAACCTGCGATACTCCGAGAACGTGAGATTGAGTCTCAGGCTCTGTTAAATCGCCCTCCCAGCCTTCCAAACCTCCATCCGCAAGCAGGCCGTGCAGTGAATCCCTCCAGCAATCTTCCTCTTTCCGGTCTGCAGCCGGGAACTGTCTGCGTGGTCGCTCAGGTGCTCGCCACCGATGGCATCTCCGGACGTTTGATGGAACTTGGGTTTGTCCCCGGGGCGATCGTGCGTGTGGTTCGGCGGGCGCCGTTCGGCGGACCGGTGCAGTACAGGCTGCACGGCGTGTCGATCACGATGCGGCCGGCGGATGCGGCGGTCGTCCACGTGCGAATGCTGGCAGACACCTGCGAATTCCCCGCCCCGGCGCGCCCCGGTCATCGCGGGCGTTCCGAACGGATGGAGCTGGCCGGCTCCCTTTAGCCGATACCCCCCGTTTCCTGGTCCTCTTCTGCGGCCGCGCCTGTGAACGCCCGTCCCGAAAATTCCTCCGCATCCCGTCCGTTTCGGGTGGCCCTGATCGGCAATCCCAACACCGGAAAAAGTACTCTGTTCAACGCGCTGTCCGGGCTGCATGTCCGCACAGGCAACTATCCGGGTGTCACGGTCGATCAGCGCACAGGCCGCGTCACCTGGGACGGGTCAGCCGTTGAACTGATTGACCTGCCCGGCACATACAGTCTCGCACCCAGGTCTCCCGATGAACTTGTCGCCGTTCAGGTGCTCACCGGATGCGGACAAACCCCAGCACCTGATCTGGTGATTTGCATCTGCAACGCCACGGCTCTCGAACGCAACCTCTACCTGGCGACTCAGGTGCAGGAATCCGGCTTGCCTGTTGTGCTGTGCCTGAATATGTGGGATGCCGCCATCAGCGCGGGCCTGCGGATCGACTGTTCAGAATTGGCAGCACGGGTCGGGATGCCGGTCGTGCCCACGACAGCAAGTCGCCGCCAGGGCCTGCAGGAATTGCAAAGCGCCTGTCTCCAACTCTTGCGCAGCACAACCCCGCTGCCACCCGTCCCTGAACATTTAAGTCCCAGGATCTGCCAGACAGTCGCTGATCTGCAACAAGCATTTTCCCCACTGCCCGGGCTCTCAGCATCCGCTTCCGGCTTCCTCATCCGTCGGGCCTTGCTGGATCCGGGGGGCAGTGTCGAGCGACTGGTCATTGAACAACAGGGCGCCCCGGTCGCTCGGGCGCTGGCACAGGCCCGGGAACACCTGCGAGGCTGTGGCGAGGAACTGCCGGCGGCAGAAGCCCGGCAGCGGTATGCTGCCATCGGACGACTGCTCACTGCACTGCAGTCGGGCAACAACACCCCTGCCCGTACCGTCACGGATCGCCTCGACAGCCTGCTCACGCACAGCCTGTTCGGGCTCGTCCTGTGCGCCGCCGTCCTGTTGCTGGTGTTCTCCACGATCTATTGGTTTTCTCTCCCACTCAGCGACGCGGTCGAAACGGGACTGGGGGCCTTGTCTGAGAGTGTCGTTTCCTCCATGGCCCCCGGTCCCTTCCGCAGTCTGCTCACGGACGGCGTGATTTCCGGTGTCGGTGCGGTACTGGTGTTCCTTCCCCAAATCTGCCTGCTGTTCCTCTTCATCGGCGTTCTGGAAGACTGCGGCTACATGGCGCGAGCTGCATTTATGATGGATCGCCTGATGTCCCTCCTGGGACTGAGTGGCCGTTCCTTTCTGCCCCTGATGTCCTCCTTCGCCTGTGCGGTGCCAGGCATCATGGCAACTCGCGTGATCGAAAACAGACGAGACCGCTTCGTGACTATTCTCGTGGCACCTCTCATGAGCTGCTCAGCGCGGCTGCCGGTCTACGTCCTTCTCATCGGCACCCTGATTCCGGATATCCGAGTCGCCTGGAATCTGCTGCCTCTCCAAGGAATCGTGCTGTTTGCTATGAGTTCACTCGGGTTAATCGTGGCCATCCCGATCGCGTTCCTGCTGCGGAGCACGTTTTTCCGGGGCGAAGCGGCGCCGTTTCTGCTGGAGCTCCCGGATTATCGCCTGCCGTCGCCGCAGGTGGTGCTGCGACGAGTCTGGGAAAGTGGCTGGTCGTTTGTCAGCCGCGCAGGAACGCTGATCTTCGCCACCAGTGTGCTCGTCTGGGCGGCCGGGTCGTTTCCCGGTGATCACGGCCCCCGCGACCGGCTGCTCACAGAAATCGAATCCCTCTCGGCGGACGATGCTGCCCACACGGCCCGGCTGGAAACACTCACCGAACGGCTCAACCAGGCCAACGCCGAACTGCTCGAAAACAGCCTGCTGGGACGCACCGGTCGCTGGGTCGAACCCGTCTTCAGACCACTCGGCTGGGACTGGAAAATCGGTGTCGGTGTCCTCGCCTCATTCCCGGCTCGCGAAGTCATCATCGCCACGCTGGGGACAATTTACAGTCTCGGGGGCGATGTGGATGAAGAAGATGAGGGACTCCGGGGAGTCATCCGCAGTGCCTGCTGGCCGGATGGTCGCCCAGTGTTTACAATTCCCTCCGGCCTCTCCATCATGGTCTTCTTTGCTCTGTGTGCACAGTGTGTCTCCACACTCATGGTGATTCGCCGCGAAACGAACAGCTGGCGCTGGCCCGTGTTCTGTTTCGTCTACATGACGGCCCTTGCTTACGTCGGCAGCTGGATCACCTTCGTGGCAGCGTCATACTTCTGATGTCTTCCCAACAGAAATGCCTCCTCCACAGCACCATCACCGGAACTCCCCATGAAGCCCGCGTTTCAGTGTGCCGAATGCGGCTTTCGCTTTCGTACGGATCAGAAATACATCGGTCGTACCGTCCGCTGTCCCAACCCAGCCTGCGGCAAGCCCGTACGACTTGCAGTGACCGCGCCCGTGATGAACGAGCACCCTGAAGTGGCAACCCCTGCAGCCGTCCCGGTCCCTGCCCCGACACCCGCCAGCCGTCGACTTGAGCGCACACGCCAGCTGGCGAATCACCTGCAGCCGGGCTCTCCACGCAGCTCCGCAGCCACCTTCACTGCCTCCGTCCCATCGCGGCTGGTCATCTTCGGGCTCGCTGCCGTCGCTCTCCTGGCAGGTGGTCTTGCGTCCTCGGCCTTTATTCAAGGCCGGGATGTCGCCGCATCCGCTGCTGCCCCCGGCACCTCCGCCGACTCCTCAACCATGGAGACCTCAAAACCTGGCCAACCCGTGCTGACTGCCGCTCAGCTGGCTGCCGCCGCCGTTGCCGAAGACGACCGCAGGCGGCAGGCTGCCATCGACCAGACCATCCGCCCATGGCTTGAAAAACACTGTATCGCCTGCCACGGTGACGAAGTTCAGGAAGCCGGGATCGAAGTCAACGACCTGAAACATCCTGCCGATTTTTTCCGCGACCACACGCGCTGGGAAAAAGTCTATCGCATGGTGAATGCCGGCGCGATGCCACCCGCAGATCATTCCCCCATGCCCGACCGGCAATCTCAGGAACTCATCGCCAAACTGCTGTATGACGAACTCTACAACTTCGACTGCGAAATCGTCCGGCACCCGGGCCGCTCCACACTCCACCGACTCAACCGTGCCGAATACAACAACACGATTCGCGACCTGTTCGGCCTCCCGCTCACACCCGCTGACAAATTTCCGCAGGATGACGTCGGCGAAGGCTTCGACAACATCGGCGACGTTCTCAGCGTTCCGCCCCTGCTCATGGAAAAATACCTCGACGCCGCCGAAGAAGTCGCCGCAGCCGTCATCGACACCACAGATTATTCCAAAGGACTCACCCGCACCTTCGCCGCTGCAAACCTTCGGGCTTCCGGCAGCAACGAAAGTCCCTCCGTCGATGGCGATGGCTACGGAGTGCTCACCACCAACGGAACCCTCTCCGTCCGCGTCAAAACTCCAGCGGCCGGTCGCTACCGGATTCGTATCGAAACCCGTGCCACGCAGGCCGGAGAAGAACCAGCCCGCATGGCCGTAATGGTCGATCGCAAAACCATCACCGAAGTCGAAGTCCCCGGCCATATGAAGCCCAAATCCACATCAGCTGTTGTGGAACTGCAGGCCGGGGAAGTCGAAATCGCCGCCGCATTTCTTAACGATTTTTACAATCCCGAAGGGCCCGAACGCCGCCGCGACCGCAATCTGTTCGTCCGGAAAATTGAAGTAATCGGTCCGGAAGGGGGCGGTGAATTCTGGCACGAAACCCATCGGCGGTTCGTCACCGTTCGACCCTCCGATTCCATCGCTCCCGCACAGGCCGCCGCTGAGGTCCTCAAACCCATTCTCCGCCGCGCCTTCCGCCGCAGTGTTTCTGACGAAGAAGTCAGTCGCTATGCGGCACTCGTCGAACGCACCATCACCGAACACCAAGCCTCTTATGACTACGGCCTGTATTGTTGTTATCATGGTTCTTTACACGGTTGGCTCATACGGTTTACATACTACTATTGTACAACTTATGACACCACC